>CALIAG010000485.1 GCA_938041325.1 uncultured Saprospiraceae bacterium | reverse complement strand
ACGACTCCTGCATTTGCGTTCTTGGATGAAGACAAGAAATTGATCCAATCGCTTCAAGGCTATAAAAACACAGAATCTTTTGAAAAGATAATGACTTATATCGGTGGGAATCACTTTAAGAAGAAACCCTGGACCAGTTATCAATCTGAATATATTCCATTGCAACCCGCAAGATTATATTTTAAAGAATAGGATGAAAAAAGGCGGTAAGAATTAACTTACCGCCTTTTGTTGTTTTATGCATTCGCTGATTAGAACCAGCCTTTTTTACTTCTTCTCTTACTCGTACTGATTCCCAGCACACCTAACAAGCCTCTGGTCAGTTCTCGAGCCACAGTACGCCCTATTTGACGTGTGGTAGTATTGCTCATCACTTTTTCAACCACGGATTTCTCTTCTTTGGTGCTTTTAGCACTTGAAGCTGTTTTCTTTTGCTTTTTAATTTTCTCTTGGTGCTCTTCTTCACCTGCCTCTTTCATCTTAGCATTCAAGATTTCATAAGCACTTTCTCTATCTACGACTTCATTGTATTTTTCAATAATTTTAGACTTAGAAAGGATTTCTTCTATCTCGCTTTCTGTCAATACGTCCATTCTCGATTGCGGAGCTCTAAGCATCGTATGGGCCAACGGTGTAGGTATTCCTTTTTCATTTAAACTGGTTACCAAAGCCTCTCCTATCCCTAATTCTGTCAATAAGTTTTCAGTTTGATAAAACGCTGTATCTGGGTAATTTTGCGCAGCCATTTTTATCGCTTTTCTGTCTTTAGCGGTAAAGGCTCTAAGCGCATGTTGCACTTTTAGTCCTAGTTGTCCTAAAACTGCTTCAGGTACATCATCAGGATTTTGCGTAACAAAAAATAATCCGACACCTTTTGATCTAATCAGTTTTACAATCGCTTCGATTTGGTCTAATAAGGCTTTAGAAGCTTCATCAAATACCAAGTGTGCTTCATCAATGAATAAGACCAGTTTTGGACGATCCATATCTCCAGCCTCAGGGAATGTTGCATAAACTTCTGCTAATAACTGAAGCATGAAAGTTGAAAATAATTTTGGTCGATCTTGAATGTCTCTCAATCTTAATACAGAAACCACTCCCCTTCCGTTTTCATCCATTCTGCACAAATCATCTACTTCAAACGATCGTTCTCCGAAAAAGACGTCTGCTCCTTGCTGTTCCAATTCTACTACTTTTCTCAAAATAGCTCCTGTAGAAGCAGTTGACATTCTGCCATAAGATTCTTCTACTTCGTCTTTTCCTTCTCCTGTAACATGATTCAATACTTTTTTCAAGTCCTTAAGGTCAAGAAGCGGTAGATTGTTGTCATCACTGTATTTAAAAACTACAGATAATATTCCACTCTGTGTGTCATTGATATCTAAGATTTTAGATAAAAGAACTGGACCGAATTCAGAAACTGTTGCTCTCAACCTCGCTCCTTTTTCCTCTGACAAAGTCAAAAATTCTACTGGGCTTCCACCTGCAGTAAAAGGTATGCCAATCTGGGCATGTCTTTCATCGATTTTCGGGTGTCCTGCGCTTGCTGTGGCAATACCACTCAAATCACCTTTAATGTCCATCAACAAGGATGGAACACCTTGGGCAGACAATTGCTCAGCAATGATTTGCAAAGTTTTGGTCTTTCCAGATCCCGTGGCTCCAGCTATCAAACCGTGTCGATTTAGCATCTTGAGTGGAATCTTTACCAATGAATTAGTCATAACTTCTCCATTCAGCATCGCTCCACCTAAGACCAATGCTTCGCCTTCGAATTTATAACCTTCTTCTATTTGTTTTAAAAAATCTTCTTTATTAGCCATACGTGATTTTGTTTTTGTGTTTGGAATTCTCTAAATATTAGGACTGGTTAAAAGGCTACATTGTCACCCTTTCTTTGCAAATTTTACTTTCTTTTGTTCCAATGCGCCAATCTTTCCTCAAATTTCTTTTGGTTAAATGGCCAAGCGTCTTCGTCAAATGTGCTTTCCAACTGAGCCTCTAATTGTTTGTCTTTAAAAAGTTCGTGAAAGAAATCGATTCCTGTCAAGGATTCAACTTCATCGATCGTTGTCATAAAATGAGAAATCGGATGATTGCTTAATTCATTTGGCATTACAAAGGCAATCGCTTTTAATTCTGGATTCGTCAAGTCTAATAATATCTTATAGTAAGCTTCCGGTACTGCCACTTTATTTAGTCCGATGGTTTCTCTTATACCTGAGGTCAAAATCGGGCCACTCACAACATATAGATGGCGGTTCTTGTATGCCCAATCGCGAACATTCTCTTCTAATTCCCTCCAAATTCCACCATTGAAATTTCTAATTTGAGGGCTCATATTACTCATGTAGAATGTTTCTGAGATTGCTCTTTCTGAAAAGTTCATGTCTCCGGCCGGAACCATATGTCCACGATCGTATCCAGATCCTCGATAATCTCCTTTAGAAGCGGAAGCTTTTCGGACCTTTGGATCAGGTCTAAAGTTGTTTGGTCTTGGAGAGTTAGGCGCTTGAATTCCTTCTCTGGTTAATTCATAAGCCACCCATTCTGCTTGTTCGTGTTCTTCGGAATAACTTAAAGCATAATATTCATGTTTGATGACCTCGCCTGTGGTAGAGGTTGGGAGCATAATTTCTGAAAGGCCTGGTAATCCTGGGCTTCCTGGTCCGTCTTGACCGTTATCTCGATCGTTATTATTGCCTCCTTTAAGTACCTCTTCTGCCTTTTCGACAGCTTCTTCAAAGGTGGATTCTTCTCCAGTAAACTGGCTGAAAACCCAAAAGAGGCCTGCAATAACTACTGCAAACATGCCGACTTTGGTCAATAAACCGCTAAATGGGGAGGAGTCACCTTTTGGAGTGTGGTTTTGTCTAAGCTTTGCCATGAAGTATTTTTTAGTGTTTCAATATTTAAGCGCAAGTCAAAAATAAGCTGTAGCACTTATGTTCCCCAAAAATAATAAAGATGTTCTGTTAAACGATGGGATTGAGCCGCCTTATTGATTTTTTATTTAAAAATAACATTCGACATATCGTTCTTAAAACAATATTTTTTAGATATTACAAGCCGTTTTCTTCTAACTTTTCCCCGAGAATAGCGAAATCTTAAAATTCTAAATTCAAAAATATTGAAAATGAGAATTGTTATAGTTTTTTTCTTGGTAATGGCCTTTTTTAACATGGACGCCCAAAATGGAACACCTCCAGCTGGTGGAGCAAAAGGTATTGCGATGGGAAATCTTGGAGTAAGTTTCAATGACATCAATGCAGCTTTTGCGAATCAAGCTGGGCTAGCCTTCCTTCCTAAAACTGCTTTTACTTTATTTGGCGAAAGTCGATTTGCCTTGAGTGAAATAAAAACTGTTTCAGCGGCTGCAGCTTTACCTACCAAATCCGGAACATTTGGTTTGACGGTCAGTTATTTTGGATATGAATCTTATAATGAACAAAGACTTGGAATCGCCTATGCGAGGAAACTTATGGATAAGTTGGCGATTGGAATCCAATTTGATGTTTTGAATACAACTATTCCGAATTATGGAAGAAGGACTTTATTTTCTTTTGAAGCAGGTCTTCAATATGAGGTTTTGGATAACCTAACGGTTGGTGTACATGCCTTTAGTCCAGTGCGGGTTGAAATCGTTGAAGATGAAGATTTACCTACTGTATTTGAATTGGGTTTCGCGTACAAAGCATCTGACAAAGTTACTTTTTATGGTGAAGTTGAAAAAGACATTGAATATCCATTGGTCGTGAAAATAGGTTTGGAATATAGCATTGTAACTTCGTTTTACTTACGAGGTGGAATTAATTTGAATCCAACTCAATTGAGTTTTGGATTGGGATATGAAGCCAATGATAATTTAAGTATAGATGTTGGCGCTTCTTTTCATCAGACCTTAGGCGTCAGTCCGGCATTAAGTGTCAACTACAATTTACAATAAATGGATTTGCTTATAGTTAGTGCAACGCAGTTTGAAATACAGCCCTTGTATTTGTTTATTAAAGAACAAGCGAAAGAAGTTGACACACACAATTTTGAACTCAATGGCAATAAGATACAGTTTTTAGTTACTGGTGTTGGAATGTTGCATACCTCCTATTTTTTGACTAAGACGCTGTCCGTCGCAAAACCACATTTGGTTTTAAATGTAGGAATTGCTGGAAGTTTTCGAAAAGAGTTTCAACTAGGATCCGTTTACAAAATCAATAAACAAATTTTGGGAGATTTAGGTGTAGAAGAAGCGGATCAGACTTTCACAGATGTTTTTGACATGGAGCTCATGTCGGATAGTTTTCCGTTTAAAGCAAAGTCTATTCTCAATGAAAGCATTGAAGCTTTTAACTTTCTACCCTCCGCTAGTTGCCTCACAGTAAATAAAGTACACGGTAGTACTCAAAGTATCAATTTAATACAAAAAAAGTATGATGTTGACTTGGAAGTTATGGAGGGCGCTGCTGTTGCCTTTGTCTGTGCTCAAGAAAAAGTAAACTATATCGAATTAAGATCTGTGAGCAATTATGTTGAAAGTAGGAACAAAGACAATTGGAATATTCCTTTGGCTATTGAACAATTGAATAAATCATTGATTGAAATCGTGAATATGATTTGCAGTGTTCCTCAATAATATTGAGTCTTCTTTTTCCATGCAATGACCAACTCTATAATTTCAGAATAACTTGCATTCCCTTCTTTCACGCCTTGAGATTTCAAGAACAGATCGTAGGTCGCATATCTTAAATTGGGTAGAATATCCGGGTATTTCAAACCGTTTTCATAAACTGCGATGACGTCTTCTTGTATTTTTTCAGGAAGGTCATTAAAGAATTTCTTGTATTCTTCATCACCGAAATTTCTTCGATAATTCTTTCTCAGAAATTGCCAATAAGCAAATCTACCACTATATCGAATAAAAGGATTTTCAGCTTTCAAAGATGCCAAATAGGCTAGGAAATTACATTCCCCTTCATTGGTCACTCCGTAAGCATGCGCGTATTCATGAGACATAACAAATGGCAACTGCATATCCAATAAACCAGGGGCAACGTTACAGTCGCCTGCCCAAGGAAAATAAAACCCTGCGGTGGACCATCTTAGTAACCAGCCATGAGGTTGATTTAATTTTAAGTTAGGATCGCCAAAGTGTGGAAATTCATAATCATCGAAAACATCAATAAGGTTTTTCTTAGCAAGCTGTTTCATCGATTTATAATCTTTGAATTCAATGCTCTCTATTAGGTTTCGATCAGCAATCAATGCTTTCGTTTCCAATTCTAATTCTAATTTTAAATCTGCCTTTCTTGGTTTTGAAAAAACAATTCCAATGTGATCTTTAATAGAAGGACGGGCATAATTAAAACCCCATAAAAATAGGAATAGCCCAACGGTTCCACCAACAAAAGCTAGAATGGAAAAAAGAAAATTTAGTAATCTTTGTTGAACTGAAAGTGTTTTACGACTGCTTTTAATCCCTTGTCGGATTAACCAGAAAATTAAAACTACTGCAAAAATGGACCATAAAGGTATCGGTATATTTGTGATGCTTTTGTCCATCGCAATTCTTATAGCTTTGAATATGCCTTGGCTATAAAATGATTCAACTTTATCTGGAAAATAACCTGCTATAAAACGTATTCCTAGCATTAGTACTCCAAATCCTAACCAATATAATTTTGATTGTAATCTTGGAATTTTATTGAAATTGAAATGACGTTTGAACACTGGTTTATGCTTTTTGACTATTTTGGTTCGTTACTTGATTAATGTAAGTCAGAAATACTTTGAAAGATGCAAATTATAAAATTCTTGACCCTATTAACGATTTTTGCCTGTATATCCTGTGCTGGTGAACAGAAAAAAGCAGAATCCAATCAGAAAAATTTTGAATCTATTCTACCCCATGCCGAGGGATCCGCTCCTGAAAATCTCACTGAGGAAGAAAGGCTTCAATTGGGCCAAGCTAAAGGCAAGGTGGCAGATTTGGTCACTCCGGAACAACTTTCTCAATCAATTCTAACCAATGACCAACTTCAATTATTGCATTTTTGGTCTATTTCAGATGAGCAAAGTTTACAAAGAAATGTTGTTTTAAACGATTTGGAACAGTCGAACCACGAACCTGCTGTCCGAATTATATTAGTAAACACTGACCCTTTGAAAGATCAAACGGCAGTAAATGCATTTATTAGAGAGAAAAACATACTTCCTGAGGTCTATAATCTTCCTAAAGGACAAGTTGTTGCGTTGCTAAAATTGGCAAAAGTCAAGAATTTTAAGAAACAAGGCGGGATTTTTGTGTTGAGTGTATATGAAGGCATAGAAGATTATTGGTCAGATATTATTGATTATCAGGAACTTAAAGTGCTTCTTGGTCCTTATCAATTCTAATTCATTCATTTTTCTGTCCCAATTCAGACAGAGAGATATAAAGATTATAATTATCTTTGCAACAATAGCATCAGATTAGGTGTTATTGGGTTACTGAAATACTTAATAAAAATTTAATAGATAAATCATGGCATTTGAATTCACAGATGATAATTTTCAAACAACAGCTATCGATCAAGAAGGCGTTGCAGTAGTAGATTTTTGGGCAGAATGGTGCGGACCTTGCCGTATGATCACTCCAATTATTGAAGAATTGGCAGAAGATTATAAAGGAAAAGCTGTTATTGGAAAGGTAAATGTAGACCACAATCCTAATGTTTCAATGAAATATGGCGTAAGGTCAATACCTACAATTTTAATTTTAAAAAATGGAGAAGTAGTTGACAAACAAGTTGGAGTTACAACTAAAGAAGCTTTGAGCAAAAAAATTGAAGCTGCACTTTAATTACTTCCGAAAAAAGTAATACATTGAAGCCCTTATCTGTATATCAGGTAAGGGCTTTTACATTGACTATCAAGATGCAACAGTTTCTAGAATAGATCGTTTTAAAGGAGTGTTAAACACTCAATCATAAAAAAAGGAACACATGGCTTCTAAAAATAATACCAGTTTACTTGAAAACTTTGATGTCAGAGACTTGGGCAACCTTGAACTATTGGCTAAACAAGTTGTGGAAGGGTTTATTATTGGATTGCATAAAAGTCCGTTTCATGGATTCAGTGTGGAATTTGCTGAGCATCGTATTTATAATCAAGGAGAAGCAACTAAGAATATAGATTGGAAAGTCTACGCGCGTACGAATAAGCTGTTTGTTAAGCGATTTGAAGAAGAAACGAATCTCCGTTGTCAAATTGTATTGGACGCCTCTTCTTCTATGTATTTTCCAGAGCCTGACAAAAAAGGCGCTCCTTTAAATAAATTGCATTGGTCTTCCCTTGCGGCAGCAAGTTTAATGAATTTATTAAAGAAGCAAAGAGACGCTTTCGGTTTGAGTATTTTTGACAGCAGTGTGAATATTCATACCCGTGCTAAATCAAGTACGTCGCATTACCGCTTGCTCTTGACCCATTTGGACAAGTTGATTCAAAATCCAGAACACAATAAGAGTACCAATGCGGCTCAAGCACTTCATCAAATCGCCGATAGTATTCATAAGCGATCTATGGTCATGATCTTCAGTGATATGTTTGAAGACTCAGAAAATATTGACCAGTTGTTTTCAGCGTTGCAACATTTAAAACACAATAAGCACGAAGTTGTCTTATTTCACGTAGTTGATAAAGCCAAAGAATTGGATTTTGAATTTGAGAACAGACCTTATGTTTTCATAGATATGGAAAGTGGTGAAAAAGTAAGATTGCAATCCAATCAGGTTAAAGATTATTATATCAAACAGATGGGTGAGTTCATGCAGAAATTGAAAGTAAAATGTCTGCAGTATCAAATTGATTTTGTGGAAGCGGATATCAATAAGGGTTTCAAACAAATTCTTCAAGCTTATTTAGTTCGAAGAAGTAAAATGAATCCTTAGTAATTTTTCAAAAAAAATACATTGGCTTCTCTTTTAAACCTTAAGAAACAGAAGCTCATAACAGTTAAAATACAAAGCGAATAAAAATTTATCTATGATCAAACTATCCGAAATTTCGGCAGGCCCACCAGAAGACTTAAGTAAAAAACAATTAAAAAAACAGACAGAAGCACTTTTCAGACACATTGGTGATCTCACCATGACTATGTCTGGCGAGCAAAAAAACAGCTTGCTCGTCGTTTTCCAAGGAATGGATAGTAGCGGTAAAGATGGCGCTACGCGAAATATATTTAAATACTGTAGTCCAGGAATCGTTCATGCTTTTTCGTTCAAGAAACCGACGGATGAAGAGTTCGCTCATGATTTTTTATGGCGCGTACATAAAAGAACTCCTAGCAAAGGAATGGTAAGTGTATTCAACAGATCACACTATGAAGACATTCTCATTCAACGAGTGCATGGTTGGATATCAGAAGAAAAAGTAAAGATGAGAATGAATGCGATTAATGCGTTCGAAACTCTTTTGCAAGAAGACAATAACACCACCATTCTAAAATTCTACATGCATATTTCCAAAGACAAGCAACAAGAAGAATTGCAAGAACGAATTGATGATCCTAACAAGCACTGGAAGCATAACGAGAATGATTGGAAAGAAAGAGAGCATTGGGATAAATATATGAATTGTTATGAATATGCGATAAATGAATCTGTTATTCCTTGGCATATTGTTCCTGTAAATTCTCGATGGTACAGAGATTATTATGTTGCAAAAACAATAGTAGATACACTCGAATCTTTTAAGATGGAACTTCCTGGATTAGATCGTAGTTAATAAAGAAAAACTCATTTTGGTAAAAACTAGAATAGATAAATGGTTGTGGAGTGTGCGGATTTTCAAATCGAGATCCCTATCTACTCATTCTGTTAAATCAGGGAAAGTTAAGCTTAATGAATTGAATGTAAAGCCTTCTTATTTAGTAACTGTAGGCGAAATCGTACATGTTAGAAAGAATGGTTTTAATTTGATTTTCAAAGTAGACAAGTTAATTGAAAAACGAGTCTCGGCAACATTAGCACAGGAATGTTATACTGACTTGACACCTGATGATGAATTAAACAAGTACCAAGATTGGTACATTGGTAAAGCTGCACCTGAACGTAGAGAAAGAGGAGCCGGCCGTCCTACAAAAAGAGAGCGCCGTACCATTGAAGATTTTAAAAAGGATTATTTAGAATAATGTAAAAATTTTACTTTTATATTAGGATTAGCAGTATGGCAGAAATAAAAGCATCGTTTTTTTTAGCAATTCGGTAAATTTTCACGTTCTTTCTTTAAGAGCCAATCACTTGGCAAAGTTTACCCAAATCAAAATAGATGCTTTTATTTTTTATCCGACTGGCATGAGAAAATTTTTTATCAATCTACTAGCAGCTCTGCTCCTACCCTTTGTTGTTTCCGCACAATTATTTGAATTTGTCAGTGACGAATCTTGGTCAAGCTATGGCACAGGAGCTTTTGGCGGTGGATTGAGTTTCGTGGATTTTGACCAAGACGGTTGGGACGACTTAACCTTTGCCACTCAAAACGGATTAGATATTGTTTTCCTCAAAAACAATCAGGGTGTTTTCGAAATCATAGAAATCCCAAGCATTATAAATAGCACTGAACAAAAATCTGTTCTATGGATAGACTTTGACAATGATGGAGACAAAGACTTTTATTCTGCTGGTTTTGCTGGTCATCGGCTCTATGAAAACAATGGAAATTTTGAATTTGAAGATGTAACGAGTGCCCGAAATTTATTTGTTCAAAATCAATCTTATTTCGGATCAACTTGGGGTGATTTTGACAAGGATGGGTTTCTGGATGTCTTTCTTTCTTGCCGAGGATGTAATAATCGTTTTTTTAGAAATAATGGTGGAGAATCCTTTACAGAAATATCAGAGATGATTGGGCAAAATGATTTGGAAAACGCTACTTTTTGTGCATCCTTTTTTGATTATGATAATGATAGCTGGCCAGATATCTACACTGCTGAAGACAGGAATTTTGGGAATAAAATGTATCAGAATGAAAATGGAGGCAGTTTAGGGAATGTGAGCAACAGCACAAATACCAATTTAGTAATGAATGCCATGAGTACTACTATTGCTGATTTTAATAGCGATGGTTATTTTGACATCTACGTTACCAATACTTTTGCAGGAAATAAATTGCTTCGAAATGAAGGAGATGGAACCTTTTATGAATGTGCGGATGAGTATGGGGTTAGTATGAACAGTGTTGGTTGGGGAGCAAACTTTTTTGATTTTGACAATGACTGTGATTTGGATTTATATGTGAGTTCTTCCTCTGCAGATCCTCAGTCTTTTTTTAAAAATGTCTTCTATACTTTTGATCCTCAAGGTGAATCATTCTCTATAAATGACGAAGGTTTTGATTCTGATACAACACATAATTATGCCAATGCTATTGGCGATTTCAATAATGATGGCTTTCCCGATATTGCCGTTTCCAATATGGATCCACACTTTTTTGGTGTTTGGAAAAACCTCCAAACTGAAAACAACTGGCTTAAGATTCAGCTAGATGCGCAGGTTTCTAATGAAGATGCGATTGGATGTACGGTCGAGTTATATGCTGATGGTAATACGCAATACAGGTACACTAATGCAGGAGTGGCCTATTTGTGTCAAAACTCGAATACCTTACATTTTGGTTTAGGATCAACTACTTTGGTAGATTCGATTAAGGTCCTTTGGCCAAGTGGTATTGTCAATACTTCCTACGGCATTAATTCGAATAAAACGATAACAATTATTGAGGGCGATATAAGTACAAATGTACACAAAATCGATTCTTCTCCATTTGTATTAAATATATATCCAAATCCAGCAATGGATTTCCTAAATGTTGAAATCAAATCAACAGTTTCAGATAAATTCAAAATCTTCATTTATGACAAATCAGGAAAGGAAATTCTGTCTGAGGAATGGATTTCAACAAATGAAAACTTTCCTGTAGATGTCAAAAACCTTTCATCAGGTAGCTATACCGTTGCATTGTATAATAATTCTAAGAAAGTTTTACAAGAATCTTTTATAAAGCTTTAGTTTGAGCTTTAATATTCTGTATACTTTTTATGGACTTGAGCGAAGAATGCAGGGGAATAAATTCTCCTGATGCGAATCAGATTAAAGCAATTATTTTTTAAAAGCATCTGCAACAACAATATCCTTGCTACCCGCTGTATATTTGTAAAAGCCTTCACCAGATTTTCGTCCAAGCTTACCTGCAGTAACCATATTCACCAAAAGCGGGCAAGGTGCATATTTCGGATTGCCAAAACCGGTGTAAAGAATGTTTGCAATGGAAAGGCAAACGTCCAAACCAATAAAATCGGCAAGAGCTAAAGGTCCCATAGGGTGCGCCATTCCAAGTTTCATAACAGTATCAATGTCTTCTACCCCAGCAACACCTTCATGCAGAGTGTAGATGGCTTCATTGATCATTGGGATAAGAATTCGATTGGCGACAAAACCTGGATAATCATTTGCTTCAACAGGGACTTTACCTATCTTTTTTGATAAATCAAATATTGTTTTAGTTACTTCATCTGAAGTGGAGTAACCGCGAATCACTTCAATCAGTTTCATGACAGGTACAGGATTCATGAAGTGCATTCCTATAACTTTATCTGGTCTTTTGGTAGCAGCGGCTATTTTGGTAAGTGAAATAGAAGAAGTATTGCTTGCTAAAATACAATTGGCAGGAGCTGCTTCATCTAGAGAAGTAAAAATCTTTAATTTTATATTTTCATTTTCAGTCGCAGCTTCCACAACTAAATCTGCGTTGGCAACGGCTGTATTCATATCTGTATGGGTGGATATTCTTCCCAAGGTATCTGACTTATCTGCCTCTGAAATCTTTTCCTTTTTGACCATTCTATCTAGATTCTTGGCGATTGTTGCCAAGGCCGTTTTAAGTGAATCTTCAGAAATATCCAAAAGGTTTACAGTATATCCATTCATTGCGAAAACATGAGCAATTCCGTTTCCCATTGTCCCGGCACCAATGACAGTAATGTTTTTCATAATTCAGATTTTAGTTAGTTCCGGCAAAAGTAACAATTATCTAAAGAGTCTGCCGGACTTTTTAGTTTAAATTTGAAAGAAGCGAACTCCTCACCTACCCTTTCTTTGCATTGAGGAAGAATTTCACCTTTCCCTTAAAAAAATCAATTCTATGTCTCGAAAACCATTGTTTTACTGTATGTTTGAATGAGTTTATTTTATAAAACAATAATAAAAAGATAATTACATCTGAGTAATAGATTTCTACATATTAACAAACTACTGTTTCTTGCGTTTTTTATCAGTATCAGCTTGCCTTTTACTTCTATTTGTCAAGTAGATAGCAGCTATTATAATTTTGGAGATTTTGGTGGTATCATCTACTTAGATTCTTTGACTGTGACCGCTACAAAAGCAGGTTTTCAAGTAGACGACTTCATTCAAATGGTAGAAGAAGATGAGTCCTTTTACTTGGCATTTAAGAATATTCGAACACTCTCCTATCTTGCTCATAATGATATAAAGATGTTTGATAAAAAAGAGTACTTGATCGCATCTTATCAATCCACTATTCAGCAAGTTTCAGATGGCGATTGCAGGACTATGGAGATTATAGATGAAGAATCAAGTGGAAAGTTTTTTAAAAAAAATAAGAAATACAAATACTACACTGCTAAGCTTTTTGACCGTTTGTTTTTCACCCACGGCAAAGTTTGTGAATCAGAACAAGCTCCTGAGACTGAAAACCCGAAGGGAATGGACAAGCATGTTGCAGAATTAAAAAAACTGATCTTCAAACCTGGCAAACGAGTGAAAGTTCCTTTGATCGGCAAAAAGACAGCTATTTTTAGTGAGGATATGATTAAGTATTACACCTTATCGATCGAGTCTGAAGATTATAAGAAGAGTATTCCAGCTTATGTTTTTACCGCAAAAGTAGCTGAAGAATATATCCGTAAAGAAGACAAGACCGTCATTAAATTTCTCAAAACCTATTTTGATAAAGAAACTTTTCAAGTCTTAGGCCGAGAGTATGTTTTAGCTTACAACGCTGCACTTTTTGACTTTGATATTAAAATGGAAATAGAACTGCAAAAGACGGGAAGCGGCTATCTCCCTACTAAGATTAGCTATGATGGTTTTTGGGATATTCCGGCAAGAAAGCCCGAGAAATCTAAGTTTTCGATCTTATTTGAAAACTATAAAGACTAAAATAAGTACCATTTAATTTCTTATGAATACTATACTTAGTGTCCAAAATACACTACCTTTGAAAAAAACTCACATTTTATGCTCGTTATTGTAGATGGCGGATCCACGAAAGCAGACTGGGAAATCGTGGAAAGTCCGGAAAAAAGGTATTTGGTAAGTACTTGCGGCTTCAATCCATTCTTTTGGACCTCAGACAATATTGTGGAAGAATTACAGAAGGAATTTGTCAACAAAGTCCCTGTTAATGAGAAAGGTCAAGTCTTTTTTTATGGCTCAGGATGTTCAGATGAATTGCGTTGTAATATCATTGCTGATGCACTTAAAGTGATCTTTCCCAATAGTGAAATATCAGTGGATCATGACCTTATGGCTTGTGCAAGAGCAACTGCTGGAGATCAGCCTGCTATTACTTGTATTTTGGGAACTGGGTCAAACTCTTGTGCTTTTGATGGAGAAAACATAACTGATCATCTTACCAATATGGGACATTTGGTGGGTGATGAAGGAAGCGGAACATGGCTCGGAAAAATGCTTTTGCGAGGGTACTTTTATAGAGAGATGCCAGCGGACATAAAAGCTGAGTTTCAGAAGGCTTATCCAATTGGAGAACGAGAGATTTTAAATAAGCTTTATGAAAGTGGAAAATCCAATGTATATTTGGCCTCATTCGCGAAATTTATGTCGGATCACAAAGATCATATGTACATTCGCAAATTGGTACAAGATGGATTTAGTGAATTTATAAAGCGGAATATTAGAAAATACGAAAATCACAATACTTTGCCTATTCACTTTGTAGGATCCATTGCTTACCACTTCAAAGATATTTTGAAAATGGCTTTAGAAGAAAGGGGATTAACACTTGGGATTGTTGTTCAAAAACCTATTGACAATCTTGTTAATTATCATCTAAATGCGGACAAACGAGGACAACTGATTTATGAAAAGAGAAATTAAAAGAATTGCTGTTTTTACCTCTGGAGGAGATGCTCCGGGTATGAATGCTGCAATTAGAGCAGTAGTAAGACATGCGACTTACCATGATCTTCACATCTATGGAATTCTTAGAGGATATGACGGAATGATCAATGGCAATTTCAAACGCCTTGAAACGAGTGATGTTGGAAATATCATTCATCGTGGCGGGACCATTTTGAAGACTGCACGTAGTAAGGAGTTTCGCACCAAAAAAGGTAGAAAGAGTGCTTACGAAAATCTTGTTGCACACGATATTGATGCTTGTATAGCAATTGGCGGGAACGGAACTTTCACTGGAGCAAATGTTTTTTCGAAAGAATATGATATACCTTTTATAGGTGTACCAGGCACCATTGATAATGATTTGTTTGGAACAGATTTTACAATTGGATTTGATACTGCATGTAATACAGCTGTTGAGGCAATGGATAAGATTCGAGATACTGCAGATTCACACAATCGATTATTTTTTGTTGAAGTAATGGGAAGAGATTCAGGCTATATTGCTTTGAATACGGGGATAGGTTCAGGAGCAGGAAGTGTTTTAATTCCTGAGAAAGACAATGACATCGATTTGCTTATTAATCATTTGAAGGTAGGTGTCAAACGTAAAAAATTATTCAGTTTAATAATTGTTGCAGAAGGAAATCAGAATGGTGGTGCAATGGAAATTGCTGCAAAGGTGAAAGAAAAATTTGACCATTATGATACGAAGGTAACGATCATTGGTCATTTACAACGGGGAGGTTCTCCTACGTGTATGGATCGTGTGCTAGCAAGTAGATTGGGCTTTGGATCGGTAGATGTTTTAATAAAAGGCAAGAGCAATGGGATGGTTGGCATTTTAAATGGTGAAGTAGCCTTTACACCTTTTGATAAAGCTATTAAACAATCAAAAGCACTTAAAGGTGACTTAATGAATATGGCAGAGATTCTCGCTTTATGATATGAGTTTCATTGCCGTTTATATCACCTATGCAAACGAAATTTCTGCAAAGAAAGTCTCCAGTTATTTAGTCGACAAAAAGCTTATTGCGTGCACTAATATTTTTCCAATTACTAGTGCTTATTGGTGGGAAAACAAGGTGCAAATGGAAGGAGAGTTTGTTTCAATTGTCAAAACCATTCCGGAAAATTGGAAAAGCTTGGTCGCAGCTGTGGAAGAAGTACATCCGTACGAAGTTCCTTGTATAATGAAAATGGAAGTTGAAGCAAACGAGAAATATGAGGACTGGATTCGATCCTCGGTTATAAAGCAATGAACGAACTTGTTCAGTCTTTCTCATTTCAATTCAAACTTAATCCACTCCAGAGTTCATCATTAAAAATGCTTTTAGGAAAGCATTGATTTCTCCGTCTAAAACGGCATCAGTATTACTGGTTTGATAATTAGAACGATGGTCTTTAACCCGACGATCGTCTAATACATAGGATCGGATTTGTGCGCCCCACTCTATTTTTGTTTTTCCAGCTTCTACTAATCCTCTTTCCTCACTTTGTCTTTTAAGCTCCAAGTCATAGAGTCTGGATTTCAACATTTTCATTGCATTGTCTTTATTCATATGTTGGGAACGTTCCTGCTGACATTCTACGACAATACCGGAAGGCAGGTGCCTCAAGCGAACTGCTGATTCCGTTTTGTTTACATGCTGCCCTCCTGCTCCACTTGCTCTGAATGTATCCCACTCGATATCCGCTGGATTGACATCAATTTCAATTGTATCATCAACAACAGGATGTACAAATACTGAAGCAAAAGAAGTCTGTCTTTTTCCTTGAGAGTTAAATGGGCTAATCCTTACCAGTCGATGTACGCCATTTTCACTTTTCAAATAGCCATAAACGAAATCTCCTGTTATTTCAATTTCTGCCGATTTTATGCCTGCTACATCTCCATCAACTCTATTCAAGCCTTTCCACTTGTAACCATTTTTATCCGCCCACATGGTATACATTCTCAATAACATCTCCGCCCAATCACAACTTTCTGTTCCTCCAGCACCCGCATTAATCTCAAGAATTGCGCAGAGTTCATCCTCTGGTTTATTTAGCGTAGATTTGAATTCCATTTCTTCAATAGCTTCGACCACGTTTTTATAATTGGATTCAACTTCTTCCTCCGTTCCTTCTCCTTCCTTATAAAACTCATATAAAACGGTTAGATCTTCGACTGCTGTTGCTACTGTATTATACCCTTTCACCCAATTCTCATCGATTTTGAGTGATTTCATCAAAGTTTTGGCTGCTTCTTGGTTATTCCAAAACTCAGGATCATGAGATTTCTCTTTCTTGTCTTGAATTTGTTCCAATCGCCGCTCAATAGCCAAAAAACGTTTTAAGGCCTCTAATCTGGATTGTACTTTTTTCAATTGTTCCACTGTCATGGTGTAAATTTAGAAAAAGCTATAAAAGCCTTGCACTTTAACTCCTACTATTTTTCCACAATTCAATCACAGAAATCGAATTAGAAAGGCTTTTCCTTCATAAATCACTGTTTAAAGGGTGAAAATTCCTGTCAACTGGCCGATATCCGACTTAATCAAGTAGAATTTTAAAGAAAAGGGGCTTAAATTTGGGTAACGCATTAAATGAAGTACTTGAACAAAAACTTGAGGAAATTTTCATTGGCTATAACCCTTATAGTCCTGCCCCTAGCGTGGGTATTTTCTCAATCTCTGAATAGGATCCAAGGCGAATTGCTGCTTCAAATGGAATCGCCACAGACAGCAGCTGAGGTCCATGAGACTATTAAAACTCCTTTTCAAAATCAAAATTTCGATATTTCCCCAATCTTACCTACCATAAATGTGTGGAAAGTATCCTTTGATCACAATTTACTCAACGAAAATAGAATAATACAGTCTCTAAATACACAGGCAAATATTCAATATTGCCAATTCAATTATTTGGTGAGCGACCGCAGCGAATTCAATGATCTTGACCCTTTTTTCGCTCATCAGTGGTATCTTAAAAATGATGGAAGTGCAGGCGGGATAGAAGGGGTTGATTTATCTGCAGAAGCTGCTTGGTCTTTTAATCCTGGTGGGCTTAGTCCGAATGGAGATACTATTGTAATCTGCGTAATTGATAATGAATTTGATACCAGTCATGAAGATTTACAAAATAGATTCTGGATCAACCATGATGAAATCCCAGGAAATTATATTGATGATGATGGAAACGGCTTTATTGATGATTATCATGGCTGGAATGTTGTCCTTCAAAATGACGAATTAAGTGGAGCAAATTCTGAAATGAATCATGCAACAGCAATATCCGGCATCATAGCAGCAGAGCGTTCGAATGGTCTTGGAATCGCAGGTATTTTAAAAAACTCTAAAATTATGCCTGTCGTCAGAGGAGAATCTTTGGATGAAGTTTTAATTGGTTATTCTTATCCACTCGAAATGAGGAAACGATATAATGAGAGCAATGGAGAAGAAGGAGCTTTAGTTGTGGCTACCTCCACTTCTTGGGGCGTAGGATTGGTCTTTGGATACGAATCTCCTATCTGGTGTTCGATGTATGATTTGTTAGGACAGGAAGGTATTCT
>CALIAG010000484.1 GCA_938041325.1 uncultured Saprospiraceae bacterium | reverse complement strand
GTTTAGTCAAAAATACCGAAATGTTATTATTATTGCAAGAAACTGCCGTTTTTAAATTAAAAACATAGATTAAAAGCATTTTATCATCGACAACAAGATCCAAATACGAATGAGAATCAAAGAAAAAATAATATTGATGATAAAAATGGAAACGATTGAAATTGCTACCTTTGACCTGTGTTCAGTAATCAAGCTTGATTACAAATCAAAATGAATAAAATGATTCGAAATATAATTCTTCTTGCGTTTACTCTTTTCTTAAGCTTTACCAGCTCTGCCCAAATGAATGTAAAAATTGGGTATGCAGCAAACTGGATTAATCCGGAAGGCAACAATTCTATTTATACACAATTCAATGCGGACCGTCCGTGGTTGGATCAAGAGTTACAAAATTTAAAATTTCTTCAAGGCTTGGTGCTGGGATTAAGATATACCACGGAATTTGATTTAGGAATTGAATTAACCTATTCTAATTTTTTTAAAAGGATTATCTCCTCGGGAACGGATCCTGGTGACAACAGCTCTCTTTACAGAAGAGTAAATTACAACTTCAATGAGGTTGGATTCGGATTGGAATATTTGTTTGGGAATATAGGCTTGGGAAGTAGCATCAATGCAGATTTTTTAAGAACTGGAATCAGAAAAACAGCTGGTGCAAATACAACAGTAATCTCTAACCAAACCGTTCTTAGTTCAAGCGTATACTTAAGTTTCCATAGTGCTAAAAATGGTGTCATGTCCGCAACCATCCGACCTTTTGTAAAAATCCCTTGGGGCAATTTTGATTTCACCGCTTTAAGTACGGAATTGAATGGTACGACTTCGCAAGTTACAGATGACTATATGACTTTCGGACTTTCTCTTATTTTCTTTAATGGAAATTAGAAATCTTTAAATTTTATTTAGATAGCTGTAGAAATAAAGAAGCCGCTTTCCTCACAATGAAGGAAAGCGGCTTTTTTTATTTTAGAAGATTTATTATTGTTTAGTAAAAATACGTGCTCTTCTTTCTCCATTTATTTTCAATGAATAACTTCCGGACGGAAGATCATAAGTCTCTATTTGCAAAGTATTCATAACGTTTGGTTCAATGTCAAGAGTCAATCGTTTAATTACAATTCCCAACATATTAGAAATCTCAATTTCGATATCTTCCCTGTTCAATTTGCAATCGATATTCAGAATGTCATCATCTTTTCCAATTGGGTTCGGATAGATGGTTACTTTAGCATCTTCACAATTTGTTTCTACAAAAATTGTTTTCGAATACTCATAAGTTTCATCCAAATCGACCAATTTCATTCTATAATAATTCTGCTGCAATGCTGTAGCATGAACATAATTATAGGTCTGGCTAATTGAGGAGGATGAACGGCCTTTAACAGTTGCAATATTCTTAAAGGTCTTGCCATCACCACTCCACTGAATTTCATAATGGCTAAAGTTTTCTTCAGTCTCCGCTGTCCATTCTAAGGCTGTATTACAACGGTCAACTTTCCCTGTAAAGGAAGACAATTCTACAGGAAGTACAAGCTTGTTGATCTGAATCATTGCTGTTCCTCCAGAGAATCCAGTGATACCATCAAACTGAATATGATTCGTATTATTTTCGACCAGTGTTGCCAAGGCTGTATTATTGCCATTAACATCTGAAGCAGCTTTCCTCAGATCAGTAATATCGTAAGATGATAAAACAGAATTAGATGCATCAATATCTGCTTCGGGATCAAAGATAGGTTTTTTAAACCATTTTACCATGGATTCATTTGGCTGTGAACTTCCCCACGCTGTCGCTTGTGCTTTTGCCGCATCCAACATCTGTTTATATTCTGCTGGTGGAAAATAAAACCGAATATTTACATTGGCGGTCAATGCTGCGTCATTTTTTGTTTTTACAAACCAATCTCTAACCATTACAAAAGTAGCATCTGTCTCATCACTCATGTGGCGATTCGTTGCATCGTCATCTACACGAATTTCAATGTACTCGATCTCAGTAGTATTAGCGCCATGATCGATAGCAAATAAATACTCATCTGGGTCTTGTGGATTGTAATAGTAATTCCAACCATCTACTTCACAGAAAGTCCAAGATCGGATGCAACCATTCAATTGGCTTTTCTTAGTGTGCGTGGTATCACCGTCGATAATTGTTAGAAAATAATCTGTAGTCTGACTCGCATTTTCTGGATCAGAGCCATCATCTGTAGTAGCATATTGAACCATTGGATTTGAACAATTCAATGAGTAACCAAAATCTGTTACTGCTTCTGAAGATTCAGTCGAAGCATCAGAGCGGTTGGAAATATCTTGCTGCCCTTGAATAGGATTTACGACTTGTCCAGCATGAATGTCGGAATCCAAATAATCATTGCCACCAGCTTGATCCGCAGTGTTGGCGATATAGTTGGCATTCATATCCGTATCCGGTAAACTTACAATCATTTTATAATCAGGGCCCACATCTATTCCATTATAATCTTCGTCAAACAACAATCCATTAAACGAATAGCTTCCATCAGGTTTACTCACCGTTGCCACAGATACATCTGTTGTCGCATCATTATTAAAATCTATTTCGAGAATTAACTTTGCACCTGGTAGACCTGGTTCTCCAATATCTTGGGCATTGTTTTCATTATAATCAATCCAAACCAAATTGCCAATCGCAGCTCCAGCTTTGTAATAACCAAAATCGATATCTGTTACATTTCCGTTATTGACAAGTACAGCTATTGGATCGTTTTCACTATCCGATCCTAATGAATGCCAAAATCCAAATAAGCTAGATTTATCATCAATAACTTCAACAACATAAGTTCCATTTGGAATTTGTGCAAAAGTATAATCGCCATTCCCATCAGTTGTAGTAGTAGAAATTATATTTCCACTACTGCTCAACAAATTGATGTTTACATTCTCAAAACGATTGAGTTCGTTGGCATCCAAAGTTCCTTCTGCATTCGAGTCTTCCCAAATCGTTCCACTGATGGTATAAGGAGTTGTTGCTTTAAATCCGAAATTCTGTGTCAGGTTTTTTGCACCTCCAATAATCGCTACTACCGCTCCAATATTATCTGCTGGCGCACTTCCATCTGGATCAAAACTATTTTCTAAACCAGCAGGTAATGTTGAGGTCTTTACTTCGATTTTATAATTCCCATCATCTAAATCCCCAAAAAAGTACTGTCCATTTTCATCTGTTTT
This sequence comes from uncultured Saprospiraceae bacterium, assembly GCA_938041325.1. Taxonomy (GTDB): domain Bacteria; phylum Bacteroidota; class Bacteroidia; order Chitinophagales; family Saprospiraceae; genus CALIAG01. The sequence continues at coordinate 2,739 of CALIAG010000484.1, read as the reverse complement.
TGTTGTCCTTATTTCAGAATCATCGCCTGCATTTAAAAGAGCTAACTCAACTCCTTCAATGCCAGGTTCTCCAGCATCAAAGTCACTTCCGCCATCTTCATCAAGAAAAACAAAATTTCCAATCAGGCCTTTTCCTGAAGTATGACCAACTGGCGCATAACCAAAGTTCTTAGACAATTCATCGGAGCCACTTATCACCACCTTACTATATTCATCGTTATTGCCGTCAGGATCAACGGTATTTTTCAATTCACCAGTTACATTATTTACATCGGTAATGGCTACAATATAATCTCCGTTAGATAGATCAGAGAATAGATAACTTCCATCAGAAGCAGTCTTAGTTGTTGCTAATACATGTTCTCCACTATCCCAATCTCCATCTGAGTTTGCATCATCCACTAAAGCAATTGTAATTCCATTTAGAGGCAAATCGTTTGCGACATCATAAGTTCCGTCACCGTCTACATCCACAAACACTGTACTTCCAATATCAGCAAGAGGAGTCATACGTGTATAGCCAAAATCGCCCCCTAACCAAACATCACCTGGAGCAATAATGACTGGATTGGAAATATTATCAGCATCCGCATCAGGATCGCTTGTAGGCGTTGCATTAAATCCGGCACTCGAAATACCAGCAGCATCTACATTTATCACATACGCTCCAGGAGTTATTCCATTAAAAATATAATGTCCATTTTCATCCGTAGTCGTTGTGGATCCACTTGCCGTATAAGTACCATCTAAATCAGGATCGGTATAAAGTTCAACGGAAATATTGGCAATACCCGATTCGCCAAGATCTTGTATACCATTCCCATTTACATCATTCCAAATTCGATCTCCTAAAGCACCTGTTTCAGTCATCGTACTCGGATTATCGGTATCAGCTTTACTTGAATAGTTATAAGCAAAATCTAAGGCTAAATGCTCGCCTGTTGTCACTGTTACCGATGTACTCATATCTGGATTGGACGTACCATTGTCTTCATCAAAGATGGGCACTAGACCACTTGGAACATTGGACAGAATGGATACGGTATAATTACCGGCTGCTAAGTCATCAAAAATGTATCCTCCCAATGCATCTGTTAGAGTAGTTTCTATTTGTGTTCCACTGTCGTCTTTTAGAGCTACTTCAACTCCTGAAATTCCAGGTTCTCCTGCATCTTGTAAACCATCCGCGTTTTCATCTAACCAAACATAGTTTCCTATTGCAGCAATAGAAGGGCATTCTTGAATACAAATATTGACTTGAAATTTAAACGCACCACATCTGGCCGTGCTTTCCGTTCCATCCGACTCTAATGTAAACGTACCACAACCAGACGCGCCAATAATTTCTACACTATTGTCACAACTATTATAATCTAATCCTACATTACCACTTCCTTCGGTCCAGACCCCTTCACAAATAGTTCCAGTGCAATTTATCAACTCTTGTAGAAAAACGATCTCCCCTACATCCGAATCGCAAAGGAAAGTATCTATAGAAATATTATTGCTTGAAGGACAACATTCTTTCAAGATACTGATCGCTTTAGGTGCGCCACCCGAAGGAATTGTTCCATTACCTGGACCTATATAAGAAAGGTTGGTAGGATCGACAATGGCAATACAATCCTCATAACCTGAAACATATAAATAACCAGAACTGGGTGCATATACTATTCCCAATGCGCCGTTGTATCCTGCTCCATTCCAACCTCCTTCTGATATGGATTGAACTAAGGCACCAGTAGTTGCATTGATTTTTAATAAGGTTGAATTAGAACTGTTATCACGAGTAAGCACATAAAAATAAGTTCCGTCTGATGTAATACCAACCACATCATAGTAGGCTGCTAAATAGTCATTGACAACCAAGGCATCTACACATGCTGCTGGATTATCAATCATGCTCGGATCAAATTCAAACGTCCATAGCGCTCGGTCCGAATCCGGTCCAAAGCCTTGTCCATCTGTTGCGATAATGGTCCCATCCTGAAAAACCTGTAAACCCCAATCTGAAGACCAGCCTCCTGAACCAGCATCATTTAAACAGATTGCCCCTAATTCATTTCCTGTACAAGCATCTAAGACAAATATCTTTTTCCCATCCCCTCCATTGGGATGTCCGTTCATAAAAATATAATTATCGATTGACCCGATATTCGTAAGTCCATTTTCAATATTGGAATTCCAAATCGTCGCATCGTTGGCCACTGTTCCACCATATGAATTGACTTTATAAATCGGTCCGGTATTGTCGTCTCCGATGTACAAGTTTCCATTTAAATCAGAACCTAAACCATGTGGATTGCTAAAACCACTCATCCATGGTGATCCGATCTCTGTAATTGTTCCATCGTTTGGATCAACAGAAAACTTGTGTACTTCTCCAAAACCTGTATCATTTAAATATAAATTTTCAACACAATCACAACCTACAATACAGTCCTGTTCATTCATAGTAATTACAACATCTGTGTATGAACTGCTCGAACCATTAAAAACTCTAACTGTATAATCTTGAGTTCCAGACGGATTGCTAAGACCTGTAGCAAATTGAAACGGAAGGGCTCCAATCATTGTAGCGTTTGCATAGTCTGTGTCTCCACTGCTATAATCACTGCCTGCTATCCAATTGACTCTGTCTCCATCTGTCACTGTAGAGATTTGCAAGTAAGCATCAGAATTGGGCATTCCATCTGTGCAGGAAGGTTCCAAAGCAAAGGCTTGAAAACTGGGAGGAGC
>CALIAG010000483.1 GCA_938041325.1 uncultured Saprospiraceae bacterium | reverse complement strand
TTTTTTCAAGTTTAGTCCGCTATAAATATTACGCTATGTCTGATTACGAAAAAAATGCGCGCAACACCGTAAAACGAATTCCCAAAAGAGGTCATTACGATAAGGAAACAGTTTACAAAATATTAGATGATGCATTTCTTTGTCATGTTTCATTTGTTGTAGACGGCCAACCTTTTCTCATTCCTACCGCCTACGGTCGAAAAGACAATATCATTTATATCCATGGAGCGACAAAAAGCAGGATGATGATGGAAGTCGAAAAAGGGATTCCAGTAAGCCTTTGTGTAACTCACTTAGATGGGATCGTCCTAGCGAGATCGCTTTTCAATCATTCGATGAATTACCGTTCAGTAGTTGTTTTTGGAAAAGCAAAATTGGTTCCTGCCGAGGAAAAAGAAGAAGCTTTGAAAGTGATTTCAGATCAAATACTTAAAGACCGTTGGGAAGAAGGCCGCTTACCGAATCCGACTGAACTAAAAGCAACAACCATATTAGCAATTGATATTGAGCAAGCTTCTGCAAAGATCCGGACAGGTGATCCGGGAGACAATAAAGAAGATTATGAACTTCCGATTTGGGCAGGCGTTATTCCTATGAAGGTTGTTTATGAAAAAGAAATTCCTGATCCGGCAATGACCGAAAATTATCCTGTTCCAAAAAGTGTAAAGTCCGTTTTGAAATAGACTAAAGTCTACGGCAATATTTTCTATCCGTTTAAAATACCTTATCACATGGCAAATAAAATAAACATTCCTTTTCCTTTATTGAATGAAGTTCCTGATTACTATAGGATCTACGTTTCTTATGTACAACCAACCGACTTGTATTTAACTTTGGAAAAAGAAAAGTCAGACACAATGGAACTGTTCGGTTCTTTATCAGAAGAAAAGCAAAGCTATCAATACGCAGAAGGAAAATGGACGCCCAAGGAAGTTTTACTCCACATCATGGATACTGAGCGTATTTTTGCTTATCGCATTTTGCGAATTGCTAGAGCAGATGATACGCCGCTTCCAGGTTTTGATCAAAATGTTTTTGTTCCAGTAAGCGGTGCAAATGAACGGACCATGGAATCTTTGATAGAGGAATATGAGGCAGTTAGAAATGCGACATTGACCTTGATCAAAAACTTGCCTCAAGAATCCTGGGAAAGAGAAGGAATGGCAAGTAATGTTAATTTTAAACCCAAGACAATTGCCGCGACAATAGCTGGCCACGAATTGCACCATAAAAAAGTTCTAAAAGAGAAATACTTATGAAACAAGATCTTTTGAATCGATTGGCAAAGCATTTGGAATCCTTTCCACCTCAAATCAATAAGCTTAAAAAAGAAGAAGTATTGGCGAAACCCAGACCTGAGAAATGGTCAAAACAAGAAATTTTGGGGCATCTCGTTGATTCTGCAAAACGCAATCTGATTCGTTTTGAAGAAATTAAATTCGCGGAGGATTCTTATGAATTCTCTCCTTATCAACAAGACCAATTGGTCGTTTTAAATGATTATCAAAATAAAAACTTTAAAGATGTTTTAAGCCTTTGGTCAGGTTTGAACGAACAAATTCTTACGGTTTGGAAAGCGTACTCACCTCTAGACTTAGACAAACAAGTGTTGATTCCTCATGTAAATCAAAGTGGTACGACTACTTGGTGGATGGAAGACTATCTGGATCACATGGAACAGCACTTCAAACAGGTTTTTGAACTTGATGCATGATTATTTACTGATCTTCCAATAGGACTAAAATCAAGCGGAATGTAATTTACTATCCTTCACGACATTTACAATTGGTTTTTCTTTCTTGAACCCAAAGAAAAATCTAACTTCGTTTTTCTCGTTGTTCTACTATAGAAAAAATATTAAACGACAAAAACTGTAAATGAGATTAACCGCTATTCTGATTCTTTTGCTTTCCACTTCTACAATAGTCCGTTCACAAAAAGACTATGATCCATCAAAAAAATATGCTGTTGGTCAAATGCAAGAAGATTTGGCTTTCTTGAAAAATGCCCTAGAAGAAGGCCATCCTGGCTATACCTGGTATACTTCGAAAGATACATTGGATTTAATGTTTGAGAAAGTTAAAAATTCCATCCAAGATCCAATGACTGAAAAGCAATTCAGCCTGTCTCTTGAACCAATCTTTACTTATGTCCGTTGCGGTCATACCATCGTTTTGCCTTCTTCGGAATTTTATGAAAAAGACAGAAGCGTAGACCGAAAATTTCCTCCCTTTTTTACCTATTACCATGATGATGAATTGTATTTGACAGGCTTGTCAGGAGATACAAGCAAAACACATGTCGGTAAAAAAATATTGAGTATTAATGGATTGGATAAGAAACAGATTGTTGAAGATATTCTTTCTGTAAATACAACGGATGGTTATAATCAAACGCATTTGTACAATGTATTGAATCGGCGATTCTCACCTTATTTCCGTTTTTTATATGAAGAGCAAGATTCCTTTAAAGTAGAATTGATGGATTCTCTTGGCAATATTGAAAACTTAGTTTTTGATCCGAGAATTGATTTAAACAAACAAAATAAAAAGGCAAAGGCCAAGTTGGATAAGAAGAAAAAGAAAGAGAAAAAGGATCCAGAAGAAGAACCAAAAAAAGTAAAGGCAAAGCCAAAACCAATTTTTTCAAAAAAAGATCATCAACTTAGTTTAGCCGAAAAAGACAGTACGTTAGCTGTCATTGACATTCGAAGTTTTAATAGGAGTGGAAAGAAGTTTTATAAAAAAACGTTTAAATATCTAAAGGAGAAAAACATCGATAATCTCGTAATTGATTTGCGCAATAATGGTGGAGGTTATGTAGGAGATGCTTTGTTTTTGTTGAGCTATTTAGTAGAAAAGCCAATCAGTTTGGGTGCTCAAAAAAAGACCTATTCCAAATTGTCATTTAGAAAAAACCTCAGCAATCGTTTTAGCATTTTTGCATCCAAGCTTTTCCTCCCTTTGTTTACAAAAACGAGTAAGGAGAATGGTGAAAAGTATTTTCGAATCAAATTCAAACCCAATACAAAACGACATTTTGATGGAAATATTTATGTCTTGATAAATGGAGGTTCGTTTTCTGCTTCTTGTATTGTTGGGAGTTATTTACAAGATCAAGAATTGGCTACTTTTATTGGCCGCGAGACAGGAGGAGGTAAGAATGGGAGTAGCGCTATTGTTATGCCTTACCTCAATTTGCCACATACTAAAGTCAGAGTGCGCTTTCCTTTATACCGTGTTTATCATGAGATAAGTGCAGCAAATATTGGTCGTGGAATTTTACCAGATTTTCCAGTCGAATACAATATTGAGGCTGTTTTGAAAAAACGAGATTTGGATATGGAGAAGGTGTATGAATTGGTAAAGGAACAAGAGCAATGACTCACCCCGATCGCGAGCGATGTCCCCTCTCTTGGAAGAAAAGAGGGGAGTTAGTCGTGTTAGGAATTGCGGTGCAATTCTGGATATAAAATCTGTGGATTTTGAAATTTAGACTTGCTTTGCCATAGTAGAAATTATCGTTTATACACAAGTCAGTTTTTCAAAGGCTCTAGTCAAAATTTTGAGTTATTTTTATTATAAAATTCTAAATCAACGTATAGACTACTCCCTTCTTTTTCCAAGAGAAGGGTTGAGGATGAGTTTTTATTGGATCAATTCTTTCACATAAAAACAAAAAAGCAAACTCACCGTATGCAAGTTTGCTTTTCGTTGTCAAAATCATCAAGTGTTTAAAACTCAATAATTTTTGAAGACAGGTATTGGCAAATTATTTTTTCAAAAATTTACCTAACATACCCATTCCCATGCTAGCGATATCATCCATTACAGAACCATCACCATCTTGGTCTAATAACTTACCAATTAAGCCCATTTCTTGACGCTTGTTGGTCGCAGATTTAACTGAACCTTGTAAGTAGTCAGATAAGCCTGAGTTATCTAAATTTTGAGTACGTTTTTGTTTTCCAAGTTGACCCATGACAATAGGAGCTAAAATGGTCATTAAATTTCCAGTTTTGCTAGAATCTAATCCACTCATTTTGCTGATCATGTCAACAGCACCATTTTGCTTTCCACCTAAAATGTGTTTCAAAATACCAGCACCATTCATCATGCTAGGGTTTTGTGGTTGCTTTTGACCAGCCACCATACCCATGATGTCGTCAAGGATACTTCCGTCATGATCTCTGTCTAAAGCACCAGCAATACCAGAAACTCCTTCTGGAGTAGCAGCATTTTTAGCCAATCCAGCCATGATAGTTGATAAAATTCCGTTGGCAGCTGTCTGAGTCTGAGCTTTGTCAGCACCACCGATTTGTTGAGCAAGAACATCAACTAAGCCTTCGCTCATTTGTCCTTGTAGTAAATCCATTAAATCCATTATTCGTTAGTTTAAATGGTTATAGTAAAGTAAAGTAATGACCAGAATAAATGAATTATCCGGTGTAATTGAATTAATTTTTTTCAAGAATATTCACATAAAACAAAACTTAAATACTTGAATTCTTATGCGAGCACTTTCGCTTTTTTTAGAATAATTGCGCTCCATTCTTATATAATTGCTATAATATATTCATTATTTCCTAAAACAAAAATAATTGCTGAATTAACTTTAGCTTACCAAAATAGCATAAGTTATTCAATCTTCAGCACTTTTTATCTCTATCTTTGTTCTATTCACACCAGAACCTTACATGGCATATGCATAGATTACTGCTATTTCTAACCTTATTTTTTACAAGCTATTTTAGCTATTCTCAACAGCTTCATACGCCAGACCAGTTGCTCGAAATCATCGAAAAGTCTAAAATTACCTATGAAATAGACAGCTTAGCTAACGGAATTGCTCCTAAAAGCTATCCTATTATTGAAAGCGGTCTTCAAATCGTTAGAAATGGGGAAAAAAGTGCTTTAGTGTCTTCTAAAATTGGGACGTCGAAAGAGTACGAAAAGTATCAGAAAAAAGCAAATAAATTAATTGCCAAAAGGAAATACTCTAAGGTTATTTTAATATACGAAAAATTACTAAACAATGACCCTGATAACCTTGAGCTTAAAAAAAAATTAGCTGATTTGTATCAGAAGGATGAATCATTGGATAAAGCAGAAGAAACGTATTCCACAATTCTCGAGAAAAACCCGATCGACTTTGAAAATTTGAGTTCATTATCTTTTTTTTACCAAAAAAAAGGGGAGAAGGATAAAGCAATTAGATATGGGATAAGAGCGCACTTAATGAATCGCAATGATGAGGAATTGAAAAATGGGCTTGAAAGGGTTTTGCTGGAAAATGGATTCACCTATTTGGATTGGGAATTCCGACCAAACTATGCACTGGATAAGCAGAGAGGAGTGGTAAATATTAAATTTGCTGGAAACCCTTGGTTGGCTTATGGAGTATGTAAAGCAGTCTGGGAAAACGAAACGGAATATGTGGAGCAAATGAAAACAGTCAGTGATGCACCTGTTGCTGAAATTGAAGAAAAAGAATGCTTACTCAATGCTCTATTGACTTACAATTCCCTCAAAACAGAAAAGATTAATTACCCAGAATTGAAAGGCTTGGCCCTTGCTTTGAGTAGCAAAATGATAAACAGATATATCGTCTATGAGATTGAAGCAAGAGAAAATCCTAAAATGCTTTTAACCTTGTCAGATGACCGAATTGAAGAACTGATTGAGTACTTCTTGAAAGTCCATGTAAGCAATAAATAGATTTTGGAATCGCATAAGCTAAAATTTGTATATTTAGGCAGTGATTATTCTATCCTACTTAAATACTAACTTAGGAAATTAGCAGAATTGACAAACGATAAAAATTATACAAATAGAATTTCAAGTACAGACAACGAGATTCTGAATTTGGCAAAAGAGCAAGTCCTGTCTCTTTACAATCGCCATGCGGATACAAGACTTCTTTATCACAATTATCAACAATCCGTTGAGCTGGTAAAGAATATTGATACCATTGCTTCTTCGGAAAGTTGTTCGAATGAAGACGTGGAAATTGCTTCTCTCGCAGCATGGTTTCTCAACATTGGTTATTTATTTAATTATGCAAAGGCAGATGCTCAAAGCATGGAACGTGCTCGTGAGTTTTTGCAGACGCGAAATTATCCCCCTCACAAAATCGAAAAATGTTTAGACTGTATTCGCATCGCATCCAGCCGAACGGTACCGATAAGTGAGGCAAGTAAACTTTTGATTGATGCTGTAAATATAGAAGGTTTTACTTTTGAATTTTTTCAAAAAAGCCCTTTGCTAAAAGCAGAATGGGAATTGGTGAAAAATAGCCAGATGAATGCTTCAGAGTGGAGCCAGTATCAGCTTCAGAGATTACTCAATACAAGGTTTTATACTAGTTTTGGCAAAGAGAAATATGAACCAGCTGTCGCACAAAATATCCTGATCCAAAAAGGGCGGGTAGAAAAAAATAAAAAAAACGAACCTTTCAATATAGAAGGAGAAGCACTACGGACTTTTCAAAATATTGAAAAGAAAATGCCGGGAAGCGCGATCCAAACTTTCTTCCGAACAAATTATAGAAACCACATCAACCTAAGCGCCATTGCGGACAACAAGGCCAACATAATGATCAGTGTGAATGCCATTCTAATCTCTGTGGTCATTTCCATTTTAAGTTACCGAAATATTCCAGAGACCAACCCAATGGTTTTGTTGCCAGTAGTGATTTTCTTAGTTACAGGATTGACTTCTTTGATCTTTGCAGTGTTGTCCATTCGGCCAAAAATTACAAGCCAACATGACGAAAATTCAAGTGTAGAAGAGGTGAAAAAGAATATTGTATTTTTTGGAAACTACGTAAATCTGGACTTGGATAAATATGAAGAAGCATTGGATGCAGTCCTTAGAAATGGAGAATTGCTGTATGGAAACATGGCAAGAGACCTTTACTTTTTAGGGAAAGTTTTGGAGCAAAAATACAACTACCTTACAATGTCTTATAATATTTTTATGATAGGCTTTGTAGCAACAGTGGTTACCTTCTTGTTTGCTATCTTTCTTTAGTAGTTTGATAGCATAAAATCAGAATAGATGATTTTATTTTTTATCCTTTAAAAACGCAAATCCATAATATAAGCATCCGCTCTTAATGATGGAATTTCCATTACATTTAGCAAGTCTTTGAAAAACAAATCTACTTTGGGATTCAGTATCATTTGATTGGCTGTCAATGAAAGATTTCGACTCAAAATAAAGTTTAAAGCCTTTTCTCCAAAAACATTTTTACACTCCAAGAATAAAGCAACGATCTCTTTTTTTGCATCGTCTAAATCAAGTTTGTTTAATTGATTTGTCGACTGGTCGATTTGGTTTTTATACTGACCAAAGTAACGATGGAGATCTTGAAAAGCTTCACTGTTTTCATAATCCAAACTGTTGTCCAATCTAGGCATAAAAGTCATGATTGCAAATATAGATTTTGCCAACAACAAATCATTTTCCACTTGTGGATATTGCTCGCTGTAATCATCTATTGTTCGGGTAGTTGTACCACTATGGTTTCTCTCTATTATTGTTTTTCGTTTACTACCATCATCAAATTTTTCAACTCTTTCTTCTCTAGCAGGAAGTTTGATTAATTCTTTTTTATAAACCATTTTTTCACAAGAAGTACATTCTAAGTATTCCCAGTTGGTCAGTCGAAATAAGTCAACAAAGAAAACTCTTAAAAAAGCTTCTTCTTGTACTTCCTTTATTTCGGACTCGCAATGACTACAACGGTATTGAGCATTGAATTTTTTTGTAGTCGTGGATTTTCGTTTACCTAACATGAATGTTTATTGGCTTATAATGTTTTAAATAAGCAGTGAACTTATTCGTTAGAATGTTTTGAAAAAACCCACTTACCATCAAGGGTCGTAGACAAACTGGCCTTTACCTCATCGTCCTTCTCTTCTATATGCTTCATGGAAAACTCAAGGTTGTTCTCGTCTGTCCAAATGGGTTTCACTGCCATATAATCTCCCAAATTCCGTTCCCAAATTATTTCTAATCCATTTTCTGTAAAACCCAATAACTGAACATCTGTAGGAATGGCATAGTCGTTTCGTTCTCCACAAGTGACAATGAGATGTTTGAAATCTGGAGAAGGTTTTGGATATCCTTTTATCGCCATTTCTTTTCCCGATTTATCATTCACAAGAAGGTATTCATTGCCTTCAAAATAATTAGCCCTTACAACAAAATAGCCCATCTTAGGGAGGTAATAACGATAGTCATATGATACGTAATCGTCATCATTCGAATTCTTTTTGGAAATCATTTGCTTTTGCTCTCCACTCAATAAATTCAAGGTTAAGCCTCCAGGGCCAGATTTTACAAATTCCACGTCTTTTTTCAATTGCGCAGCACTTGTAGTTTTGATGCATTTATTGCGCCTTTTAATGTTTTCAGAACCAATTGAAAAGCATTTGTCATAAGGAGATGGCCCGCTATCAATTGTCGGTCGATAAAACTTTACAGCACCACCATAGACCCATCCTTCTTTTTCATCTATAGTCTTTATTTTTAACCAAGGTTCATCGTATACTGTACCTCGGAGATTGATTTTTTGAGTGAAATCGGTTTTCTGTTCGAGATATTCCAATTCAGCGCCTTCTTTGACTTCAGTGATGATAGGCGACTTGGTATCCGGCTTTTCACGTACACGAAGATTGTCAACCCAACAATAAATAAAAACACTAGGATCTTCTTCTGGAACTTGAACTTCTAAATTAGTTTCCGTTGTTTTTTCGCTTTCACTGGAGTTTGTATCTTTACAGGCAAAGCAGGTTACTAAAAGCGTTAATAAAAGGATAATTGAACGTGAAAACATAAAGTTTGGATTTTTAAATTCGTTTAGGATACAAGTATAAGGAATAAGAATCCGCAAACTTTTATAAGTTATTGTTTACTCGTTCCTTAGAGTACAAATTTACAACAAAAGCCCATGATCTAATGAATAATCAAAATAAACCCTTCTTTCGTTTTAAAGATTTTTTTAACACCAAAGATACTGTGGCAAGCAGCAAAGTAGAATCCAAAACTGTTAAAAGGAAGCTTTTAAGAGGTCCTAATTTGATAATTTTGGGATGCTTGTTGGTAATAACGTTCTTCTTTTTGAATCAATTGCCCGGACAGGATAGAGAAGTTTACATCAACAAATACAAAGATATTGCAATGTCCGAAATGGACCGTGCAGGGATTCCCGCAAGTATTAAACTCGCTCAAGGAATATTAGAATCGGGGGCAGGTTCAAGTTCATTGGCTAAGAAAGCGAAAAATCATTTTGGTATGAAATGCGGATCGGCCTGGACCGGACCGACTTATTTCCTGGAAGATGATGATTACGATGATAATGGAGATTTAATAAAATCTTGTTTTAGAGTTTTTAAAAATGCAGATGCGAGCTACATCGCTCATTCAGAATTTTTGCGAGATCCGAATAAAAATTATCGTTATGGACCTTTGTTTCGATTGGATCCAAGAGATTATAAAGCTTGGGCACATGGCTTGAAACGGGCAGGATATGCGACGAGCCCGACTTATGCTGAGAAATTAATTAGGATTATTGAAACGTATAAACTTTTTGAATACGATTCAGATGTACCGGGCCCTGTTGATGTACCGAACACGAATAACGAAGAAGAGATTGCCGGAATATTTAAAATCAATCAGGTGAAAGTTGTTTTGGCCAAAGGGGATGATACTCCAGTTGATATTGCTGACCGAACTTCGATTCCCGTGAAAAGTATTCTAAAATTTAATGAGAATCTAAGTTCAAAAACGCAAAGTCTTCTTGAAAAAAGCAAAGTTTATATTCAACGTAAAAGAGGCAATTACAGAGGTAAGAAGAAGTACCATTATGTAAAAGCAGGAGATTCAATGTTTGATATCGCACAACAGTATGGACTTCGACTGGATAAGCTGTACAAAAAGAATAGATTAAATAATGGCAGCGAACCGGCGGTTGGCGAAAGAATAAAGATCAGAGGTTGGAAAGTTAAATCTGATGAAATTCCTCGAACATCCAAAGAAGGTCCAGTTGAAAAGGAAGAAGAAAAAACAAGAGAAGGAGAAATTGAGTTTGAGCCAAGTGACGATACGGATTTTGGTGAAGATGAAACAGAATCAGGGAATTCAGATTTTGACAATGAATCTTTGGATGACTTGATAAAAGACCGAATAGAAGGTGAAAAAGAGAAGGAGAAAGACAAACCGAATACGCCTCCAGTTTCAGAAACGGAGGACAATGGTAATTCAAGTTCCAACGGAGATACGGCTATTCGACCAGTTTACCATAAAATAGTAAAAGGAGATACCTTATATGGGCTTGCGCGTAAATATGGAACGACTGTGGCTACGATTAAACACTTGAATGGCTTGTCCTCAAATGTTATAAGCGTTGGACAAAGCTTAAGAATTCGCTAACTTGCAAAAATAGAATGTAACGTAAATTGAATATAAATGAAGAAGTTTTTTATTGCCATCCTGATTTTAAGTTTTTTCTACATTGATTTATCCGCTCAAAGTTATGCTTTTGGAGTAAAGGGCGGTTTGACAATTGGTACCCAAACGTATGGTTCTTTTTCCAGAAGAGATCCTTTGTTCGCCTTTCATGGAGATGTTTTTATAGAGACGGCTCCAGAAGGAAACGAGTTTGCTTTGTTTGCACAAACAGGTTGGCACGTACGAGGAAGTTCAATTTTTCGACCAAGGTTTATTGATCAGAGTGGTAACCTATTCAATGGTTCAAATACACGATACGAATATAGGAACATAGCCCTTGTTCTTGGCGCTAAGCAAAAATTTGATATTGGTCAAACTTCTAAGACTTTCTATTCTTTTGGAATTCGCGGAGAGTATACGCTCAATACCAATCTAAACCAGTTTTCGAATGATGTGATTACATTTCGAATTTATCATCCACTTGATGCTTTTGTTAGGAAACTAAATTATGGTTTGTATTTATCTGGCGGATTTGAATTCCCGTTTTCAGATTTTGTTTCTGGAATATTTGAAGTGGCTTTGCATCCAGACTTTAGCCTTCAATACCGCCAACCACCTATTGATAATGTTTTTGATCCTTACACAGGACAAGACAGAAATTATGCAGAACAATTGGTTAGAAACAATAGTCTTGAAGTCTCATTGGGATTTCGTTTCCTCAGAATTATAGAATACGTTGATACAATTGATTGGGGCGAAAAAACCGGGACTATCGATTAAGTCCTCTTTAAGTTTATTGTTTAAATTCAAATTATTTTCCAGTATTTTAATTAAAAATGCTGTCACTAGTTGTATGGTGTCCTATCTCTAATTTTCCCGATTTTAAATTGTTATTCCTTTCTTTTTGTCAAAAATGTTTCTTGAATTATTACTGAAAAAATATATTTAAACCGTTTTTTTCTGTCACGATAGTACTTTTAACGAAATAATGTAAGATTTAAACTGTACTACTTTGTATGTAAAATCACTCAGGAGTACAACTTTACGGTTCAATACATAACCAATTATCCCTCATCTCCGCCTTTACCATTACAATCCTAATTTAAAAGAACTAATCACGGTGTTGGTGTATGATGAACATATCCAAGGGTACATTACTATGTCTTTTTATAAGTGGTTTAATTTTTAGTCTATATCAGGCTCCACTTTCTGCACAAACTAATTTGGGTTGTGTGAACAGTGGTTTTTCTGTGGATGCTGATGCTTATTCGAATTACATTCAGTTTGGGAACGGAAGCCTTAACGATACAGATGATTGGTTCTCTAATGATATTTTAAACGCAGGAAACGGACTTGCGGTAATTGATACGAGTAATACTTCTCTTTTCTTTTCTCAACTAATAGCAAAACGAAATATAGCCTTCTATCGGAATCAATCTAATGAAAAGTTTTCCTTTGTTGATGGAAATCTGTGGATGGATGCTGTTTATGGCCGTGATTATATTGGAAGTAATCCTGAGGTTGATAATACTGCTTTTGTCAATGCGAATAAAAATGGAGACCACCCATTTGATTGGAACACAAATGCAACAACCCTGAATATCAATCATGATATCGTTGATGTATTTGGACACCTGAGAAGGGATGGCCTTAGTTTATCCAATGATCTATGGTGCTTTTTTGGAGCATCGACTGTTGGTGTAGCTGATGAACGTTATGTCGATTTTGAATTGTTTGCAAAAGATTTAAATTATGATCTTCAAGGAGGATTTATTTCTGCAGGATTGGAAGAAGGACATACTGCTTGGGCTTTTAAAAGTGATGGCTCTGTTGCTTCTACAGGAGATGTAATTGTTTCTGTAGGCATAGCGTCAGGACAACTTACTGATTTCTCGATTCGGATTTGGGTAAGTAAAAATGATTTTGAAAATAATAGCCCGAGCGAATTTTTATTTGAAAATGAGTTTGATGGTGCTTCTGCAAACCCTCAATTTGGATACGCAGAAATTAAATTGCCTGCAACAGATTTTGCATGCGGCCTTCTCAATTCCAGTGCAACCACCGCCGCTCCTTGGGGAACATTTAATTCATCAGGTAGTTGGTCCGCAGCATATAACCAATCTCAGTTTTTTGAATTAGGATTCAACCTTTCTGAATTAGGATTAGATTTAAATTTATCACCTGATTCAACGATTTGTGATCTTCCATTTTCTAAATTTATTTCCAAATCAAGAACATCTATTTCTTTTACTTCTCCTTTAATTGACTTTGCAGGTCCATATCCTTTTGGAGGAAAACAAGATGTCAAGGTTACGATTTTGGGCGATCCAATTTCTTGTAATAACCTGACACCTATTTTAAATGTTGCGAACCCAAGTACCAATCTAACTTATTCTTGGACTACCGCAAATGGCAACATTATCTCTTCCTCTACTGGAAACCAAATTCGGATCAACGAACCAGGAACCTATATCGTTTTAGCCAATTCAAGTACATGTGGTATACAAGCATCTGATACCATTGAAATATTTGAATTCATTGAAAACGATACGACTGTTTTAAATTTTACAACCTGCGATCCTGAATGGATTGGTTCTACAACCTTGCAACATAAGAATCAATATGGATGTGATAGTATTGTCGTGACCAACTATAGTTATTCAACACCGGCTATTGTAACCTTGAATGAATCCATTTGTGAAGGAGATTATTACTTGTTTTTAGGGGATACGATCACAGAAGCGAATACTTATCAGCAAGAAGTCGATGGTGGCTCATGTGGCATATTGCTAACCCTTAATTTATCGATGATTGCTTCAGACACAACTCGCATCGTTACGAACACCTGCAATCCATTGGATACAAATACCTTGATAAATACTTATGCAAATATTTCCGGTTGCGATAGCATTGTAATTGAAGAAATTATTTATACGACTGAAATTTGTGGAAATGGAATTGATGATGATTGTGATGGAATGGTGGATGCTTTTGATTTGGATTGTAACTCTTGTCCTACAGGAATGGTTGTTTATGAAAGATGGAATGACGTAAGTGGAACGACGGTCAGTAGTTTAACCAGTAACTCGAATTATCCGGATTCACCAGATGCTTCTGGAGTTTTAAGTGCTTTGCAAGGAGCTCGAAATATTGCGAATAATTATGGTACCCGAGTCAGAGGTTTTTTACATCCACAAGAAACGGGAAATTACAACTTTACTGTAACGGGTGATGACAACACCAGTTTTTATTTAAGTACAGATGATGGTTCAACGAATTTAAACCTCCTTGCAAGTGTTACGGGATGGACAGGAATAACGGAGTTTAATAAATACGCTTCTCAAAATTCTGGGGACATTTTTCTTGAAGCAGGCAAAGGTTATTATTTAGAGGTGCTGCACAAAGAAGGAAGTGGCGGTGACCATTTTCAGGTGTATTGGCAGACCCCTTCGAATACAACGCGAACTATAATTTCTGGAAACTTTCTTTCTCCATATATGGCTTGTCAACCAGAAATTTGTGGAAATGGAATTGATGATGACAATGACGGACTAATTGATGACTTAGATTTGGACTGCCCTAATTTCCAAACTAATATTTCCTGCGACGCTTATTATTATTACTTGCCTCCGGTATGGCGTCCCACATATGAACTGTACAACCAACCTTCAGGATTTGAAATTTCTACAAGTTTTCAAACTGCAAATGTACAAGTACAAACAGCACAAGGAATTGCTTTTGATCAACAATACACCTTAAGCACCGGCAACCCCATCCAAATCCCTTTGAGCATTGATCTTATGCAAACTGCAAATGCCAACACCATAGAGGCAGACCGTGGATTTATTATTACTTCTGATGTTCCAATACAAGTTTTATATGCTATTGATGGTTATTACAACAAAGTTTTATTGACCGCAAAAGGACCTGAATCCTTAGGAAGAGCCTTCCGCACTGGGAGCCAAGTTTATACGATTCCACACGCAACTTCGAGAAATGAAAACCATTTTATCTCAGTCATGGCGACGGAAGACAATACCAAAGTGAATTTTGAATTTCCATATGACATGTACGATATCAGTAGCCCACATGAGACTATTTTGAATGCAGGTGAAACCTATTTGATAAGAGATGATAATACCAATACAACTATTTCTGGAAGCTTAGTCACTAGTGATAAACCAATAGTTGTGGTCAGTGGTTCGCAACATAGCCGCCAGCCCAATACCGTAGATAAGGACGGTGGAATAGATATGCTTGTTCCAGTAGAAAGAGTAGGGGATCAGTATGTGCTGGTTAGAGGAAAAGTACCCTCCGACTATGATTATGGGATAGTGGTTGGAATTGAAAATCTAACGCAAGTTTTTGTAAATGGGAACACAGTGCCAGAAGGAATTGTAAATGCTGGAGAATATTTTAAATATAATCTTTCTGGCGCGGTTGGAACGCCTTTTCTGATAACCACTTCTGAGCCAGCATATATGTACCACGTTACAGGACAATTTAGTGAAGAAGTAGGCATGGGCTTAGTTTCTCCAACAGGCCCATGTAGAGGTTCGAAAAGAGTAGAATTTTCTAATTTATTTACTGGGGATGAATTGGCTTATGTCGTGATTGAAGATGTAGGTCTTCCAACACTTATGATAAATGGTTTTGCTTATGATCATCCAAGTATAAATGCAATCCCGATTCCGATTCCTGGTCTCACGGGTTACTCTTCTGTTACTTTTCAGGAATCTGTATTAGAGAATAGCAATTTTATTTCTTCTGAAGGATATTTTACTGCAGGTTTAATGGTTGGACATACAGGGTCTGGAACATACGGTTATTTGAATAGTTTTGAAGAAAAAGTAAATATTCTACATCCCGAAAACTTCTTACCAACGAATTCCTATTTCGTTGATACAATATGCGGTGGCAACTCTATGATTCATTGTGTGAACCCTGAAAGTTGTGGAAGTTTTAATGAAATTATTTCAATTGCTCCAGGACCACATACCTTGAGAGTTACCATCAATTCTCACCTCTGCTTTGAATATGAACCAGAGCCGGGTTATGTGGGATTAGATAATATTTATGTAACAGTGCAAAACGAATTTGGGATTCGAGGAGTTGTTTGTCTTGAATTTTATATTTGCCCAGATCAAGGTTATACTTCGGAGCCTTGTTTGGTTCCAATTACGCCTAAAGGACCAGAAGATTACGTCCCAAGAGTTCAATGCGACTATCTAAGCAATGGGGTTGTTTCAACCGCTCCGGTAATGTTTGCAGACGTGGACAAAGATAAGCAAACGGAACTAGTCGTTTTACACCACAATTCTCCGAATGGATTTGTAATAATCGATCCGACTAACTGCGAAGTAGAACAAGAAGTAGAGGTTTTTGGAAATGTAAATCCTAGGGATGGAGGTCTTGCACTTGGAGATGTAGACAATGACGGTTTTGTTGATATATTTATTGCAGTTGAAAATTATATACAAAGATGGGAGTACGATAAAAGAGATCAAGAAGTAAAACATATTTGGACAACTTCTCAAACCTGCGTAACGGCAAGTAAAAGACATTTAGATATTATTGATTTGGATAATGATGGAGTAGCTGAAATAATTCCTAATGGTGGTCAAATTGTAAATTCTCATACCGGATATGTCTATCCTGGAGCATTGCCAAATATTGACCCAAATGGAAAAGGACTTTATGCCTACAATGCCTATGCAACTCCTGGTCTAGCTCCAGTTGGAGAAGGAAATGTTGAGATTATTTGTGGAACCAGTTTAGTGAGGTATGATTTTTTAAATGAAGAGTGGGTTTTGGTGAGACAACTGGCAAATTATAATTGGGGATTACAATCTAACGCATCGATTGCAGATGTTGATTTAGATGGAGATGTGGATGCGGTGATTAGCAATTTTGCTACAGGTGAAGCTTTGGTATGGGATTTACAGACCAATTCTATTTTAGGAGGAGGGCTTTTTGACTATCCAGGTGATTTAGGAGGTCGACCGGTATTAGCAAATTTTGATGATGATGAGTATCCAGAAATGGCAATGGTTTCAGAAGACAAGATTTTTGCAATTGATGATATTGTTACATCAGGGAGTTTCGGAAATATTTTGTGGATAGACGATGCCTTCGATCAATCGGGTTATAGTCAATTGTCAGCTTTTGATTTTGATGGGAATGGTAAATTTGAAATATTATTTAGAGACGATTCGCAGTTTCGCATTTATGCGGGTTTAGGAGACGGAGTACCAAATGGTATCTATCCGAGTAGTTCATTGCTTCTACAATCTCCATCTGTTGGCGCAATTCAATGCGCAACAAACACAGGGATGGAATACCCTACGATCGGAGATGTAGATGGCGATGGTGCGGCTGAGATAATGATCAGTTGTGCATCTGGGATCTCGGTTTTAGAGTCATCAACTTTTACATGGATGAACTCATTGGAGATCTGGAATATGAATGCTTATAATATTACTAATGTTGATGTAAATGGTGGAATACCAGCGTTTCCTCGAGAAAATTTTTGGTCTTATAATAATTTCCTATGTCAACCATCCTTGAATTCTTCACAGGCTCCCGATAGTATTTATGCAGCAGATGTAGATGTTGTTTTTCTAGCAGCAGAATACGGCTGCAATGGAAATGCTGAATTGATGATAGAGGTTTGTAATATGGGGAACGCTACTTTTCCAAGTAGCTCACCGGTTGCATTATACAATGGAAATCCAACAACAACTGGAACATATATAGATACCGTCTTGCTATATACTTTTGTAAGACCTGGAGAATGTATTCAGCAATTAATAACTAAAGTAGAAATAGGAGATTCAATTGAAAATATATTTGCGGTAATAAATGACAATGGATTATTAGAACCACCTTTTGTTTTTGACCATGTGGAAGATGGTGGTAGCTTTCCAATTACCTATGTGTTGGAATGTGACTATACCAATAAACTAGGAACAGGCATCGAGTTAACGCCAAAACTACCCAGTGATACTACAATCAGTGTGGTTTTATGCCAAGGAGAGACCTTTGTTAATGGTCGAAATACGTATCAAGTTTCAGGAAATTTTGTAGACACCTTAATTGCAAATAATGGTTGTGACAGTTTTGTGAACATAAGTGTTTTGGTAATTGAGCCTGATACTGTTTTTAATTATGAAACATATTGTAAAGGAGATACTGTTGATTTTTATGGAGAATCAATTAGTGAAAATGGGACCTACTATAATGTCTTCGTTTCAGAAAATGATTGTGATTCAATAATTGTACTGGAGTTAAGTTTTAATATTGATACAGTTTACATAAATAGAACGACGTGCCACCCAGATTCAAGTGGGGTAGTAGTCTCTACTTCGTCAAATGTTAATTCCTGTGATTCAACAACGATTACGGTTACTGAACTTTTAGAAAGCGATACAACATATTTTTATATTCAGACTTGTGATGAAACAGCAACTTCGAGGAACGAATTGTTGACAAATACAGTTGGCTGCGATTCCTTAGTAATCACAACGATAGAAATCTTAGCAAGCGACACAATTTATCTTTCATTGACGAGCTGTGATGCAAGCGCAACTGGCAGCGAAGAATTATTGACAAATACAGTTGGTTGCGATTCTCTAGTAATTACGACAATCGAAATCTTAGCAAGCGATACGACTTACGTTTCACTAACGAGCTGTGATGCCAATGCCACCGGTAGCGAAGAATTATTGACAAATACAGTTGGCTGCGATTCTTTAGTAATAACGACAATAGAAGTCTTAGCAAGCGATACGACATATGTTTCATTAACAAGCTGCGATGCAAGTGCAACAGGAAGTGAAGAATTGTTGACCAATGCATTAGGCTGCGATTCTCTAGTAATTACGAGGATAGAAGTTTTAGAAAGTGATACGACTTATGTTTCTTTAACAAGCTGCGATGCAAGTGGAACAGTAAGCGAAGAATTATTGACCAATGCATTAGGTTGCGATTCTTTAGTAATCACAACAATAGAAATTCTACCTACAGAAAGAACTTATGTCTACCTAACCAGCTGTGATTCAAATGCCGTTGGCAACACAGAGGTCTTTACCAATATCCAAGGATGTGATTCAACAGTCATCACTAGAATAGAAATAGTGTCTCCAGATACGACTTACTTAACACTGGAAACTTGTGACTACACCCAAAGCGATTTCACAACGTTTCTAACCAATCAACAAGGTTGCGATTCTTTGGTTTTTACATCAGTTAACTATTTGCCTGTAGACACTACAGTCTTGGAAATGACAACTTGTAATTCAGATTTATTACCAACGACAGATGTCCTAAGCAATAGGTTTGGTTGCGATTCTGTAATCATCACTACAATTGATTTAATCGATCTAGACACTACTTTTTTAGACATAGATACCTGTGATTCTACTGTTGAAAATTCTATTTCAAATCTCACTAATCAATATGGTTGCGATTCTATTGTAGTTGTTAATGTAAATTATTTTTCAACAGATACAACAACTGTTGAATTGACAACTTGCGATCTTTCGACCGCTAATTATTATCAGACTTTACCGAATGTTTCCGGTTGTGATTCGGTGATTTATTTTCAATACAATCATGTAGATGTTGTTCAAAATAATTTTGACTTTTCAATCTGTGAGGGCGATAGTGTTTTAATAGGAGAGGAGTTTTATAAAAATTCTTATTCTAATAGAGAAACTTTTGTTTCTGAAAATGGATGTGATAGCATTGTAACGATTGTAGTAGAAGTCATTCCTCGTGCAAGTTTGTTTACAGAAGACTTTCATATTTGTATTGGCGAAAAAATAGAGTTGATTGCAGAGGGAGAATTTGAATCAATCATTTGGTCTCCAGCAACCGACCTCAGTTGTACAACTTGTCCGAATCCAACAGTTGCCCCTCATAGAGATATCGTATATACCGCAAGCACAATTGATTGCAACGGAGATACTTTGAGGGCTACAAGTTCAATATTTGTTTCCTTCCCTCCTGATGTTGAAATATTAGTAGACAGCTCAATAATTATTCAAGATTCCATAATTCTAATTGCACATTCCAATAACCCAGAAACGCAATTTAGTTGGCGAAAAAGTGATGGACTTCCTTGTGAAGGTTGTGATCAGATTACCGTTAATTCCAATGAAGAAGGTCGGTATGAATTATACGGAAGAATCTCTGAAGGCTGTGAAGATAAAGATCAAATTGAATTTAGGAAAAAAGACATCTGCGAAAGAGGAGACTTGATTGTTTCTAATGCAATAATGCCCAATGGAGATGGCTATAATGATTACCTAGAAATGGAAGCCACCGGCGAGGTAGAAGTTCGCCTTATCCGTGTTTTTAACCGATGGGGAGAAATCGTTTTTGAAAGCAACAGTATCTCCAATAAATGGGATGGTACTTTCCGAGGAGAGCGATTAAATACAGGGGTCTATGTCTATTACATTCAATCTTATTGTCCCGGAAAAGGAGAAGTTATTTATACAGGCAACGTGACCATTTTATATTAAGAAGAACCATTACAGCATAACTATAAAACCATTTGAAATGAAAAGAGTATTACAACTAATTTTCTTTTTAAGCATCAATCTTAGCATTGTTGTTTCTGTTGAAGGTCAGGATATTCATTTTTCACATATCCATTCATCCCCAACTTTTCTTAATCC
>CALIAG010000482.1 GCA_938041325.1 uncultured Saprospiraceae bacterium | reverse complement strand
GAACAATTTATCATTGGCTTGATTGATCGTAAGCTTCGCAGAAGAAGGAGAAACGTCAATAGAAAGTGTTGGTACATCATTCTCAATTTTTACCAAAGCCCCATTAATATTATCTGGATTTCCCGGATTACCTGGAGTGACTAAAACTCCTTGACTGATGACCCACAAAGCGCCATTTCTATCCAAGGTCAAACTATTCGGAACCTTGCCCACTTCAATGGTCGTTGAAATCGCATCAGTTTCCGTATTGATTTTTGTAACAATAGAATCTACAAAGATTCCACCAGTGTTGGTTACATATACATCTTTTCCACGCTTGAGCATTGCACTCGGCCCTTTAGCTGTTGGAATGGTATTGATAATACTGTTGGCTCCCAAATTAACCACTTTGATACTGCCTTCATCGCCGTCTGTTCCCCATTGACTTACATAAGCTTTGTCATTATTGATGACCAACAATTCTTTAGGTTGTAAAAAACCACTGATGACTCCTACAAATTTAAAAGTAGTTCCGTTTACTACTAAGATCTCTTCTTTGCCTTCCATCAATAAATAAGCAAAGTCACCAGCAAAATCGATGTCAATCAATCCCGCACCCAATTCCATTCCAGGGTTAGCTTTTATGAAAATAGAATCGGTAACGTAATCCGTACTAGGATTATAAAAACTTACTGTACCCGTTCCATTCGCAAGTCCTTTGTTGATGACAAATCCACCGGTGTTGAATTCAGTATCATCCATTGGCGTCATATCATCATCATCATCCTTATTGCAAGAAGACAAAGTAAATCCAAGCGCAAGGACAAGTAGAAAAGTAAATTTATAATTAATAGTTAAACACATACTTCTTTATTTAAATGCTAGGTCAAAAATTAGTCAGTACACCAACGGAAAGATCCGCAAGCAAATTATTGTTTTTCTAGTAGGAAATTTAAGATTGAACAGAGGCGAGGGCAAAACCGCTTGGGTGTTTTCGGTTATGCAAGCACAAATTTAGTTTTTCTTTAGGCAAAAATCAACCTACACGCCAATAGAAGTATATTAAACTGCTATTTATTGCTTTGCATACAATGCCTTATTGCGAGCCGCTTACCTACAATTTATTTTTTTAACGTTCATTCTTACCTTGAATTCTAGAATTAGACTTAGTTTTGTGGCGCAATGGTAATTTATGTTTGATTACATAAATTTTAAAAGGGAATCCGGTGAGAATCCGGGACAGTCCCCGCTGCTGTAAGCTTCATTCAAACTTTTTTACAAAAAGCCACTGTTCTTTTAGAATGGGAAGGTGTAAAAAAGGAAGTAAGTCAGAAGACCTGCCGTTCAAATTAATGTAACACTTTCGGAGGAAAAGTTAGCATAGATTATCATTTCAGCTTGTTTTTGATGGTTGGTTTCCAGTCTCTCTGGAAACAGGTCTCCGCTTATATGATATTCCCTGCTAGGCGATCCTTCCTAATTTTTTCGTTCGATGACATTTTATTTCAAATCAATGTTGGCCTTCGTGCTTCAGCTTTCGCTTTGCGCTGTACTTTCTGCGCAGGTCGATACTGTGGCATTGGATTTGGTGGAAGTTGCTTCGGCTCGGACGAATATTGCCAATACCGGTGGAGTGAATGCACGTTGGGATTCTACCGCTTTAACGACAATGAATACCACGAATTTGGCAGATTTATTACAAAGAAGCAGTGGTGTATTTGTAAAGTCCTACGGTTTGGGTTCTATTGCTACGACGTCAATTCGTGGAGCGAGTTCGGCTCATACTTCCGTGATTTGGAATGGCTTCAAATTGAATAGCCCGATGCTGGGATTGTTGGATTTGTCTTTGATTCCAGTTGGCACAGCGGATGATGTTGCGGTTTATTATGGTGGAAATACTTCTTTATGGGGCAATGCTTCAATCGGTGGAGTAGTGAGTGTGAATAGCCGTTCAAGATTTGGTAAAAATTTATCTATAGAGAATCAGACTACTTTTGGAAGTTTTGGGAAATTGGACGAACAATTGAATTTTTCTTTTGGAGATAAAAAATGGAATAGCCGAACGAAATTGAATTGGCAGGAAGCGCAGAATGATTTTCCTTTTCAGATCAACGAGGATTTGCCTGTTGAGCTGACAAGCAATGCCGCTTTGAAAAGGAAAACCTTAATGCAGGATTTGTTTTTTAAGATAAATTCAAATCAACAATTGACGATTCATTTTTGGTGGCAAGACATGGAACGTCAAATCCCTCCAAGAACAGCTCAGAACTTTAGCAATGCTTTTCAAAAAGACAAACTCTTTCGATTGGCGTTGAATTGGAAGAAGCAAAACGAAAATTCCGTATTGCAAGGACGATTGGGCTATTTTACAGAACAAATTGATTACGAAAACCCGCAAATCCTTTTCAGAGCATTGACCGTTTTTCATACCGTGATCGCAGAACTGGAACAACAATTCTATTTTAAAAATAATCAAACCTTACACATTGGTATAAATGAAACCTATAACGAAGCTGTCGCAGATGCTTATCTGGAGAATCCCAAAGAAATCAACTCGGCGATATTTGCAGCGTATAGGAAAACCGTTGGTAATTGGAATTTTCAATTGAATGCTAGGCAATCATTGTTGAATGACCAGTTGCAACCTTTTGTTCCTTCAATCGGTGTAGAAAATGATTTATCAAAAAATATAAAAATCAAAGCAAAGATCAGCCGCAACTATAGATTGCCGACCTTCAATGATCGGTTTTGGAGACCAGGTGGAAATGAGGAATTGCTTCCAGAACGAGGATGGAGCGAAGAACTGACTTTGCAATGGGCTGCCAAGCAACAAAAAAACAAGATAGGTTTTGGGGTAACGGCTTTCAACCGAAATATAAGCAATTGGATCAGATGGCTTTTAGTTGAAGGTGAAACTTCAGTTTCTGCGAATAATATTTCAAAAGTTTGGAGTAGAGGTTTGGAGCATAGGTTCAATTACCATTTGGCCAAAGACAACTGGCAAGTTGGATTGAATCTAGGGTATGATTATATTCTGTCAACCAATCAGCTTGCAATCAGTAAGCTCCGGATCGAGGCAGGAGATCAATTGGATTACGTACCCAAGCATCAAGCTTTCGCAAAACTAGATTTTCGTGTTTCGGATTTTCAATTTTCCTATCAGCACACCTATACTGGAGGGATCACAACGATTCAAGATCCTTTGCCAGGCTATTCACTCGCATTTATTTCTACTCAATATAATTTTAAAATCAAGAAACTAACAACAGGACTTTTTCTGAACGTCAATAATCTCTTTGATAAATCCTATCGCGCAGTAGAACGCCGACCGATGCCTGGGAGGAATTTTGACTTAGGAATTCGACTGAAATTTAATTAATTTTTAAATAAAAAATGATGAACAAATTTTACTTTTTTGTATTTGCTCTTTTGATGGGTACGTCGCTTAACGCACAGGTGGTTGCAGATATTGAAAATATTTCTTTAGAAGCTGAAAGCTTTTTGAATGGTGCCGATGGCAGTGGCGGATATACCAGTGGTAACGTTGCTTTCCAAACTACTTATGATACAACTTTTTCAAGTTGGGGAGGATGGGCTATGTCTAATGTAACAGATGTACAAACAGTCGGATTCACGAATCAGTACAGTGCGATAACGGGTGGGGGCTATGATGGTTCCAATAATTTTGCAATAAGCAATACTTTTTCTCCAAGTAAAATCATTTTACAGAATGAATCCGCAGGAGCACCGATCACCGGAATGTATGTTACCAATACTACTTATGCTTACTTAAGTATGTTGAACGGTGATGACTTTGCCAAACGTTTTGGTGGTGAAGACGGAACCGATCCTGATTATTTTTTATTGACCATCAATAAATATGAAAATGGTGAATTGGGAGATACACCAGTAGAATTTTATTTAGCAGATTATCGCTTTGAAGATTCTAATGATGATTATTTGGTTGACGAATGGACTTGGGTTGATTTGAGTTCATTGGGGAATGTAGACAGCCTTGAATTTAGTTTGTCTTCAACAGATAACGGAGATTTCGGAATGAATACACCTGCTTATTTTGCAGTAGACAATCTTACAACTTTCGGAGAGCCTGTTGGTTTGAAAGAATTGTTAGCGACTCCAGTTACTTATCAAGTTTATCCTAATCCAGTAGTTGATTAATTGATTTTGAATAGTGAATTGAGAGAGCAAATTACTTACGAAATTTACGATGCATTTGGAAGAATGATGAAAAGAGGAGAAATCGATTTTGGTTTGAA
>CALIAG010000481.1 GCA_938041325.1 uncultured Saprospiraceae bacterium | reverse complement strand
TTAATTTTTAACCCTAAAACATTTAATTATGTACAAATTTTTACCCAAGCTTATTTTATGCAGTCTTTTTTTATTCTCAACTCAGATAGGACTGTTTGCACAATGTAGTGTTCCTTATGTTTTTACTGTTAGTTCAATTGTTGATAATGGCGAAGTAGGCGGAGTCTGTAGTACTACAATCACTTGGTCTTATGATCCTGCCAATGGAAATAACAGTATTGTTATTGCTTATAATTCAGGAACAAATAAGTTCAATAATAACCCTGGTGCCGCAATTTTTGATGGTAGTCTTACCTATACCAATGAGGTGACAACTGTTGAAGGTGCTTGTGGTCTGAATGTAGAATATGCAGTCTTTTCAGGAACTGGAGGAAATGGAACGGCATGTGGAGGTGGTATAGAACCAATTGACAATGCCCTCCCTGTAGAATTTACCTCCTTCCAAGCAAAATCAATGGAGCAATCCAATATGCTTGATTGGACGACTGCTTCAGAAGAAAACACCATGCTTTTCTCTATTGAAAAATCAACCACAGGGAAAAAGGATTGGAACTCAATAGGTGAAGTACGTGCTATAGGATTTTCATCTACTTTTCAGAATTATTCTTTCGAAGACAAACAACCGAAGGCTCTGAATTATTACAGAATCAAAACAATTGATTTTGATGGGTATATTGAGTATTCTAAAATCGTTGTTTTAGAACGAAAAGATTTGATGAGCTTAAAATTTGAAGCTTATCCGAATCCAGTAAAAAATGAATTGACTCTTGACCTTTCCGTAGATCAAAAAGGACCAGCGAATTTTACTTTAAGTAATTTTGCAGGAAAGGTTGTAATGAATGATAGAATTGAAATGGAGAAAGGTGTCAATAAAATGCAAATCGATATGAGCAACCTAGAAGCAGGGATGTATTTTATATCCATTCAGCATAAAACTGATGTTTTTACTAGAAAAATTTCAATAGTAGAGACTAAGTAAAAGTATAAATATTCCACCCGAAAAGTGCCAAGAATTTCCTCTAGGCACTTTTCGGTTTTTTAATAAACTAGATTCCGTTTGAAAGACAATTGATTAAGCTAATAACATTTCGTTCTTGTGTTTTATAAGATAAGTATTTAACTTGTAATTAAATAAGAATTTTACCCAAATTAAAGACTTGTTTAAACTCAAGTTTTATAGACACATCTAATAGAGCATCTTAGCTCAATCAATACATCCAAATTGATAAAAGTCTGTTTAACAACAGATTTTAATAAGCACACCTTGTATCGTTTAAAGCTATCATAGCCAGGTTTACTGAGTTATGAAGTCACCTATAGTTATCACATAATCACTTCTTAACACGATTTCTAATTTTATCATTATTGAAACGATTGTTTTCAATAAGGAGACATTTTTTGTGATAATTTTTAACCCTAAAACAATTATAATTATGAACAATTTTTTACCAAAATTTCTTTTAGCAGGCCTTCTCCTTTTTGGCCAAATTGGACTCTTTTCGCAATGCAACGTAGCTTTTGATTTTGCTGTCAGCTCAGTTGTAGACAATGGCCCTATGGGAGGAGGGGACTGTAGTACTACAATTACCTGGTCATACGATCCTGCCAATGGTAATAACAGTATAGTGATGGCTTATAATGCTGGAGCAAATAAATTCAAAGACAATCCTGGAGCCCAAGTTTTCGATGGCAGTTTTGCTTATACCGATGAAGTAACAATAGTTGTTGGTGTATGTGGCCTTACTGTAGATTATGCAGTATTTTCTGCTTCAAATGGCAATGGGACAGCATGTGGTGGAATAGAACCAATTGATAATGCCCTCCCTGTAGAATTTGCTTCATTCGAGGCGAAACCGATGTCAAGATCAAATATGCTCGATTGGTCCACAGCATCTGAAGAAAACACCATGCTCTTTTCGATTGAAAAATCAGCTACTGGGAAAAGAGCATGGAAAACAATTGGTGAGGTACGGGCAATTGGCTTTTCTGCTACGTTTCAAAATTATTCTTATGAGGACAAAGAACCAAAACCTCTGAATTATTATAGAATCAAAACGGTTGACTTTGATGGTTATGTTGAATATTCTAACGTTGTTGTCTTGGAACGTAAGGATTTGATGGGCTTGAAATTTGAAGCTTACCCCAATCCAGTAAAAGACCAATTAACGCTCGATCTTGCAGTAGATCGAACAGGACCAGCGAACATTACATTGAGTGATTTTTCCGGGATTATTGTACTCAATGATAGAATCGAGATGGAGGAAGGGATCAATAAGATTCAATTTGATACAAGCGACTTAGAAGAAGGAATGTATTTCATATCCATTCATCACAAGAAAGATGTATTTACAACTAAAATTTCAATAATAAAAGACAAGTAAAATCATCGCTTTTTTCAAACTAAAGAGTGCTTGGAGGTTAATTCCAGGCACTCTTTATAATTCACCTAAGAACTATTCAAAGGATTCTAGCTCCACTCAAAGAGCTATTCACTACAATCATTGCCTGCTCTAATTTAGATCATACCATATTTCTTTACCACGCAAGATTATTTATCTTTAGCTAAACTTATTCCTTTTTTACGAGTTCGAATTCGAAATATGACGAATAAAGTTAGATTCGAAAAAATATACCTTGATTACTACCCGATGCTTTTAGTTTATGGAAAAACCATTACTAAGGATATTCCATTAATTGAAGATACTATACAGGAATTGTTTTTAAGTTTTTGGCAAAAAGAAGAAGACCTTGATGCAAAAGAATCTCTTGAGAATTATTTGATTGTTTCTTTAAGAAATAACTTGATTCGAAAAAGAAAAAAGACGGATTTTAGAGAGTTGAACTTTGATGTTAAGGATGAAATTGGTTTAGAACAGGATCCAAGAGCATTAAAAATCCAAGACTTAATAAAGCAATTGCCGAATCACCAAAAGGAAATCCTTTTCCTTCGTTTTTATAAAAATAAATCCTACTCCGAAATTTCAGAAACCTTGGATATCTCTTATCAGGTTGCTAGGAATTTTTCTCACCGAGCAATTAAATTCATCAAAAAGAATATGAAAAAATTGCCTTCTGTTTTGATGTTTTAGTTACGAAAATACTCTTTTCTAAATTATTCCAAAAAAAAATAAAAAACAGGGTTACAAAATCAACCTACCGTACTCCTTTAGCTAAAATACATTCTATTTTGACAAACAAGAACATCTATACTTCTTTCGATTTGGAAGATTTTATTGAAAATGAACACTTCCGCAACTGGGTTTTGCATGAAGATCATAACGCCAATATCTTTTGGGAAAAATTTCAACAAGAAAACCCTGAAAAGACCAACCTAGTAAAAGAAGCCCAATCGGTTCTTCTTTCTCTGCACCATCATTTTGATACGGAAATAAAAGAAGTGAGTAAGGACCAAGCCCGATCTTCATTTCAAGAAGTTGCTTCTAAAATGGAAAAACGTCCCCGTGATAAAAGCAAAAGAATTTGGCTCAAATGGATGGCAGCAGCAGCCGTACTTGTAGGCATTGGGTTTTTCAGCAAAGCACTTTTTAACAACGATATTCTTTTAAAGACATATGCTTCCGGAAACGGTGAAAGGTTGGCTTTGGAATTGCCAGATGGTTCAAAAGTAGAACTAAATGCTAATTCTGAACTTCAAATTGAACCAGACCATTGGAATGATTTAGACACCCGAGAAGTTTGGTTACAAGGAGAAGCTTTTTTTGAGGTAAATAGAAAATCGAAAGGGACCAAGTTCATTGTACACGCAGGCGATATGGATGTAGCGGTTCTTGGGACGCAATTCAATGTTCGATCACGCGGTGAAAAAGCGGAAGTTGTACTCGCAGAGGGAAAAATAGTTTTGGAATTAAACGATCAAAATATAGAAATGGAGCCGGGGGATTTTGTATCTTATTCTAAGATTAAAAACAAGGTAGAGGCGAAAAAAGTTAAAGTGGCCGATTATACAGCCTGGAAAGACGGGATGATTGTGTTAAACAATACTTTGAGTGAAATCTGTAAGGAATTAGAAATAGTTTACGGGACTAATTTTGTGATAGAGGATGAAGAGTTAAAAAAGAGACAAATTCAATTGTCCGTACAAGCTGGAAATCTAGAGGTGATACTAAAAACTTTAAAATTACTTTATCCTGA
This sequence comes from uncultured Saprospiraceae bacterium, assembly GCA_938041325.1. Lineage (GTDB taxonomy): Bacteria > Bacteroidota > Bacteroidia > Chitinophagales > Saprospiraceae > CALIAG01. Next base: position 2,549 of record CALIAG010000481.1, on the reverse strand, counting down.
TGAGATTAATATTGATCACAAAGAAAACCAAGTTATAATCTCTAAATTAGTAAGCAAGTATTAAGTAATATACCAACTTTAAAATAACCAAATTGTTAAGACGATATTAAACCGAATATAACTATGCAAAAAATTTTCCTCCTAACGTCACTCTGGTTATTCGTTTCATTGGGGTTTTTATCTGCACAAGAAACGGCATGGGTTGATCTTTCAAATGCTAAAAAGAAAGTAATTGTTGAGGATCAGATTTCCATACCAACGGCTCTATCAGAGCTGACCAAAAAATATGGAATTTATTTTAGTTTCGACGTCGAAGAGATTAAAAAGTATAAGGTCAAAAAGAATTATATAAAAGCTGATGATTTCGAAGTTGAACTGCAAAATGTTTTATTGGACACTGATCTGAAATACAAAAAGGTCAGCAAGAAGAACTATGTAGTTTTTAAAACCATTTCGAAAAAGAAATACCAAAAGCAATCAAAACGCAAAGAGCGAAAAGGAGAGGAATTAAAAACATTGTCTTCTCGGAAAACTACCTCCTTGAAAGAATTGGGCTTTCAAATTGATTTGCAACCAGTTTCTATTCAATTGCAAAAAACAAAATTCGAGGTTAAAGGAATTGTATTGGATGAGAATGAAGATCCCATGATCGGTGTCTCGGTTGTCCTAAAAAGTAACCCTGGATTAGGAACGGCAACAGATTTGGATGGAACCTTTGTTTTAGATCTTATTAAAGAGGACGAGGTGCTGGTGTTTAGTTATATTGGTTATAGAAATCAAGAAGTTGAAGTCAATGGAAAACGAGATTTCAATATTTCAATGACACCGGATTTACAAACATTGGACGAAGTCATTGTCGTAGGATTTGGAACACAGAAAAAACGTTTTACTACTGGTGCTATTTCAAAAGTCAATGGTGATGAACTACAAAACAATCAACAAAGTACCGTAGAAGGTGCTTTGCAAGGTAGAGTCTCTGGAGTGCAAGTCACGACTTCCGATGCAATGGCAGGTTCGCCCGTCAGTGTGAGAATTCGAGGAACTTCATCATTGGTCGCGAGTAGTGAACCGTTATATGTGGTAGATGGAATTCCAATTGTTACGGGCAATTTTTCTAAAAACAATGCCTCGGGATGGAGACTGGCAACGGGGCATGAGTCCAATGCTTTGACTCAATTGAATCCTGCTGATATCGAATCTATTGAAATTTTAAAAGATGCATCCGCAGCTGCGATCTATGGTTCTAGAGGATCGAATGGTGTAGTCCTTATTACCACCAAAAAAGGAAAGCAAGGAAAGACGCAGTTTGATGTTGGATTACAATCTGGTTTTACTAAAGAGACCAATCGGATTGAAATGTTGGATGGGCCACAATACCTTGAATTGGCAAAAGAAGCTTGGACGAATTCTTATAATGATGCCTTGGTGGATGATATCCCTGGGAACGAAACTACCTTTGACATTGCAAACGATTATGAAAAATTTTGGCAAACCATTTTACCTCCTGGATTAAGCAAAGAGGTTGCAGAAAATACTTCAACAGATTGGATAGATGAAGCTTTGCAAAATGGTCATTTTCAAGAAATGAATTTGTCTGCTTCAGGTGGATCAGACAAAACGGTTTTTTACTTAGGTGGTAGCTTTAGAGACGAAAAAGGAATTTTCGTTGGGAATAATTTTAAAAGATACAATGCAAGAGTCAATCTAGATCATAACCCAACAAGCTTTTTGTCAATGGGCGCACGTGCTGCTTTTACAGTGACCGATAGCGATATCATTCCCGTTGCATGGGCAGGTGGTTTGGGAACGGCTCAAAGCCAGGCACTGCCTTTTTATCCAATATTTAATGAAGATGGAACTTACTTCAATGCACAAACAGGAAATAATGTTGCAGCAGAATTGGCCAACACTGAAATGAATCAAAAAGGAACTTCTATTCTTGGGAATGTTTACGCTCAAGTGAAGTTCCTGAAAAACTTCACTTTACGTTCTGAGTTTGGTGTAAATAATATTTTCAAAAAAGAATTTTATTACCGTTCGGCTATTATAGAACCAGAAGCAATCGCAACATCAGTTTTGTCAGAAAGTCAAAATTGGAATTCGAATAATATTCTTTCTTATTCCAATGTTTTTGGCAAACATGCACTCGATGTTTTAGGAGGGATGAATGCTACACAAAATACTTTCTTTTCGAACGTCATTGATGGCGAACAATTTCCTAACCCTGCATTGAAGAATCCTGAAAATGCAGCGATTCAAAGTGCTTCTATAAATACCACACAATTTAGTTTTCTCTCTTTTCTTGGAAGAGTTAATTATCGTTTTGATGATAAATACTTGTTAGGGTTTAGTATCCGTAGAGATGGTTCTTCCCGATTTGGAAAAGGCAACCGTTGGGGAACTTTCCCAGCACTTTCCCTAGGATGGATTTTAACAGAAGAATCGTTTTTGAAACCATCGAAGAGCATCAGTTTCTTAAAACTAAGAGCAAGCGTTGGAATCACAGGAAATGCTGAAATCGGAAACTTCGAATACTTTGGTTCTTACAC
>CALIAG010000480.1 GCA_938041325.1 uncultured Saprospiraceae bacterium | reverse complement strand
AGCAGTTCTACCATCAGGATCAGTAGCAGTGAAAATTCTAGTAATTGTTCCTTGTCCACAAACTCTACCGTCAGTAGCAGTTTCAGTAACAACAACACCACAATTGTCAGCAGCAATACCATCAATTCCTAAAGATTTTCTAAGAATCTCACGGTCTCTAGCTACTTGGCCGTCACCTTGGTAACATTCAACATCATAAAGAATGATAGAATCTCTATCAGCAGCATCCGTTACAACAGTACCGAATTCATCCAAGTTGTTGAAATCGAACCAGTAGTCACAAGAGATCGTCAAGTCAGTAGGACAAACGATGTACGGTGGTAATTTATCTTCAACAGTAATTTCAACCATACAGTCATTAAAGTGACCCGCTAGGTCTCCACCTTGCTTCATTCTGTTAGGATTAACTGGTCCATCACCTGGATCAACATCAAATACTCTTAATACAACCATGATGTCATTTCCGATGTCTTCACAACAGAATTTAGCATAATCGTCATAGTAAATTTGATTTCCATTTTTAGTTGCACTATCATCTCCGTTTGCGATATCGCAATCAGTAGCAGATTGGTTAGCATCAGAACCGTGATCAGTGTTCAACAAGTCTTCCATACGGATAGTCTTGAAGTAAACTGGTCCACAGTTGTCATGAGAACCATCATCGAAAGTTTCAGCAAATACTTTTGCAGTTCCGTCGATAGTCAAAGATACTGTATGGAATACATCACATACAGCTACCGGTGGTACTAAATCTTCAACAGTTAATTCTAAAACATGGTTAGTTTCGTTACCACAGCAATCAGTTGCAGTGTAAGTAACTTGGTGAGTTCCTAGTGGTAAGTTAGCAACAACGTATCTGTCTAAACCGTGGTGGAAAGATACAGTTCCAGCAGAAGCTGCTAAAGTATATCCCACAATGTCAGAACAGTTGTCATCCAACCAAGGAGCTAAAGCATACCAAGTAGCATCACAAGTCCAAACATCAGTAGAAATTGTTAACTCATTAGGAATATCAGAAATAACTGGTCCTTGTTTGTCAGCAACTTTAATGATTTGTTGGTGAGTAGTAATAGCGTTATCAGTTGCACACCAGTCTAAAATAGTCCAAGTACGAAGAACTTTGAAACAACCTTCAGATGCTCCAGATGGGCAAATGTTGATTCTGATATCTTCGAAAGTAGACTGAATAGTAGAACAAGTAGCAGCACCACCTGGAGTACCAGTAGATACTGGAGAAGGATGACCATTTTCAAGACGTACCCAGTTACCATCACAAAGTAATGCAGGTAGGTCGATGTCATCGTAATTAGGTGGAGTAGTTACAGCAGCAGCATCAGCAAGAGCTACGGTAATAGTCTGAGTACAAGAAGCAGTGTTTCCGCTTGCATCGGTAGCAGTATAAGTTCTAGTTATGATTCTCTCATAACCAGCTACACAACCTCCGTCAATTTCTGTTTCGCTGGTCAATGCAGCAACAGCACCACAGTTGTCTTCAACATCAATTCCTGTAAAAAGAGCTGGAATTGCGTCATCACAATCAACTGAAAGTGGTTCACATTCAATAGTTGGAGCAGTTTTGTCTTCAACAAGAACTTCACCCCAACAAGGAGCACCAATTCCGTCAGAAAGAGAAGCATAAACAGTTCCTAACTGAGTAGCACTTACAAAAGGACTGCCTGGAACAGGTTGAGTCATTGCAAGATCATAAAATAAAGAGATTGTCATTGTAGCAGGGTCTCCAGGACCAGCTAACAACATATCTGGAGTAACTTCACCAGAACAATCTGCGTCTAGTGGTAAATTAACAAAGCCATTACAAGCTGGTCCTATTGCATTAGCTGCAACAAAATTTGCTTGAAAAGCTAGCGAGAGAAAGACAAGGAATGTTCCTAGCTTGGATAAGCTGAAACAAAAACTCCCCATTTCTCGATTCGTAAGAATTCGCTTCATGAGATTTAAAAATTAGTTAGTTAAAAAATAAGTTTTGAAAAAAAAATAATATAATATGAGTCCCATTAGGGATTATATTCCTTAATGAATTAGACATAGCGTCATAGGTACGGTATGGCCGTACGATGAAATCGGTATTGATTGTAGGTGATTAATAAAACGGTTGTGGTAGATGCCACATAAGGGGGTAAGAATAATAGCTCTTGCTACAAAGATAAGGTATTATTGAATGTAGGAATATACCTGATGAGGGGTATAATAAGAATGATAAATTAATATTATCTATAATGAACTGAGGGTCACAAATTCAGAACCAACGCTAATCAGAATAAAAAAAAGAAAGGGGGAAAAAGAGGGAAATTTGTATGAGATAAGGGTTTTTATCAACGAAAAAGGAGCTAAGCATAACTTTGCTTAACTCCTTTTTTGAATTGAAAAAACAAGTACAATTAAGTACTCTCTTTAATTGCTTTCAAGTATTTTTCGAGTTCTTCTTTTACTCGTGGGAACAATATTATTAATCCTATCATATTAGGAAATACCAAGGCCAAAATCATTGCATCCGAGAATCCCCATACGGAACTCATATCGCCAGCAGCTCCGATCACGATGAAAAGACAAAAGATTAGTTTGTAAACCAAATCTGAAAGTTTGCTTTTTCCAAAGATATACATCCATGATTGTAAGCCGTAATAAGACCATGAAATCATTGTTGAAATTGCAAACAGAACTACGCAAAGTGTTAGAAATGGTCCAGCAAAAGGAATGTATTTTCCAAATGCAGCAGAGGTAATACCAGCACCTTCCAAAACTTGGCCATCTATTGTTACACCACCATTACCGTCACCTCCATAAGCAAACTCAGCACCTCCTGTATTGAAAATAATTATAACCAATGCTGTCATTGTACAAATTACTACGGTGTCAATGAATGGTTCCAATAATGCAACAAGTCCTTCAGAAGCAGGAAACTTTGTTCTTACAGCAGAATGCGCAATAGAGGCGGAACCTGCTCCAGCTTCATTTGAAAAAGCAGCCCGTTGGAAACCAACAATCAGAACTCCCATTAATCCTCCTAAACCAGCTTGTGGATTAAATGCTTGTGAAAAAATCTGTCCGAACGCATCATCAACGTAGGAGAAGTTTGTAAGAATGATGTACAAACATGCAATTATATACATTAGCGCCATAAATGGAACAACCTTTTCTGTAACAGCAGCGATTCTTTTGATTCCCCCAATAATTATAATTCCTACAAGAACCATAATAACCAATCCGATTATTGTTCTGGAAGCTCCTCCAGTCATACCTAAAGAACTGGCAATTTGCATAGCAGCTTGGTTAGATTGAGCAGCATTTCCACCACCGAAAGAAGCACCAATACATAAAACTGCAAATATTACTGCAAGTGCTTTTCCAAGAAAAGTGAATCCCCGCTCATTTAAACCTTTCGATAGATAATACATTGGTCCACCATATACAGTACCATCCGGCCCGATATCTCTATACTTGACACCTAGAGTACATTCCACAAATTTTGTAGACATCCCTAATAAACCACATATAATCATCCAAAAAGTTGCACCAGGTCCACCAAGTGCGATTGCCAAAGCAACACCTGCAATGTTTCCATTACCAACGGTTCCGGATACTGCAGTGGCTAAAGCTTGAAAATGACTTACCTCTCCTTCTTGACTTTCATCTCGAATAGTATCAACAATATCACCTTCTACTATATTTACATTCCCTTTTGGTTCTGCACTATGATCATCTATGTCATCGTATTTTCCACGAACCACATTTATAGACAATGGAAACCTTCTGATATTAATAAAACCAAAATATAATGTAAAAAAGGATGCTCCTGCAACAAGTAAGATTATAATAGTAGGTATTTCTAGGCCTGGGAAATTATGTAGGACAATACCTAACCACGCATCAGATATGGGTTGAAACCAATCATTTATACGTTGATCTATGCCTCTAGTGTCTTCTTGTTGAGCAAAAAAGGTGAGAGGTGTAATTAGAATAAGTCCAATTACAGAAAGAATTTTTGTAAGATTTTTCATTTAGTATGGTTGTTTCTATATGTTGGTTAGCGTTTCTGATATAGTATAATATAACCCTTCGGAATCACTAAGAATATCAAATATGATTCAAAACAATCCTGTTAAGGTATCCACTTATTTTAAAATAGCCAAAGGATAGTCATAAAATTTAATTTGAAGGCAAGTCCATCCTGATTCTCCAGGAAGTTGGTAAATAATTATTAAGTCTGTTTTTTAATACTTTTACCCACCCTAGGTTCAGGTTTTGATATTTTACCAAATGCCATCCAATCTGATCTGTACTAGGCTTGAATGTCTCCTTTTTGAGGAATAAAAGAGCTTCCGTTTTAGTTAATTCGATATTTGGAATATCGTTGTTGACGATTAGACTTAAGGCTAAATCATGATGAGGGATCAAACCATTTTTTTTAATTGTTCCAATATTCAAACCAGTGCTCATTCTTTTTATATAGGTTTTCAAAATGTCTACATCATATTTTAACTCTTGTGGGATTGCTTTAATTTCTTCTAAATCGTTTTTGAAAAAGAAATACTTTTCATGGTTTTTTATCCACGGACTAATGATCATTAATTCAGCCTTTGAAATGCTTTTGGCAAATGGTTTGATTTTTTTGAATTGAGCAGATTCACCTATTTGTTTTTTTCTAAAGCAGGATATGAAAAATCCTTCTCCTTTTACTTTATGAGGAAAAAATTGATATCCATAAGATCCTTCAAACTTTTGCTCTTCAATTTTCCAATCTTCATTTACATTCAATTGAATTCCTTCAAAAAGGTCGAGTGAAGAAATCCATTTAATATTGGATTCATTTTCAGAAGTGTTGTAGGTACAAGTAGAATAAATCAATGTACCGCCTGGTTTTACTAAATCCATGGCTCCTTTCAAAATTCTCTTTTGACGACTGGTACAAAGTTGAACATTATCAATTGACCATTCTTTGATCGCTTTCTTATCTTTTCTGAAAAGGCCTTCACCTGAACAAGGAGCATCCACTACAACCAAATCGAAATATCCTTTTAGGTTTTCGAAATCTTCACATTCATGATTACAAATCAAGTAATTTGGATATCCCCATTTAGCTAAATTTTGTTTTAAAGGATTTATTCTGGATTTGATGACTTCATTGCAGACCAATAAACTATCCTCGCTGAGGAGTCCATTTAGCAAAGTGCTTTTGCCTCCTGGGGCAGCACAAAGATCGAGCACTTTATTAGGTCGACTTAGGTCTATACAACTTTTTACAGCATATTCTAAAAACATAGAAGATGCTTCTTGAACATAATAGGCTCCTGCATGAAAATTTGGATCTAAGGTGAATGAAGGGCGAGTATCTAGATAGTGGCCATGGTCATTCCAAGGAACATCCGATTTATCTATCCAATCAGACATCAACTTTATTTTATGTGTTCTTATACTGACGGGTGGATCAGTAATTAACACATTAAGGAAAAGTTGTCTTTCCTTTTTTATGGTGTCACATTGAAAAATGTAAAAATCTTCTGGTAATTCCATCTGGCATGGAATTTACATCTTATTTCAATAATTCAAACAACCTCTCCCTATTTTAATCCCCTTTTTTATAATTCTACCCCTCATATCCTGAGAAAAATGCTCAGGTAATTAAGATGCTAACACATTTAAATAACCTAATATTTTAATTAGACCTATGAGAAAATTAACAGCAATTAAAGAATCAAAAAAAGTACAAGTTTTAGATCAGAAAGATTTAAAAAAATTAAAAGGAGGAAATGACATTATAATTCATGATATCATTTCAGGTTAAAAAAAAGCCCAGGTCTTAGACCCGGGCTTTTTTATTAAATCCCTTTTTTAAATAGTTGATCTACCTTCTTGTTTGTCATTTCATCTCTTATTAATTCAGGTGCATGATGCGGTTTTATTCTTGCATCTATAATCATTGCTCCTTTACAACACCAATGCTTGTTTTCATAATAGCTTTCGATCCCGTATATGTCGTGAGAAGGATTCGATCTGGTAAAAGTAACCCATACAAAATTATTGACATTTTCAACCGTAAATGCACTGTCATCAACAATGACAATTAATGGAATGGATTCAAAATCATTGGAGTCTAAATTTTGAACAAATTCAGCGATTTGATTTGATGCGTTTTCTAAGTTTGTAAACTTAGTTGCTTCCAAAACCAAAATTCCTTCTTGAAAAAATAACGGATTAGAAAAACCTTCTGAAAGTTTGAAGGATTTGGGTAATTCCTTCGTCAAATCTCTGACCTTATCACCACAGCTGGCAACGATAACTTTTGATCCAGAATTCCATGAATCACCGGAGTAATCTAAGGTATCAATTGTGGTTTTGGTTTGAAAATGAATATCCCTACTTAGGTCGATTCGTTCTAACATATGTGTGAAAAAAGCTGGAATATCATTGGCTGTCAAATCAGTATAATCGCCTTTGTCAGCAATGAATAAAAACTTCGCTAAAGAAGTTTGACCTGATCCTAAAATTCTATTTGCCTGGATCAGAATTTCTTCCGGTCTTTTCTCTCTGAAGGGCATGTATCGTTCACTTCCAACAGCCAATAATAATGGATGAACGCCCGCTGCATCAACTGCATTTATTTCTAAAATTCCAGGGAATTCAGAACCCGTTAATTCCTTGACCATTTTGTGTATTAAGTAACCAAAGCTGGAGTCTTCTTGAGGCGGACGCCCGACAACAGTAAATTGCCAAATGGCATCTTTGCGGTGCCATACTTTATCGACTTTCATTACGGGGAAATCATGTTCCAAACTATAATATCCCAAATGGTCACCAAATGGACCTTCTCGTTTTTTTAAGTTTTTTATAATCGTACCTGTTATACAAAAATCTGCATCCGAGGATAGCACATGTCCATCCCGTCGGGTGTATCTAAATCTTCTCCCTGCGAGCATTCCAGCAAATGTAAGCTCAGAAAGACCTTCTGGCAATGGCATGATTGCCGCGAATGCATGAGAAGGAGGACCACCCACAAAAATACTTGCTTTGAATTCTTCGTCTAATTTGTTGTAAGCAGTGTGATGGACACCAATTCCTCTGTGGAGCTGATAGTGTAATCCAATTTCTTCATTTTGAATATAATCATTTCCGGAAAGTTGTATTCGATACATTCCCAAGTTGGATTTCATCAAATTCGTTTCTCCAGGCCCTAAAGTAAAAACTTGTGGTAATGTAATGAAAGCTCCACCATCATCTTTCCATGATTTTATTTGTGGAAGTTGATCAATTGTTGTTTCTCCCCAAGTAATGGGACTGCCGAAAAGGCTTTTAAAAGGCAAGCCGGTCAACGCTGTAAAAGGCGCTCCGAGATATCTGAGCGGGTCTTTAAGGAAATTCTCTGGCTTGGCTTTTAGTTCTATGACTTTTTGAACTTTGGGCAGTGTTTTGCGGAATAAAAATTCGGTTCGTTCAAATGTGCCGTATAAATTCGACACAGCCTGAAATGGACTTCCTTTTACGTTTTCAAATAGAATAGCAGGACCACCAGTGTCATAAAATCTTCTGTGGATTTCTGCCATTTCCAAATCAGGATCAACTTCATTTTTTATTCTCTTTAGGTGTCCGTTCTTTTCAAGATCCAAAACACATTCTCTCATACTTTTATACCCCATGAAATTGATCTTTTTGGCGTGTTGTTGTAATGGAATTTAAACAACAAACATAGGAAAGTGTTCTGAGAAAAAGGGAGATAATAATAAAAATTGGAAGTGATGATTTTGATCAGTGTTCAATTATATGTGGCAATGAGGCCTTTGCATATTTTTCTTTCTTCAACATGATAATAAAATTAGACATGGTATGTATAGAACCTTTGTCCACAACGATGTTTACCAGCCAGGCAGGAACATGGCCTTCCGGATCAGACCTAAAGAAGTAATCAACAGCTACATTACCTTTTCCATCAGGAGTGAAAGTCCATTTGTTGAAATGGTTTTTAACTCGAATAATCCCCTCAATTTCAGGTTGATAGTCCGGTCGAGCTTCAGAAAAAACGGATAGGATTTTGGTCTCTTTGTCCTGTTCTAAATCAGAGAAAATGACTACATCACGGTCGTGGAATGGCCATGGGAAATCCATAACGGTGTAATAATACCCAGTATAATCGTCTTCTACTTTGATGGCTGAACTTCCATTGGACTTATAAACCCAATCTTTAAATGCTTCCGTATCATAAATAAGTGAAACGATGGAAGAGAAACTAGCTCTTACTTCAAACTTGATTCGCATCTCTTTCAATTTCGAACCTTCTGGCTTACGGGTGAAGACCTGGATGCCATCTTTTTCTTTAGCCAACTCCCAATCCAATGAATCGTGGTCATTTCCTTGGTGGAAAAAGGAGCAAAAAAGTAACGGTAAAACAAAAACAGCGAGTGTCTTCATGGATTTAAATTCTAAAGCTTTTTTTATATAAACGTAAAATTGTAAAAAAAGTGCCTTATGTCCTATATAACTGCGGCTTCTTTTGTTCACGAAATTGAATAATGTTGTTAATTTTGTGTGTATATTCCCACAATGGGATTTTTAAAAATAAACATAATTGAGAAATGAGGCAATACCTTAATCTACTTGAACATATTTTAGAGAATGGAAATGAAAAAGGAGACAGAACAGGAACGGGCACAAAAAGCGTTTTTGGCCACCAAATGCGATTTGATTTAGCAGAAGGTTTTCCAATGTTGACCACTAAAAAACTGCACTTAAAATCAATCATTTATGAATTGTTGTGGTTTTTGAATGGAGATACGAATGTCAAATATTTACAAGATAATGGCGTCCGGATTTGGAATGAATGGGCGGATGAAAATGGGGACCTAGGCCCCGTTTATGGCAAGCAGTGGAGAAGCTGGACTAATAATAAAGGGGACGAGATTGACCAGATCAAAGAAGCCCTTGATTTAATTAAAAACAATCCAAATTCCAGAAGAATAATTGTCAATGCATGGAACGTTGGAGAATTGAAAGATATGGCTTTGAGTCCTTGTCATTGCCTGTTCCAATTTTATGTAGCAGATGGAAAACTATCCTGTCAACTGTATCAAAGATCTGCGGATACGTTTTTAGGCGTTCCTTTTAACATTGGTTCTTACGCCCTTTTGACCATGATGATGGCGCAGGTTACTGGCCTCAAAGCCGGAGACTTTATACACAGTTTTGGAGATGTGCACCTATACAATAATCATATTGAACAAGCTAAATTGCAACTAACTCGAGAACCTAAAAAATTACCTAGTTTAAAAATCAACCCTGAAGTGAAATCTCTATTTGATTTTAAATTTGAAGATTTTGAATTGGTGGGCTATGATCCTCATCCACACATAAAAGCTGCTGTTTCAATATAATTCAAATGGCCATTGATAAAAATCATTCTGATGAAGATCTAATTCAAATGCTGCTTGTTAATGACGAGCGAGCCACAGAACTGATTTTTAGAAAATACTACAAATACATTTGCCAATCTGTTTATCGCATAATTCCAGATGGTACTTTGGTTGAAGATCTGAGCCAAGATGTTTTTTATGAGTTATGGAAAAAGAGAGAAAGTTTAAACATTAAGACTTCACTCAAGGCCTATTTGAGCCGAGCAGGAAGAAACAAAGCACTCAACTACATAAGAGATCAAAGAATACATACGGAGGACCATTCAAATCACAGCTATTTGGAAAGTAAAAATGTATCTGCGATTGAAAATCTCGAAAAAGAAGAGTTGCAAAAGATCATTGATAAAGCCATTGACGATTTACCAGCACGCTGCAGAGCTGTTTTTATGTTAAGTCGATTTGAAGAAATGTCTTATCAAGAAATAGCCAACCAATTAGATATATCAATCAAAACAGTTGAAAATCAAATTTCAAAGGCCTTAAAATCTTTAAGGCAATCTATATACCCTCATTTATCTAAGAATTCAGGTTATCTATTACCAATCATTTTTAAAATAATTTGCAATTGAATAGGGGGGAGACAATTATTCTGTGTCAATATTAAAAAAGGGAAGATTCAATAAAATGAATAAAGCCAAATATCAAAACCTAATTCATAAGAAACTAACTAACACCTTAAGTGTTGAAGATCAACGCTTGCTAGATCAATGGTTGGGGCAAGATGCTGACAACCAGAAGCTTATGGAGGCTGTTGAAGATGCTTGGAATTTGAGCCTGAATTATGAAAACAACTTTGAACCAGACACAGAACTAGGATTAAAGAAACTTAAAGGCCGTATTCAAGCTTCAAAAGCAGTTTCCAACTCTTCAAAAGTAGTCCCTTTTTACAAATCATCTAAAATATGGGCTATCGCAGCCTCAATTATGGTTCTTATCGGTGCTTTTTCCGTTTGGAAAATGTTATTGGTAGAAGAGCAAAATTGGCAAACTATTGTCGCGACCGAAAACTCAGCTGAAAGTATTGAGCTGGCAGATGGCTCTAAGGTTTGGTTGAACAAGGATTCTAAACTTGAGTTTCCAGAGACCTTTTCAGATACGAAAAGAATCGTAAAATTATCAGGCGAGGCTTATTTTGAAATAGCCAAAGACCCTGAAAAACGTTTTATCGTTCAAACTACCAATAGCACTGTTTCCGTTTTAGGAACTTCCTTCAATGTTAAAGATTTCGGTGAAGATCAAGCTTCAATTAGTGTGAAAACAGGAAAAGTAAGGTTCGCAAATATTGGAGGAAAAACCTCTAAAGATTTGATTGCCAACACGAAAGCGGTTTTAACTCCTTCTTCGAATCAAATAGAGGTTTATAAAGATCCAAACCTCAATGACTTAAGCTGGTTTACTGGATACCTTAGTTTTAATGATACTCCATTAGAAACAGTAGTCAAGGATTTAAACGAGCATTTTAACACTTCAATTTCCATAAATGACAAATCACTTAGATCTTGTCGTTTTACATCTCCAAAAGTTTCTTCTGACATTGATTTAGCCTTAGCTAGATTAGAAAAGGTATTTGGATTCGAAAAAATCCAGTCTAAAGAAAATTCAATTCTACTCACTGGAGGTTCTTGTCAATAGTTTTGGATATTTTATGTCTTTTCCTTTCTTATTTATTCTTTCGCTACTTCTTTTCTATTTAATTTTGCAAATTAAAGGTTTTGCATATTAGGGGTTTGTGGATTCCTTGCAGAAATTTTCTTTTCCAGATGTCGTTTTTATAATATGAAACAAGTTTTATTCATGCTTGTCTTAATTTCCTGTTGCACCATAGCAACAGCTCAAGACTTATTGGATAAAAAAATCTCCTTCAGATGTGTAGACCAATCGCTCGAACAAACCCTTTTAAATCTTAGCCAAGAAACAGGCGTTAACATCTCTTTCAGTACCCAAATTTTAAATCAAAAAGAACTCATTTCTATTGATGTAAAAAAGAAGAACATAAAAAGTATTCTTCATCAATTACTGAGAGGAACGAGATTGGAATTTGATGTATTGAAGGATGAAATTCTGATTCTTTCCAAAAGCTTAAAAAAATACACAATCAGTGGAATAATAGAAGACCTTGAGTCAGGTGAAAGTTTAATTGGAGCCAATCTATTGGTCCAAAATAATAAAGGAACTTCATCCAATGAATATGGTTTTTACAGCATTACTTTAACAGAAGGTATGACCAACTTATCAGTCTCTTATCTAGGGTTCGAAAAAAAGATAATAAAGCTGAACCTGGTTAAGGATACGACACTGAACATAAAGATGGTTTCGAATCTCACCTTCCCAGAAGTAATCGTAACCGATGCAAAAGAAGATCCTTCTCTTTTGTTCAAGGAAATAAGTACAAATATTCTTGATCCAAAAGAAATAAGAAAGATTCCAGCACTTGGCGGAATACCTGATGTAATGCGAGCTAGCCATTTGTTGGCAGGTGTTCAATCAGGTGGAGATGGACTTGGTGGGCTATTTGTGCGAGGTGGAAATACAGATCAAAATTTAGTTTTATTAGATGGGGTCCCTGTTTATAATCCCACCCATTTTGTTGGACTTTTATCCATTTTTAATGCGCGAGCAATACGTTCTGCTGAATTGATAAAAGGCGGATTTCCTGCACGTTTTGGTGGAAGATTGTCTTCTATTTTGGATGTGCGAATAAAGGAAGGCAACAGAAATAAGTTGAGCGGAGATGCTTCAATTGGTCTCATTGCTTCTTCAGCCAGTATAGAAGGTCCTTTTGCAAATGGGAAAGGCGCATTTTTTATTTCTGGAAGAAGAAGTATTCCAGATTTATTGATCAAACCTTTGACAAAGAGAATCCAAATCAACAATGGGATAGAAGGTTTTTTAAACTATTACTTTTATGATGTAAATGCAAAAGCAAACTATTCTTTGAGCAAGAAGGATAAAATTTACATCAGTTTTTATGGAGGTGGCGATCGTTTTGAGAATCCCAAAGAGTCAATTGAGGTTACGGATGAATTAAAGGTCGAGGAGAAAGACAATCAGTTTTTGGATTGGGGAAATACCATAGGATCGATTCGATACAATCGCATTTGGGGAAATAAATTATTTTCAAATCTGACGTTTAATTTTAGTAAATATCAATTTGCAACAGAAGAGTTTTTAGGATCAAGAAGAACGGTGCAAGATACCTTGCAATCCGAAGAATTTGATTTTGGTAAATACAACACTGCGATAGAAGATTGGTCAGCTAAATTGGATTTTGATTATTTTCCAAATTCAACGACAAGAGTCAAAGTTGGAGTGAGTGCAATACGCCATGAATTTCGTCCAAGAGTAATCAGCATCAATGAAGACAACCTCTTGGGCATCGGCTATGATATAGGCGAAGATATTGACAGCCTCATTGTTACTTCTCCGATCAATAGTGTAGAAGTGGATGCGTATTTAGAAGGAGAAACACAACACACCGATAAGATAAAAAGTAACCTCGGAATCCATTTTGCGAGCTTTATAACTGGCGAAAAAAATTATGTTTCCGTTCAGCCACGGATTGCAGTCAATATACGATTGCGAAAAAAATGGTTCGTAAATACATCTTTTAGTGTATCAAGTCAATATTTGCATTTGTTAACTCGCTCAGGCATTGGCTTGCCCACTGATTTGTGGGTGCCCTCCACCAAACGAATTAAACCTCAAGGAAGTTGGATTGCTGTTGCAGGTTTGGGCTATGAAGGAACCAAAGGATTTTCAATAGGATTGGAAACCTATTATAAGCAGTTAACAGATATTTTGACCTATCGGGAAGGAACAATATTCTCGGTTATTGATGCACGTAATTGGGAAGATAATGTCGATATCGGTGATGGCGAAGCTTACGGAATTGAGTTAGCCTTGAAAAAAGAAAACAGAAAAACGATCGCCTGGTTGAATTACACTTATAGTTTTGCCACCAGAGAGTTTAAAGATGTGAATCAGGGAAACCCGTATCCATTTCGTTATGATAGAAGACATTTCTTAAAAGCTGGCATCACTCATAAAGTCACGAGTAAGTTTGCCCTTTCAATGGATTACGTGTACGGAACAGGTAATGCAATTACCATTGCGACGCGAATATTCGAATACTATTCTCCCTTTTCTGAAGAACCTGCAGTAGCACAAGTTTTCGGAGAGAAGAACAGTTATCGAATTCCACCGTATCATAGACTTGACTTGGGGATAAACCTTTCTAAACCTAAAAAGTGGGGAGTGGAAGAGTTTAGCTTTGGTGTTTATAATGCATATGGAAGATTAAATCCGCTTTTTATTTCCCTTAAGGACAATCCTACAATTTCGGGGAGCAAGCAATTCTTCCAGACCAGTTTGCTTTCTTTTGTCCCTTATATTAGCTATGTCGTTAGTTTTTAAGCACTTATGCTCGATTTGACGGATATTGTGCAATGCTTGAAAAGGAATGAAAAAAACTGCATTTTTTCACCTTATAAAAGGGACATATGCAATAGTTTATCCGTTATATATTCAGAACAAACAAATTTTAGATTAAAAAGGAACGTATTTTGAAATCTTAAATTTGTTGATGAGTTTAAATGCCTTGTAACTGAAGTAGTCAATCGTTTTATTCATTGAATCTATGATTGCTTCGTAAAACCGGAAAACAGTATGATTTCTCAAAGAAATTTAATTCAAATAATTGCTTGGTTTGCTAATATTCCAGCACAACAGATTTGCCCATCCACCAATCTGAAAGATGATTTAAATCTTGATTCAATTGATTTTCTTGACTTAATCGTTCGACTTGAACGAACATTGAATATCGCATTCACGACAGATGAGATTGAAAACATTGAAACCGTTCACGATTTGAACAAATATATCCATCACCGCAATTTAGTTCCTGCAGTTGCTTCTAACTAAGAAGGTCTAATTCTGTAGAAGCTGATTGGGAATATTCTACAATCTTCTCAAAAATAGCTAATTGACTTTTAGTGTGCATAAGCACTCTTTCTCATTTATATACAATAAGTTGATATAACTTATTGTTATTTTTAGAGTAAACAACTCCTAAATGAGATTCATTTTACCATTATTTTCTTTGCTGTTCTTGTTGGCTTCTTGCGAAGACCCAGTAATACTAGAAGGTAATAGTGAGTTATTAGCTGAGGCCAAAATTGTTACCATAACGAATTTCTCCCCTAAAAATGGATTTCGTGCAGAAGTTTCCGTAAGTGGAAGAGTAACCAACTCAGATTCCATTCAATTCCTAGACGATGCTATAGTACAAGTTTTCAAAGGTGAAGAACCTGAATTAGAGTATATAGAAAACCTAAGACTTCGATGGGGCGACTTTCAAAACGCTCAAAATTCTTTGAAACCTTATTATGTAAGTAATGATGCTGTCGTAAGGGAAGGAGAGACCTACACCTTAAAAATTCAAGCAAGGGATTTAGATGAAATAAAGGCCATAGATAAAGTGCCTTCCAAACCTGAAATTTCAAACTTTAGAATTGACAATATTTCAAAGTCTCAAATCAGCGGCAATGTATTTGATAATCAAGTCTTTTTCTCGTTTGACATTGTGGATAGTCCTGACACTATAGATTATTACCATGTGGCTTTTGTTGAAGTACCGCTTACTTTTTACAGAATAAGAGGTGAGGATACCATCTTTACAGAAAATTTTGAGCGCAGGCAATTGTCGATTATCAATACATTAGAAGATGATCCATCTATCGAGGTATTGAATCAAAAACCTGGCTTTCTTGTCGAAGATGAATTGTTTGAGGGAGAAACAAAGCGATTGTTCTGTGTTGTAAATACTGATTTTAATATTAGAAACTTTCTGATGGAAAAGCTCATTATTCATGTCCATCGAGTTTCCACACCTTATTTTAAATTTCAATCCTCTTTATCCGATCAAATTGCTGTAGAAAATACTCCTTTTGCAGAACCCGTTATCCTACATAATAATATTACCAATGGTTTTGGAAATTTCTCTGCTTATAACACTGCAATAGATTCAATTAGGATAGACAACTAGTCTTTTACCTAAATTCCATGTTTCCTTTTTATTTAGCAAATTCCACTTTTACTTAGAAAGATCAATTCAGTTCTTAGTCAAAAATAAGCAACAGTTTAGATTGCCTTGTTTTTTATTCTAACTCTACTTGTTTTGTGTTTAACCCCTCTCAAATTAATGCACGCTCATTTATCTTCCCCATATTTTTAAAAAATAAATAATAAATAATGCTTGTTAATAGGGGATAGTCCCCATTTATGTGTCCATAATAATAGAATACCTTAATAATATGGTATTCATTGATCGATCAGAAAGCACTCAAATCCAAGTAGAGAGAATTTTTTTAAGGTAGATTTAAAAACTAGGTATTATGGAAACAAATTCAAAAATTGCTTTTCTGACCCAATTTCCATTATTCGACGTGTTAACTCCAGATGAGAGGGTGTTACTCAGTCAAATGGTGCAGCTGAAGAAAAAACCACGACATAGTTATATTTATTATTCCTCCGAAGCATCGGATACTTTGTTTTTTCTTTTAAAAGGGGTTGTGAAAATAGGCACACATTCAACAGATGAGAAAGAAGTGATTAAAAATATCCTTCATCCCATGGCCATGTTTGGAGAACTAAGCGTAGTCGGAGAAAAATGCAGAGCAGATTTTGCAATGTCGATGAGCGAAGAAGTTCAATATTTCAGCCTTTCAGTTGAAAATTTTAAAACTTTAATGCAGAAAAATCCTAGACTGAATAATAAGGTGTTAAACCTAATGGGAGATAGACTGCGAAGAGCAGAGAATAGATTGGAATCTTTGATTTTTAAAGATGCAAGAACCAGAATTGTTGACTTTATCAGGGATTCTGCAAATAAAAGAGGCAAGCAGATTGGTTTTGAAATGTTGATCAAGCATTCATTGACGCAACAAGACATTGCTAATATCACTGGTACTTCAAGACAAACCGTGACTTCAGTCCTCAATGAACTAAAGAAATTGAATTTAATTCACTTTACCAGAAAAAGTATTCTGGTTAGGGATATGGCGAAATTGAGTTAGCCATCCTGAAAATCAAACGTTTCAGAGTTTTAGTTAAGATAGAATAAAGGCATCCTGTTTTTCTACTGGTGGATGCCGCATTAAAAGTGGTGAAAGTAGCCTGTTTCGGAAAATCCGAGCAGGCTCTTCTTTTTTTATAACAATCTCATCTTTATGGCGTATAATCCATTATAGTTCTGCCTAATAAGTTACAATCCACTGAATTTATCCGATTATAATAGTATTTCATCTTATTTAGATGCTGTCTAAATAGAATTCTTGTAGTCACATATATTGTAGAAATTTATAACGAATTGTATTTTTGCGCTGACATTTACATGACATCTATTTTTAACATGTCAAATGTTAGAAAATCTAACGATATTAAACCGCATAAGAATGCACGATAAGTCATTGTTTACCAGAGTTTTAACTCTATTTTTTCTAGCTTTTTTAAGCTTCAATTTATCTGCTGAACCCAATCTAGACGAGGGGAAGGCCCTTTTCAAAGGAAACTGTGCAACTTGCCATTCTAAGAACATGAAGGCAAAAATGACAGGTCCAGCCCTTGGTGGTGTCCAAGAAAGATGGGAAGATCGGGAGCAATTGCTCTACGATTGGATCAGAAACTCTCAAGTTGTGATCGCCAGTGGAGATGCATACGCTAATAAATTATACAATGAGTATAATGGTAGTGTAATGACAGCTTTCCCAAACCTTACCGATCCTCAAATTGAATCTATACTAGCTTATGTTGATGCAGTATACACCGGTGCGATTGGTGGTGCTCCTGTACCAGATCCTAACACGCCTACAACTGGTGAAGGTGAAAAAGGGAATAATAACTTCTTATTCATTACTCTTTTCTTAATCCTTGGATTATTAGCAGTTGTTCTTTCCAGAATCATTTCTAACCTAAGCCACATGCAAAAGGTGAAGGAAGGAGACAATACAGCTACAAGAAGAACGCTTGCAGATATATTAACCAGTAAAGGTTTGGTAGGTGCAGTGCTTTTTGGACTAATTGTCTTAGGAGGCTTCACTACAGTCAATAATGCAATCAATCTAGGTCGGCAGCAAGGATATGCACCCGATCAACCCATAAAATTCTCTCACGTTACACACGCTGGCGTCAATAAAATTGATTGTCAATATTGCCACGATGGTGCGCGTAGATCCAAACACTCCGTCATTCCAGCAGCCAATACTTGTATGAATTGCCACACAGCCATTAAATATGGTTCAGAATACGGAACAGAAGAGTTGACAAAAATATATGCTTCAGTAGGATATGATCCGAATGAAGACAAATATTTTGAAGGCAAAACGGAAGAAGAGATGGAAGTGATTTATAAAAAATGGATCAAGGATCAATTCATTGAACAAAAAGGTGCAGCTGATGCGAGATTCACAAGTAACCCTGCATTATTAAAGCAAGAAGCGGAGAAAGCAATGAATGCACAATGGGAGAATTTAGTTTCTTCTCTTACCAATGAAGATAAACCAGAAATTCAAGGCGGAATAGAATGGACGAAAATCCACAACTTACCTGATCATGTTTATTTCAATCATGCACAACACGTTACTGTTGGTAAAGTAGAATGTCAGCAATGTCATGGTGCAGTTGAAGAAATGGAAGTTGTGCAACAAGCAGCTCCGTTGTCAATGGGATGGTGTGTGAATTGTCATAGAGAAACTGAAGTACAGTTTGCAGACAACGACTATTACCAATCTTACGAAAAATACCACTCTGAATTACAAGCAGGAACGAGAAAGAAAGTTACAGTGGAGGACATCGGAGGTTTGGAATGTCAGAAATGCCATTATTAAAAGAATTAGAAACAGAAACATCAGCACATACATTTTTACGCTAGAATCATAAGCGAATATGAAAAACAATAATCAAGAAGTTTGGGTAGGAATTAGTGATAAGACAAACGACCCTGAATTTTTGGAAGCCGCGAGCAAAGAGTTTGTAGAACTTCCAATCGTTGACACACTTTCAAAAGAAGAAGCACTAGATCACGGCTCTAATCGAAGAGATTTCCTGAAATATTTAGGATTTGGACTAGGTGCTGCGACTTTAGCTGCCGGATGTGATGTGCCTGTAAAAAGAGCCATTCCATACGTTACAAAACCTGATGAAATTGTGCCCGGTGTGGCAACTTATTATGCATCAAGCTTTGTGAATGGTGGAGACTATTGCGCGATCTTAGTTAAGACGCGAGAAGGTCGGCCAATCAAAATAGAAGGTAATCCTCTTTCTGAAGTAACTAAAGGTGGTACAAACGCAAGAACACAAGCATGTGTACTTAGTCTATACGATACCAATAGAATCCAAGGACCTGGGAAAATTGTAGCGAATGAGATGCAATCTGAGAAAATGTCATGGGCAGATTTAGATACAGCGGTTGCTGCTAAATTAACTGCTACTTCTCAAATCAGAATTGTAACAGGTACAATTTTAAGTCCTACAACTAAAAAAGCAATTGGTGAATTTGTTGCTAAATTCCCTAATACTAAAGTTGTTACTTACGACGCAATATCAAGTTCTGCTATCCTAGAAGCAAACCAACAGTCTTTCGGTGAAAAAGTAATTCCTGATTACCGTTTTGACAAAGCAAAAGTAATTGTAAGTGTTGGAGCTGATTTCTTGGGTACGTGGATTTCTCCAATAGAATATGCTGCGGATTATGCAAAAAATAGAAAAGTTGCTAAATCCAAAGGAGCCAAAATGTCAAGACACTACCAAGTAGAGTCTGGTATGACAATGACTGGTTCTAATGCAGATCACAGAATACTAATCAAACCTTCTGAACAAGGAGCGGCTATTGCTACCTTATATAATGAAGTTGCGGCTAAAACTGGTGGTACTTCAATCAATGCACCTAAAGTAAATGCTAAAGCAGCGAAGCAATTGTCAAAAGTTGCGGCTGATTTAGTAAGTGCAAAAGGAGCTTCATTGGTCGTATCTGGTTCTAATAACGTTGGAGAACAAAACATCGTAAACGCAATAAACAGTTTATTGGGTAATTATGGTTCTACCATTGGATTCGCAAATGCTTCCATGCAAAGACAAGGAATAGATGCTGAAATTCAAGGTCTGATCCGTGAAATGAATGGAGGTTCTGTTGATGCGGTATTCGTTATGGGTGCCAATCCAGCTTTTGATCTTCCAAATTCAAATGCGTTCCAAGCAGCTATGGCTAAAGTTGGAACAAAAGTATTTTTTGATGGCTTGATGAATGAAACGGGAAGCCTATGTGACTTTGCTGCACCAACCAATCACTTTTTAGAGTCTTGGGGTGATGCAGAGCCAAAAAGAGGACACTTGAGTTTGATTCAACCAACGATCTCTCCTTTGTTTGATACAAGACAAGTAGAAGAAACTTTATTGCGTTGGGCTGGATCTGCAAACTTAAATAAAAACGCAGACCAACCTTATTACGAATATTTGAAAGCCAGTTGGACAACGGAAGTGTTGGGTCAGCAATCAGGTTTTGCATCAGGCCAAGCTTTTTGGGACAATGCTTTACATGATGGTGTTGTAAAAGTAAACAGAGCTTCGAATGAAATCGTGTATGCAGGAGATGTTGCTGCTGCTGCTGGAAAAATTAATCAACCTGTTGCAGGTGATGGCGTAGAGCTAGCATTGTATGAAACGGTTAACATAGGTGATGGTAAGTATGCCAATAACCCTTGGTTACAAGAATTACCAGATCCAGTATTGAGAACAGCTTGGGGAACTTACCTTTCTGTACCTATTAGTTATGATGGTAAAAATTATACTACGTTTAGAAATGTAGGTGACGACAACCAAAAAGGTAGAGGTGAAAAATTAGATGTTACAAGAGGAGATTATACTCAGCGTGTAACGGCTTTGCCGCAATTTGGTCAAATGCCAAATACTGTTTCTATGTCATTAGGAAACGGTCGTCAAATCGTTGGTCAAAACGGGAAAAAGATAGGATCAGATACTTTTCCATATTGTTCTTTGGACAAAAACGGGAATACTCAATATTATGCTGCAGGTGTTGAAGTTTCGAATATTGTTGAAAAAGTAAGTGCCATTCCTTTGGTGCAATACTTTAATACAATGGGATTGACTTCAGGACAGAAGAAAGATTTTAATGTTGATGAAGATATTCTTGCATTCCAAGGATCATTAACAGACAGAACGGTAATCAGAAGAACGAATCTTGATAAGATTGAGGAATTTGCTCATGACCTTAAAGAAGAGCGTTCTCACCATGAGCATTTGAATGATCAAACGCTTTACCCATATGAGGCTTATAAAAAAGACTTTTATGATCAGGGGCACCACTGGGGAATGTTCATTGACTTGAATGCATGTGTTGGTTGTGGAGCATGTTCGGTCGCTTGTATGGCAGAAAACAATGTACCAGTAGTTGGAGCCGAGCAAGTAGCTGCACACCACGGGATGGAATGGTTGAGAATTGATAGATACTATTTTGGTGATGTTGAAAATCCAAGTACAGTTTATCAACCAATGATGTGTCAGCACTGTGATAACGCTCCTTGTGAGAATGTATGTCCTGTAGCTGCAACGAATCACTCTTCTGAAGGATTGAATCAAATGACTTATAACAGATGTATTGGTACAAGATACTGTGCAAATAACTGTCCTTATAAAGTAAGAAGATTCAACTGGTTGGATTATACAACTGCTGATATTTTCCCTGGCAACCAATTCCCAATCAACGGGGAAGAATTGGTTCACGGTGCAGATAACTTAACAAGAATGGTCTTGAATCCAGATGTTACTGTTCGTTCAAGAGGTGTTATAGAAAAATGTAGTTTCTGTGTACAAAGAATTCAAGAAGGAAAATTAACTGCTAAGAGTGAAGGCAGAAAATTAAACGAAAACGATGTAAAATCTGCTTGTATGACTGCATGTCCTACAGGAGCAATTACATTCGGAGATACAAACGATAAAAAAGGAAGATTGGCTGAGAAATTAGACTCAGATTTGAATTACATAGTCTTAGAAGAAATCAATGTTCGTTCCTCTGTTACTTACTCTGCAAAAGTGACCAACAAGGATGAATCTGTTGATGCAATAAGCTAGTAAACGTAAACGACTTTAAGTAAATTTTTAAATAAATAATATGAGTGCACCAGTTGCTCCAGTAAGATTACCTTTAGTAGAGGGCGGTAAATCCTACCACGATATTACCGAAGATATTGTATCCCCGACGGAGAATGCACCAGGTACCGCCTGGGTTATTGCATTTCTAATTTCCGTGGTTACATTGGGCTTTGGATTGTTCTGTATATTTTGGACGATCTATATGGGAATAGGAACCTGGGGTTCCAACAGAACCATTGGATGGGCTTGGGATATTACCAACTTTGTATGGTGGATTGGAATCGGTCACGCCGGTACCTTGATCTCAGCGATCCTTTTGTTATTCAGACAAAAATGGAGAACGGGTGTAAACCGTGCTGCAGAGGCGATGACCATTTTTGCGGTAATGTGTGCAGGACTATTTCCTCTTATACACATGGGACGGATTTGGCTTGCGAATTTTATCTTTCCTTATCCAAATACAAGGGGACCATTATGGGTAAACTTTAATTCACCTCTTCTTTGGGATGTATTTGCAATCTCAACTTACTTCACTGTTTCTTTATTATTCTGGTATACTGGACTGGTACCTGATTTTGCTACAGTAAGAGATAGAGCGAAAGGAATTAGAAAAAGAATCTATGCATTTCTAGCCTTTGGTTGGACTGGAAAAGCAAAGCACTGGCAAAGATGGGAGTCTTTATCTTTAGTACTTGCAGGTATTGCAACTCCATTGGTACTTTCTGTACACACCATTGTAAGTTTTGATTTCGCCACTTCAGTAATTCCTGGATGGCATACAACGATTTTCCCTCCTTACTTTGTAGCAGGAGCAATCTTCTCTGGTTTCGCAATGGTATTGACCTTGATGATTATTACCAGAAAAGTACTTAACCTACAGGAATATATTACTGTTGAGCATATTGAATCGATGAACAAAGTTATTGTCGCTACCGGATCTATCGTTGGGGTAGCTTATTTGACAGAGCTTTTTGTTTCTTGGTATTCTGGATACGTTTATGAGCAGTTTGCATTCTACAATAGAGCAGCAGGTATTTACTGGTGGTCCTACTTTGGAATGATGCTTTGTAATGTGATTTCTCCTCAGTTCTTTTGGATTAAGAAATTAAGAAGAAATATCACTTTTACATTCTTCATGTCCATCTTTATCAACATCGGAATGTGGTTTGAGCGATTCGTAATTATTGCAACCACTTTAGCAAGAGATTATTTGCCATCAAGTTGGTCTTACTACATGCCTACATGGGTTGAGGTAGGAATATTTGTTGGAACGATGGGTCTGTTTTTTACACTGTACTTAATCTTTACTAGAGTTGCACCGGTTGTAGCGATAGCGGAAGTGAAAAGTATTTTGAAAACAGCAGGTGATCAATACATTGGCGAAAAGGCCAACGATGGCGATCACAAAAATTCAGCTCATTAATAACTTAGACAATCTATCAATCTTTATATAATGAAAGAAGGTAATACAACAGTTTTATTTGGTTTGTACGATGATGAAGTGGATTTGCTGAACGCCGTAAAAAAAGCCAACGAAGCTCATTTAGATATACTAGATGTATATTCTCCGTTTCCAGTTCACGGCTTGGATCCTTTATTAGGATTAGAAGAATCTCGTCTTCACATAGCTGGTTTCGTTTATGGATCTTTGGGAACGATGACTGCTTTTGGTGTAATGACTTGGGTATTCACAAGAGATTGGCCGATCATTTTTGGTGGTAAGCCTTATTGGTCAGTACCAGCATTTATTCCGATTACTTTTGAGTTGACGGTATTGTTTGCAGCAATAGGAATGGTGGTTACCTTTTACACAATTTGTGGACTAGGGCCCGGTGTGAAAGCAGAAGTATTGGACGATAGAATTACAGATGATAAATTTTGCATTGCTTACGATGTCAGTAATATGGCTTCTGATAAGATCAGTGAACTGAAATCTTTTTTCAGTGGTACAGGTGCAAGTTCTGTAAGTACAAAAGTTATTTAGTAAATCATTTCATGATTAGATCAGAATACAATAAGATGAATTTAAAATCATATTACTTTATAGTGTTTTTTGCTCTAGTTGTTTTGACTTCTTGTCAACAACCAGGTGGCAATAATACAGGTAGTGAATACATGCCGGACATGGCACACTCCATTGCTTACGAGGCAAACGTTTACAACAAGTATTACAATAATACATGGGATGCAGAGAGTGTAAAGTCTTTGAAAGAACTTTCGATTCCAAGATTACCAGTAAGTGGTACTGTTCCTAGAGGATATGCAGGTTCTGCAAAATCAGATAATCCCAATGCGATTTCTGTTCCAGCTAACGGACACGTTCCTTACTACTATGCAAATAATGAAGCAGAACGCGCAAGAGCCGTTGCTGAAATTATAGATAACCCTTTTCCTATAACCAATGCAGGTATGGCTTCTGCCAAAGACTTGTACAATATTTATTGTGGAATTTGTCATGGTGAAAAAGGAGATGGCGCAGGATACTTAGCAAGAGATGGAAGTCCTTACCAAGTACAACCAGCTAATTTTTTACAAGACACCTTTTACAACTCTACTAATGGAAGATTTTATCATGCTATCATGCACGGTAAAAATGTAATGGGAGGTTACGCAGACAAACTATCTTATGAAGAAAGATGGCAAGTCATTCACTACATCCACCAACTTATGGCGAAAGAAAAGAAGTTGGTTTACAATGAAGAAGTAAATACTTTAAATAATGTTGATGTTCCTGCAAAAACGATGAAGCCAGTGGCTGAAGTTATGGAACACACAGAGACACATAGTATCGAAGAAAATCATGGTCATCAGCACGAAGGTGAACACCATGAAGATGGTCATGATCACAATGGCGGAGATCATGACGCAGAGCAAGATCATTCTGGTGATGATCACTCACATGGCGAATAAACATTAACGAAAACATTTAAGAAAAACAGAATAATTCATTTAATATGAATCAATTTACATTCGAAGGCAAACAAAGAACAGTGTTATTGGGCGGGATGGTCTTAGGCTTGGTTTGCTTAGTATTGACCTTTTTCATAGATCCTCTTGAAGGAAGTCATCATGCTCGATTTTGGAGTAATCTACTTCACAATACCGTCTTTTTTACGGGTATTGCATTTATCTCCTTATTTGTAATGTGCGCATTTACAACTGCATATGCAGGATGGTTTGTGGGGATGAAGAGACTATGGGAAGCCATGTCTTTGTTTCTAATTGTAGGACTGGTTTTACTTTTGATTATCGTTGCAGGATTATGGGGACATTTACACCATTTGTATCATTGGAATGTAGAAGGTGTTTCAACACTTGGACATGAAAACTACGACAGAATAATCGCTGGAAAATCTGGCTTCTTAAACAAATACTGGTACACTTTCGGTACAATTATTTTTGTAGGTGTTTGGTATATGTTTGCTAGAAAAATCAGAAGCCTTTCTTTGCAAGAAGATACTTCTGGAACAGATGCATATACACATTTTAAGAAAATCAAATTTTGGTCTGCATTCTTATTGCCAATTGGTGCCTTTACTAGTGCAGCTATGATTTGGCAGTGGGTTATGTCAATTGACGCTCACTGGTACAGTACTATGTATGCTTGGTATTCTTCAGCAAGTTGGTTTGTATCAGCTACAGCATTTACTATTTTAATGTTGATCTACTTGAAAGGCAAAGGCTATTATCAAAATATTTCAGATGAGCACTTACATGATTTCGGTAAGTTTTTATTTGCCTTTAGTGTCTTTTGGACTTATTTATGGTTTTCACAATATATGTTGATTTGGTATTCAAACAACGGTGAAGAAACGATCTATTTCCGTCAGAGATTGGATAGTTATCCTGTCTTGTTTTATGGAAATCTTGTAATGAATTTCGTATTGCCATTTTTGATCTTAATGCGAAATTCTACGAAAAGAAAACATGGAACATTAATCCTTGTTTCTTTACTTACTTTCTTTGGACACTGGTGGGATTTCTTTTATATGATCAAGCCAGGTGTAGTAATCAACGCTGGTGGACATGCAGATCACGGTGCTGGAGACCATTCAGATGGACATGAAGTATTGGGAGCAGCAGCAGATCATGGAGAACATGCTTCTAGTTTTATGGCTGGATATACTTTACCAGGCTTATTAGAGCTAGGTATTTTTATAGGCTTTCTTTCTTTGTTCATCTATTTTGTTTTTATGAAATTGAAAGAAGCTTCCTTGGTACCTGAAAATGATCCTTATATGAAGGAGAGTGTTCACCACCATGTTTAAACAATTTTGAAAAATTTATATTTATATATATAATAGTTAGACGTATTTTCGTCGGCGCTTAAATTAATATTTCATGAGTACAAGTTTGATGGCAATATTGTGTTTCGTTTTGATTGCTGTGATTTTGGTTCAAATCGGTAAAGTAACAGAACTAGCAGCCAAATTGAGAGGAGAGGCAAGAGCGGCAAGAGATAGCAATAACATGAATGCTAACTTTATGGTAGTATTCGTTGCATTGTTTTTAATCCTGTGTGTTGCAACTGCAGTTTATTACAAAAATTCAATGCTTGGATATGGACCTCATGAGTCTGCCTCAGAGCATGGCATTTTACTTGACAGAATTTTTAACATCACAACAGGTGTTTGTTCTATCGTATTTTTTATCACTCAAATCCTTCTTTTCTGGTTTGCTTACAAATTCAGAGAAAGAGACAATAGTGTTGGTTTATTTATGCCGCATGACAATAAATTGGAAATTATTTGGACAGCCATTCCTGCTGTAGTAATGACCTTTCTTGTAATTGGTGGTTTGGATGCTTGGAATGAAGTTATGGCAGATGTTGATCCTGGAGAAGAATATATTGAAATCGAAGCAACAGGAATGCAGTTCGCATGGATTATGAGGTACCCTGGTGCAGATGGTTTACTTGGAGAAAGAGATTATAAATTGATTACTCCAACGAACCAATTGGGACAAAACTGGGATGATGTAAAGAACCATGATGACATTGTAACTTCTGCTCCTGGTGAGGTCATAAAACTGCCAAAAGGTCGCCAAATTCGAGTAAGAATTACAGCAAGAGATGTTTTGCATAATTTCGATTTACCTCACTTTAGAGTGAAAATGGATGCGATTCCTGGATTGCCTACATACTTTGTTTTCACTCCTAGAATGACAACAGAAGAGTATAGAGCAAACCTTGCTACGTTGGATAAAACCACAGGAGAGCCTTTGTATCCAGAATGGTATGATCCAGAAGATGAATCAGAACCAGATGGTCCTAAGAGATGGGAAGCATTCAATTTTGAATTAGCTTGTGCGGAATTATGTGGCAATGGACACTACTCCATGAGAAGAATAATTGAAATAGTTGAAGAAGATGTATGGGTTGACTGGATGGAAGATCAGAAACCTTTTTATGTCGATCCAAACGAAGCAACAGAAACAGTAGAGGCCGTTACCGGAACTGAGATTGAAGAAATTTCTGCTTCACAAAGCAACTAAAACGCTACTTCGGTAGCTCAAGAATAATTGCTAGAACAGACAAGAAATTAAGAAAAAACAAATTTGGCCTATTTTGGCCTTAAAAAATTAAATTGTTTTACAGATGGCAGATACGGCAATTGCAAAAACGCCCGTCTACGATGATGAATTATTGATTAAGGAATTAGGTTATGATGATCATTTTCATGACCATCATCATGGTGATAAGTACCAATCTAATTTTATTACGCATTACATCTTCTCGATGGATCACAAGATGATTGCAAAACAGTTCCTTATTACAGGGATGTTTTGGGCAATTATCGGTGCAGCGATGTCAAT
>CALIAG010000479.1 GCA_938041325.1 uncultured Saprospiraceae bacterium | reverse complement strand
CAAGTTTCGTCCATTCTGAATTTCATTATCCCGTTTTTGATGTTGCTGTGGCAGATCTGGATGGAGATGGTTTTAACGATTTTGTTTTTGCACATGACATTGGTCTTTCTTGGTCAAAGAATTTAGAAGACAAGAATAAGTGGTCCACAAATTTTCCAATAGACCACACCTATTTTAACATTAGTCGCAAGATTGCAACAGTGGATTTGGATGAAGATGGTTGGATCGATATTGTATCCATTAGAGCTACACAAGAAGATACGATTATACTCCAATGGTATAGAAATGAAGGTTTTGGTCAATTTAATGAACCCATTTTTATAGAAACATTTCAAGTCAATTCTAATGTGGATATTCCTCCAATGACCATCATTGTAGAAGATTTAGACATGGATGGACATCAAGATATTCTAGTCGCAGCCAATTCAAATTTAGCCAACACTGACAACGTCATTTGGTACAAAAATGATGGCCAAGGAAATATCTCTGAACGCATCGTACTGGACGAATTTTCAAATGTCGCTCCAACTTCTATGAATATTGGTGATGCCAACTCTGACGGTTATTTAGATATCATTGTCGTCAATAGTGAAACCCAATTCCTGATTTATGAAAACAACATGGGACAAGGTTTCCTCGAACCACAGTTTATAAACACCACCCTTTTTCATGAATACATATCAGTTGGTTTGTCCGATATTGATGGGGATGGTTTGGTAGACATATATGCTGGAACAGATGGCGGACAAGATATCCGATGGATTGCCCAAACCAGCCCCGGAGTCTTCAGTGCAGATGAAAACCGCATTGATATTGATTTCACTACTTTTAGCCTCAATCAAATCTTTAACATAGATATTGACAATGACGGTGACTTGGATTTTGTTTTTGCATCTTATTTTAACAAAATGGGCTATATCGAGAATTTGGATGGATTGGGCAACTACGACTCACCGGTCTTCCTATGGGAAGGTACGCTAACCTCATACGCAAACAGCATACTCAGAATAGAAGACTGGGACAACGATGGCGATCCTGACATTATCTATTCTGGTTATGAAACAAAAGAAAATCTGCTGTTTGAAAATAGCAATGGCCAAGGTAATTTTGTGCAAAATCAATCTTTCACAATGAGTCCCGGCGGTTACTTTCATGAACAACATTTTGGAGACCTTGACGGAGATGGTCATATGGACGTCATGGTAGCGGATGATGAGCTGAGTTGGATGAGATACAATCCTGAGTTTGAAGCATTTGAAAGACCTCGATTTATCGAACTGCCTTTTGAACCACAAGACATGACAATAATAGACATCAATGTGGATGGAATACCAGATGTGGTTTACACAAACGACGAAGACGATGGCCTTTTACACTATAAACTGAATGATGGAAATGGTACATTTGGAACTGCACAATCCATTCCTTTTATAGCTAATTTTTATTTGACACTTTACGCAGAAGATTTGGACAATGATGGTGACCAAGACCTTATTGTGTCGAGTGGAAATCCAGGTGGTGATGGAATATTTTGGTATAAAAATTTAGGTACCTCAACCGGTTCTTTTGCAGAGGCAGAATTCCTAGAAACCAACGCTGTCAATCGCATTACTTTTGTTGATGTAGATAACGATGGCACAACTGATTTAATTCCTGATTTTAATAATAGCAGTGATCTAGGTTGGATAAAAAACAATGGCGACAGTTTCGAACCCTGGACTGAGTTTGTGGAAAATTCATTTTCTTTCAATCGAGTAATTTTTGATGATGTAAACAATGATGGTTTAAAAGACATCTTGTTAAATAGGTCTGGTAGTTTTGCGTATTATGAACAAATAGGAGATTTGGCTTTTGAAGAAATAGTTTACATTCCAAATGCTGGCAACAGTACCTACAACTTTCACTTCATTGATTATGACCTAGATGGTTATAAAGATTTGTTTTTTTCAAAAGAAACAGAAGGATTTTATTGGAAACGAAATACCAATGATGTCGATCTATTTGATGAGGCCATTTTCATCGATTTGGGTTTACAGGAATACCAAAGATTTCATTTTCAAGATTTGGATGGAGACTCAGATGAAGATCTGATTTATAAAGATTTTTACAACACCTATACGCTCACCAATATTTCTGCCAATGGCCAAATTAATGCCAACGCGTTTTACGATGAAAACAACAATGGACTATTTGAAACGAATGAACCCACTCTTAATCATTTTGGGTTTAAATTAGACCCAGATGAAACGATCCATTTCACCGCGAACGATCAGGAAAAACGCTTCTTCGTCAATGAAGGAGACTATGTTCTCAACTCCCTTCCAATGCAAGGCTGGAATCTCACAACTGGCGAAAACAATTGTGCGATTACATTTGTAGAAGACAGCATTATCAACAAACATTTCGGATACTTCCCTGAAACAATAAACCCTTCAATAACGGCTAGCCTATCTGCTGCTGCAACCCGATGTGGTTTTACCGTTCCCTTTTGGCTCACCTATGAAAACGATGGCACTACCATAGAGAATGGCTGGATAGAATTGGAAATCATCGATAATGCCACTTTGCTTTCTGCCGAACCTGCTCCAGATTCCACGAACAACAACAAAATATTATGGTCATTCGACAACCTAGCCCCTACTCAACAAAAGAAAGTAAATTTATTTTTTGAAGTGGAAGGCGTTTCTGCTTTAGGAGATAGTGTCAGAATGAATGTCAATTCCTATTCAGTATCCGATGAAGTCTGGACAGTTTTAGAAAACAAACCCTTCGCTTCCGAAATCAATTGCGCCTACGATCCGAATGACAAGTTGGTAGAACCTGCAGGACTTTTAGACAATCACTACACCTTAATGGAGGATACGATTTACTATACCATCCGTTTTCAAAATACTGGAACAGACACCGCATTTAATATTAGAATCACTGATGAAATAGATCCGAATTTAGATTTAAGTACTTTCCAAACTACAGCTTCCAGTCACTTTATGGAAACCAGTATGGATGAATCAAGACGCAGCATTGAATTTTATTTCCCGAATATACTAATGCCAGATAGCACAGTAAACGAGCCATTAAGCCATGGTTTTGTCCAGTTTAAAATCAAACCAAAGCAAAACCTGGAAGACGGAATCCGAGTTGAAAACGAAGCCAATATTTTCTTTGATTTTAACCCTCCGATTCTGACCAATCGAACCTGGAATACGCTTTTGAATTCTTTTGAAATAAGTTCCACTGCAGAGATTGAGTCTTTGCTTTGCAACGGAGATAGCAACGGTCGCATTGAATTGACCACCTCTATTATTCCGCCATTCACTTACGAATGGTCTGGGCTTAATAGTACAGAATCTGTAATTGAAAATTTGGAAGCTGGAGAATATTTGGTAACTGTTACCGATGGAATTGGTCAAAGCGCGAGCTATTCCTATTTTTTAGATCAACCAGAACCTTTGGCAGCTGCTTTATCTTCTACTCCTCAAATAGGCACAGTCTTGGGCACCGCGACAGTAGAAGTAAGTGGAGGAACACCAGACTACACGATCACATGGAATACCACTCCCATACAATCCGGTCCTACTGCAAGCAACCTTCCAGCAGATACGTACACCGTTAATATCGAAGATGACAACGGTTGTATATTCGAGGGCATGATTGAAGTACCTTTAAGCACAAGCACTCAAGAGCTTCTCGATCAATCCACAATCAACATTTTTCCAAATCCAACAAAAGATGAATTGACTATAAATTTTGGCAAAACAATTTCAAATACTTCTCAACTTTCGATATTCAATACCAATGGCCAAACGGTTTACACAGCGTTCATTAACAAAGCCACTTCTTCACTAACATTATCTAGTAAGGAACTCAGCATTAAAGCCGGTGTATATTGGCTACAGGTAGATTGGGATCAACAAAGTATTGTACAAAAAATTGTGGTGCTTCCTTAGGGGAGATGGATGTTGTTTTGATTTCGAAAATGTTTGGGATTGATTTGAGTCAATCATAGTTTTCATTTAATCATAGAAAATCATAGTTCAGACTAAAAGGAGATTCTGTATTTTTTTGTTAGAACAGGATTTTTAAGATCTTCAGGATAATGCAATCGAGCGTATCCTGACCATCATATTTATCTTACAAATCGTGTTCT
>CALIAG010000478.1 GCA_938041325.1 uncultured Saprospiraceae bacterium | reverse complement strand
AATTTACGATTACTCGGTATTCTCCTTTCTATTTGGTTTATCGTTTCTTATGGTTGTGGAATTCTCTTTGTTGACACCTTGAATAATTATAGGATAGGGGGGTACAAGTTGGGATTCTGGTTTGCCCAACAAGGTGCTATCTACGTATTTGTTGTTTTGATTTTTGTTTATGTATACCGCATGAATAAGTTGGACAAGGAATATGGCGTTCAAGAAGATTAAGATTTCCTGTTGGTTTAAAATTATCATACTTCACAAAACGAGAAACGAATGGATGTTCAAACGTGGACTTTTATCATAGTAGGAATTACTTTTGCAATTTATATTGGAATTGCTATTTGGGCTAGAGCCGGATCGACTGCAGAGTTTTATGTTGCTGGTGGAGGTGTTCCTCCTTTACTTAACGGAATGGCAACTGCTGCAGACTGGATGTCAGCAGCTTCTTTTTTATCGATGGCAGGACTGATTTCCTTTATGGGCTATCAGGGAATGCAATATTTATTGGGATGGACCGGAGGATATGTTTTATTGGCTTTATTGCTGGCGCCTTATCTCAGGAAGTTTGGAAAGTTTACAGTTCCTGATTTTATAGGAGAACGCTATTATTCACAAACAGCACGTTTGGTCGCCGTTGTATGCGCATTGTTCGTTTCCTTTACTTATGTAGTAGGACAGATGAAAGGAGTAGGAGTAGCCTTTTCTCGTTTTTTAGAAGTAGATTTTTCAACGGGGATAATGATCGGAGTTGCGATCGTATTTTTCTATGCTGTACTCGGAGGGATGAAGGGAATTACTTATACTCAAGTTGCTCAGTACTGTGTCTTGATGTTTGCGTATTTGGTTCCGGCCATTTTTATTTCGGTATTGATGGTGGATAACCCGATCCCTCAGTTGGGTTTGGGTGGAACGCTTTCAGACGGAACTTATTTATTGGATAAACTAGATTTGGTCAGTAGTGATTTAGGCTTCGCCGAATATACGTCCTCTCACAAAGGGAAAGTTGATTTGTTTTTTGTAACAGCAGCATTGATGCTCGGTACGGCAGGTCTGCCTCACGTTATCGTTCGGTTCTTTACAGTCCCTAAAGTCAAGGATGCACGGATCTCAGCAGGATGGGCATTGGTCTTTATTGCTTTTCTATATACCACCGCTCCTGCAGTTGCAGCATTTGCAAGAACCAATTTGATCAATACTGTTGACAACAAAGAATATGCAACGATGCCTGCTTGGTTCAGTAAATGGGAAGGAACAGGCTTGTTGAAATTTGAGGATAAAAATGGAGATGGAATCATTCAATATTACAATGATAAAAATGCAAACTACGTCGCTAATGTCGCGGAACCGAAAGGATGGAAAGGAAGTGAACTGACCGTTGATCGAGATATCATGGTGCTCGCCAATCCGGAAATCGCGAATCTACCAGCTTGGGTTATTGCCCTCGTAGTAGCAGGAGGATTGGCAGCGGCTTTGTCGACGGCAGCAGGTTTATTGTTGGTTATTTCTACTTCAATTTCTCATGACTTGCTTAAGAAATCTTTGATGCCCAATATCTCTGAAAAAAATGAATTGCGTGCAGCAAGAATTACCATTGCAGTAGCAGTTCTGATCTCCGGTTATTTCGGAATCAATCCGCCAGGATTTGTTGCGCAAGTAGTCGCATGGGCATTCGGGCTTGCGGCCGCGAGTTTCTTTCCAGCCATAGTGCTCGGTATTTTTTATAAGCGAATGAATATGGAAGGAGCCATTGCTGGGATGCTGGTCGGCTTAATTTTTACGGGTATTTATATCATCTACTTTAAATATGGAGGAGGAACTCCTGATCAATATTGGTTTGGAATTTCACCAGAGGGCATCGGAACCCTTGGCATGTTATTGAATTTTGTTGTATCTTTAACTGTGTGCAGATTTACAGCACCGCCCCCCGATTCCGTTCAAGACCTTGTAGAAAGCATCCGGATACCTGCTGGTTCCGGTGCAGCACAAAGTCATTAACAAAAGAATGTATTTTCTAAGTTTTAATTTTTAAAATTTAGAAAATACATTTCTCTTTTCCTGATTGCACTTTTTTCATTTCTGATTGCAAAAAAAAAATACTTGATCCTGATTGTGAAGGATTTAAGAATGCTTCTTTATTGTATCCGCAATAAATAGGTCATTGGTTTGCTCAAGTTGTTTTAGCGATACCAATACTTTTAGAAGGGATTCTTTAAAAATAAAATGCTTAGAGGCAAGAGTTCATTGCCACTAAGCCTAAATTTTAATGGGCCGAGTCGTGTTCGACGAGTTTGAAAAAACGAAGCGAGCGATTACCAAAGTATATTGCTATGTCTTCAATCTAAATTACCTTAAGCAACAAAATAAATACGATTTACAAAAACAACAAAAAATCTCAAGCGCTCAAAAAAAATGTTCTTTTTAAATTTTTCATTTCATTGTTAAATCAACTGAGCAAATAGACATTGAATTTTTAATTAAAGCTCTCTATAGAAAATAACACGTTTCATACTCTCATTTTTAACTATACTAGAATGGATGGTTGTGCAAATTTTGTGCAACCATTTTTTTGTGAAAATTGAATCTCAGCCTTTCTCCTTTTTTGGCTATCTTTATCCAAATTTTAAACACATGAAAAATACCACATCACCTATAATACTTCTGCTGCTATCTTTCGTCTTTTTTACAAATTGCAAAACAGACAATGCAAGCAAAACGGTTTCTGCAACAATCTCAGAAATCGATAAAGCGCCCACTATTGAAGAAATGATTGGCCAAATGCTTATGGTCGGTTTTCGAGGAATGGATATGAAAGAAGTCAGTCCTAAATTCATAGAAGATATAAAAGAAGGGAAAATCGGAGGAACAGTCCTTTTTGATTATGACGTGGTGAACAAAGAATATGTCCGAAATATTAAATCACCGGAGCAGGTGAAAAACTTAATTTCGGGTTTGCAATCTCATGCAAAGATTCCACTAATGATGGCTGTTGATCAGGAAGGCGGGAAGGTCAACCGTTTGAAAGCCAAATATGGTTTTCCAGAATCAGTATCCAATAAATATTTGGGCCAACTCAATAACTTGGACAGCACTGCCTATTATGCAGACAGAAATGCCAAAAGTTTAAAAGAACTAGGTTTTAATGTGAATTTTTCACCAGCAGTTGATTTAGACTTGAATCCTAAAAATCCCGTTATTGGAAAGTACGAACGCAGTTATAGCAAAGATCCTGAAATCGTAATCAATCATTCAAATGTCTGGATCAAAGCGCACGAAGCACAAGGCATTTTATCGACCCTCAAACATTTTCCAGGTCATGGATCTTCGGACGCCGACTCCCATGAAGGATTCACTGACGTAACGGCTTATTGGCAAGAAGTAG
>CALIAG010000477.1 GCA_938041325.1 uncultured Saprospiraceae bacterium | reverse complement strand
CGATTTTATTTTTGGAGAAAAAGAAGGCTCACTGGATGGACCCAATAAGATTATTATAAGCGAAACTCTCGCTAAGAAAATATTTAATGACGAAAACCCCGTTGGTGAAATTTTAAACACAAACTTAACCCATGCGCTAGGGAATGCAGATCCAGAATACGATTTGATCGTTCAAGGTGTTTTCAAAGATTACCCGGAAAACAACCACCTTTCTTTCAATGCACTACTATCTAGTGCGACCGATCCTAGAGAAGACGACTTTTATTTTAACCGTTTTACTCATCTCACTTATGTTCTGTTAAATAAAGAGGCCAATCCCGATGAATTAGCCCCTCAATTCGCAGATATTTATAAAAACTACCTTGACATTAAACGGGAAGGGGTGTTGAAATATGCAAATCATGTATTGGTCCCGTTGACCAATATCCACCTTCAAAGAACTGGTGGTCTTACTTACATTTACATCTTTTCAGCCATTGCATTTTTAATGATTCTCATCGCGATTATTAGCTATGTAAATATGATCACAGCACAGGGAAGTAAACGTACAATGGAAATTGGAGTGCGCAAAGTTTTAGGATCTTCCAGAAAGCAATTAATCAAACAATTTCTAACAGAATCATTTTTCTATTCCTTCTTTGCTTTGATAATTGCTCTTTCGATTGTCTCCTTTAGCATTAATCCTTTAAATACAATCCTTGATCTACAACTGAATGCCAATCAAATATGGCAAACACATATTATTTCAGGATTGATTTTTCTTGTTTTCTTAGTCGGTATTTTAGGAGGAGCTTACCCTGCTTTTTTCCTTTCTGCAATAAAGCCAATAGCTTCTTTGAAAGGAAAAATAGCAAAAGGAATTTTCCTACGCAGAGTCTTGATTGCAGTCCAATTTGGAGTCGTTATCTTTGTCTTGATCTGTACCGGAATGGTATACCATCAATTGGATTTCATGCGGAAAAAAGATTTGGGATTCAATAAAGATCAAATCATTCGGTTGGATTTCAATCCTGCTGAAGGAGAAAAACTTCCTGTATTAAAAGACGCTCTCCTCAAAAGCCCATTGATTTCGTCAATAGGCGTTTCTACTTTTTTGCCAGGAGCTTATATGCCTCGACGACCAATCAGCGCAGATGCCGGTTCTAGTACAGAATCTCAAATGACTTGTTTTGGCTCTGTAGATTATGATTTCTTTAAAACTATGGAAATTGAACTTCTTGAAGGAAGATACTTTTCTGCCGAATACCCAAACGATGGTACAAAAAATGTAATTGTCAATAAAGCATTTGGGGAAAGTTTTGGACTTGATAATTTGATTGGTGAAAAGATTAGATATGGAGATAAGGACAATCCAAATTTTGTGCAAATCGTTGGTGTGGTAGAAAATTTTCATCAAAGTTCGTTGCATGACGAAATTGCTCCACAAATATTTAACTACCAACCATCGGCCTTCAACCTTTCTATGAAACTAGATAATGATATCACAGAAGGAATTGCCCATATTCAAGAGACATGGGCAACTGTTTTTCCAAACATCCCACTCGAATATCGATTTCTGGATAATGACATTCAAACCGCTTATGAACTCGACAAAATTCGCGGAAAAATATTTATGCTCTTTTCTTTTATCACCATTCTAATTGCATTCATTGGACTTTTTGGCTTATCAGCCTATATGACTAATCAAAGACGAAAGGAAATTGGAATTCGAAAAGTTATGGGTGCGAGCAGCTGGAACTTGGTTTTACTTTTTGGGAAAGACTTTCTTTTGCTGGTTCTACTAGCAGCCTTGCCTGCATTCTTTACGGCTTGGTACTTCATCAACGGATGGTTAGAAGAGTTTGCATATAGAGTTGAAATGAACTATATCTTGTTCGCTTTAGTCTTGGCATTAACCTTATTGTTAACTTTCCTGACCACCAGCATACATGCGACCCGTTCAGCTCAATTAAATCCTGCAAAAACATTGAAAAATGATTAAGCAGTAATCAAGTATTTTGCTGCTAGTTTTTGTCTCCGGCAAAGAGACTACATCGCTTTACTTTGAAGTGTAAATTAGTATTGTCCTTTTAAACATAAGGATCTAATGTCACAATGGATCCGTCTTCTCTGTATTGAATTTCAGAGATCTTCATGGACCTCAAATGTGTTATGCCTTTTGACAAAATAGAATCGTGATAAAACAAATACCACTTACCATCCACTTCACAAATAGAATGATGAGAGGTCCAACCAATTACTGGATTTAATATCCGGCCACCATAAGTAAAAGGTCCATATGGATTATCTCCTGTAGCGTAACAGATAAAATGGGTATCACCAGTTGAATAAGAGAAGTAATATTTCCCTTTGTATTTATGCACCCAAGCAGCCTCGAAAAAACGTCTATCATTATCGCCTGCTAATAAAGGTTTTCCGTTTTCATCGAGAATTATAATCGCTTTGGGTTCCTCTGCCAACTCTTTCATATCAGCAGTAAGACGGGCCATCATTGGGGTAAGTGCTTCTTCATTAGCTAGGGGCTCTTCGTGCTTTTCACTGAATTTATTATCCCTATATTTCTGCAACTGACCTCCCCAAATCCCACCGTAGTACAGGTAGTGCGTTCCCTCATCTTCAAAAACAGCTGGATCGATAGAATAACTTCCTTTTATTGCTTCTGGTTCGGCTACGAAAGGTCCCTCTGGAGCATCGCCAACGGCAACGCCAATATGAAAAATGCCTTCCTTGGTTTTAGCAGGAAAATACAAATAATACTTTCCGTCTTTATGCGCTGCATCAGGCGCCCACATTTGACGTTCGGCCCAAGGCACGTCAGCCACATCAAGAGCAACACCATGATCCGTTACCTCCCCTCCTATTCGATCCATTGAAAAAACATGGTAATCTCTCATCCCAAAATGATCTCCATTATCATTAAATGGAATCCCTGCATCAATATCATGAGAAGGATAAATATAAAGTCGACCATTAAACACATGGGCAGATGGATCAGCGGTATACATATGCGTAACGACCGGATCCGAAATGGCTTTTTTTGCCATT
>CALIAG010000476.1 GCA_938041325.1 uncultured Saprospiraceae bacterium | reverse complement strand
CCATTGGCAAAATAATCTCTTAGAATCGTTTTTAGATGGGCAACATAAATTTTTCTGTACCTACTATTTTTCAATAAATTCGTGATTAATGGTCGGTTAGAATTACTTGTTTTGAAATGAAGGAACATACTCATGTTTTGCATTTCATCGACTGTCAATGCTTTATTGCTTTCTCCACTAAACCGGAATCCACCAAAGGATAAATTCATGTCCCAAAGTATGGGTTGAAATACTCCAAAACTATCTTGAAACAAATAATAGTTGTGGCATAAACGGCCTGCATAACTGTCGAGGTTAACCAGTACATTATTAAAAGCATGCATCCAAAGAACTTGATCTACATTTAGAATATTTTCAATTTTATCAATATCCTTGTTTAACGTTTTTGAAAGGGAAATCAAGTTTTCCCAACCTTTATTGGATTTCAACTCGTATAGCCCTTCGTAACAAATTGGATCATCGCCTAAATAATTCAAAGAGGCCTTATCTCCTTTGGGACAAGTTTCATTTGCTGTTGCTTTCCAATTCGGATCACATTTAACCAGTGTACCTTTTTTGTAACCAAAATGTCTTTTGAGAAAAGCTTTATCGATTGACTCAGTGATGTTGTACAATCCAAATGGTGCTCCATTAATGTGTAACCTCACATATGCGGCACGTGGAGACGGCATATAGTTGCTTGCGATGTCATATGCCAACACTTCGCGTACGAAACTTGGATCTCTGAAAACGTTAGACAATTTTAAAGATTCATAACCATTTGGAAGCGATTGCTTTTTAACAATATGGTCAATTTTAATATTGAATGGAAACTTTTTGGCTCCTGTCTTTTTTACATTAAAGAAAGAGCTATTGCCTTTGTACCGTACCCCAACAGAATCGTAAGTAATGCCATTCAATTGTATTTTCGCAAGTATTCTTTCCTCTTCACCAGATAGCTTATTTTGAAGAAGTGTTTCTTCCCAATTGCCATCATAGAAAGTCAAATAAATATCTTTTACAACTGTTTTAGAGCTAAAAATATCTTGTCCCGAAAGTTGAGAAAATAAAAAAACACAGCATATAAAAAGTAATGCTTTCCTCATTAGACATTAATTTAAGAATCAGAAAAAATAAACGAATTGGATTTTGGAATTATGTAATTGCAAGCAAATTTACTCCGGTCGGTATGTAATAATAATAATTTTCGGCCAAACAGTGATTTTTTGACAAAATTTTATATCGTTTTCGTATAAGGAAAACATTCACAAAACATAACCTAATACACTATTTATCAACCTTTTAAGGCAAATTTATTCTATAATAATTGAATGTGACCAACAAATTCAGAAAACTCAGTAATCAGATGATTTTTATCATTAATTGAATTGATAAAAGGAGAAAGGGCATTAATAAAATGAGGTTTTTTGTAAAGGAACAGATTGGATGCAGTTAAAGGTTATCTACGGCTGTTCGGGACTATTTCAGTATTTGAGCAATATGAATGGTAAGATTAAGTGTCATTATTGCCATGACGGCTAGCGCCATTATTTTCAACCAACGCCCATTGTCTTTTCTAAAACGATCGGCTTTAGCTTGTAAAGTGGCATCTTTACTTTTGATTTTACCTGTAGCAAAAAGGTACAAATAAACAGCAATCGCCAAAAACAAAAATTCAAATAATAATCCGAGGTATTCCATCTTAATTAGACTTGTACGGTTTGTGTTTCTTCAAAATTTCCTGTTGTTCTATTTTTACGGACATTGTTCCATTTAAAATACCTTCCATTCATCACTACATAAACTCCATGAGGCAATGTTTGGGCAAAAGATAAAGCCGACCCCAAATTGAAAAACCCATCTGACGAAGTACCAAATGCATAAGGGATCATTGCTCCAGTCAAAACGATTGTCTTTGGGATTTTTGCGGCTGCTAATTCTTTAGCAGTATTGACCATTCTATCTGTACCGTGCGTAATTAGGATTTGATCGCTTGCAGATTTTTTGCAATTGTGGATTACGATTGCTCGGTCTTCTTCTCCCATTTCAAGACTATCCACCATCATCAATGTTTTTACATCAATATCTAAGGTACATCGTCCTCTTTCGAACATCTCTTTCAGGTGAGTATCTTTAAAATAAAGTTCACCTGTAATGAAGTTATATTCTTTATCAAACGTGCCACCTGTTACAAATACTTGAATCATATTTTGAATTAAAATAGTAAGAAGAGCTAGAAAATAGCTACTCTGATAATACTTCAAAAATAGGTTTGTTTTTGATATTTAATATCAGAATTTATTTAAAATTTTGGCAAAACGTCATTTTATTTTCCATCAAAAACACCGCTGTGTTTCAAATACCAAAGGCCAAAAATAAATAATGCAAATAAGAAAACACAAAAGGCAATTTTAAAGTAAGATATTGGCTTTTTGCCACTTACACGGCCTGTTTGTCCGTTGATCGTGAAATGGTAAATTTTATCATTATAAACGTAAGACGCAATCCAAATTGGTAGGATGATGTGCTTGAATGTTTGACTGTCTTTGGAGGAATTGACGTGTAGATTTCTTTGCGTATCTCCGCCCAGTTGAGCTGAACACATGTTTCGAATCTTGTGATCCATGATTAATTCTGCTTCTCGGTAACCTTCATCTACTTCTTGCTTGTACACTTCTGCTTCCCAACCAACCATTAAGCGAGGATCAAAGTTGACGACTTCCTCTAGTCTGAACGGTAATATTTTCTGTACATGATTTTGCTTCAATGCTCCAGAGGCAACAACTAGGATGTCATCAAAGAAATGGTCTAAACGTCCTGAACGGCGCGACCATCTGATTTGTTGAACATTCTTAGTTTGCATTCTTCCGTTTATTCGAACTTGAGTTTGAACATTATAATATTGACCGGCCTCGCCGCTCCAAGAAGAATGGGTCATTGCATCATAAGTCCAAAATGGAATATAAACTCCATGCAGATTGTCAAGAGACGCCAATCTTTTTAATTTATTGGGATGGAAAATACCTTTTTTGATCCATTTGTTGAAAAGTTTAGCGCCTTCATCTCTGCTAACATAAAATGGAATGATTCCCATTGGCTGGATGAACTGATGTTCGTAGGCATCAACGTTCACATTACGTGATCCACAAAAACCACAACTCACTTTTATTTCTGTGGCTTCCACCATGAATTTGGCTCCACAGTTTCCACAATCAAAAACCTTTTTTCCCCTTTCTTCTGGTACAAAGGATTTTACTTTGTGAATGGCATCACTTAGCGACTGCTCTACAACCTTGTCATTGGTATTGTCAACTTCTTCTGTGTATCCACAATGACCACAATGGATTTTCTTATGTTCAGCAGAATAAATCAGCTGTCCTCCACAGGAAGGACAAGCTGTTTCTATATTATTTTCAATTTGATCTGGAGTTTCCACTTAGCTTAGACTGTTAGGTTTTAGTACTTTGTATTTAGACAATAGTATCTAGTACTTATTCTCATGCTTCTTCATTAAAGTCTTGCTAAGAGTTCTTTTTTCTTGGTATCAAATTCTTCGTCAGTAAGAATCCCAGCTTCTTTCAAACTGCCTAATTCTTTTAAAGTAGCTAGAACTTCTTCTCGAGTTTGTGCTTTTGACGAATTTTGAGCATTGTTTGCTGTGTTCTGATTTTGATTTTGAGGTTGTTGTTGCTGATTCATCATCATGTTCGCCATACCAAAACCCATTCCCATACCGATCCCTTCTCCAGCACCGCCGCCTGGATTGTCGGCTGCTTTTTCGATCGCTTGGGCTGTCTGAAATTGTTGAAATTTATTCATGTCATCGACCATATTCATATTGGTCATTTTATCATAAAACTCTTCAACTTCTTTTGGCAAGGAAGTACTTGTGATTTGGAATTTTGTCAACTCAATGCCAAAGGCATCCAAATCTTTTTGAATTATAGGAGCAATCTTATCTCCTAATTCAGTATAATTTGCGACCATATCCAGAACAGAAACTTCTGTCTCGGCCAAAGCTTCTGCAAATTTTGGAGATACAATATCTCTCAGT
Source organism: uncultured Saprospiraceae bacterium (assembly GCA_938041325.1). Lineage (GTDB taxonomy): Bacteria > Bacteroidota > Bacteroidia > Chitinophagales > Saprospiraceae > CALIAG01. Next base: position 6,324 of record CALIAG010000476.1, on the reverse strand, counting down.
TTTTCTTCTACTTCAGATATTTTAACTTGCGATTTGGTACCGGCGAATTCTGTGAAGAATTTATGGACATCTTTTATTTTTATAAAATATACTCCAAAGGCTTTGACTCTTACTTGCTTGAATTCTGGATCACGTAAAATTACGGGATTAGGTGTTCCCCATTTCAAACCGGTGAATGTCTTTTGACTGAAAAAGTAGACATCGCAAAGGAAAGGAGATTTAAAACCCGTTTTCCAATTCTTTAATGAAGTGAGGAGTGGCATGTTCTCTGTCAACAACTCAAAACGACCTGGTTCAAAATGATCAGCGAACTCTCCTTCATTCAGAAAAAGCGCTGTTTGTGATTCTCGTACAGTTAAATTAGCACCGTATTTTATGTTGGCATCTCTATCTGGGAATTTCCAGACAACGGTGTCCTTGTCTTTTTCTACCCAATCGATGACTTCAATTAATTCCCCTTTTATAAAGTCAAATAGTCCCATAATTTGAAATTTGTGATTTATATAAAAAATTAAATAAGGTTAAATTCATTGAGAATATAGCTCAATTTAAAGAAAGATACGGATTCTTAAGACCTAGGTTCTAAAATAATCGATTAAAGGTTAAAATTGAAAAAGGCTTACCGATCTAGGCAAGCCTTTTTAGCTGTAATTTTTTAAATTCCTTATAGACGAAACTTAGTTCGCACTGTATTTTTTCTATTAATATTTCGCTCTACTAGAGCTTTTATACCACTTTATCTGCACAAGAGGAGCTTGCAAAAGCATCTGGTTTCGCTTTAAATACGAATCCCATAGACAAAATATAGCCCATTGCTTCACTTAGTGCAGTATTGGATTTGAAATGCGGATCAGTATTGATGTCAGCATGTACTTCTAAGGCAATATTGTATTGATCAAACAAATCACATAAAGAGTAAGCTACATCGACAGATCTTGCGACCTCTGCAATCATTCTCTCGCGGATCCCCATTTCTTGTTTCAATTTATAATTGCTAATGAACATGAATCCTCCCTTTTTTTCTCTCAAGAAGACTATTACGGTAGCAAATTCAACCACTTCTCCTCTGACTTGCGAATCTGTTCCAATACAAATCTTTAATTTAAACCCTTTAGCGGTTTCATCAATAATGGTCTTTCTTACTGCTTCTTTAATTGGCAAATCGATCTTGTCGCCGTTAAACCTTCTCCATTTCATGGTATTTGCGTTTTAATTGTTTTCTCAATATAACAAATTCGAAATCATATTTCAAGAAGCACTTCTACTATTAAGCTTTTAAGTAAAGCTTCTTCTCTGCTTTTCTATAACATCAAAAAGCGGCATAAGAGTTCCAATCACTCTCAAAACGAAGGAACAACGGAAGGTTTTTTATCATATACACTAATTAAGAATGTCACATAAATGTCGATTTCGAAATTATTTTCGCAAGCCTTAGGCTCCATAATTGTCTTATCTAGAAGTATATCACATCCTCCCGTTTTTAATTCTCCCCATTTTGACTCTCCCACTTTTTAAACATATAAGACCCACATACCTGACCAAATGAGAGATAATATTACTACACACATAAACAGGATTGCTTTAGGCAGTCTCATTCTTCTATCCTGTTTTTTCCTTTTATCAAGTTACTTGAATGGGTTTTCCTACAAAAAAATAATAATGCAGGCATTGCTCTGCTCTGGCATTGTAGTTATGATGCATTATTTCTTGCGTCAATACCTGCGAAAGGTGGTCAGACTAATGAGGGATAAAGAAATGGCTGAACATCAAGCTGAAATAAAAACCAAGTTTTTATCAACAATGAGTCATGAAATCAGAACTCCAATGAACGGAGTGATTGGCTTATCTAATATTCTTTTAACTGAAAATCCAAGAGAAGATCAAGTACAGAACCTTAGAACGTTGAAATTTTCTGCTGATTTATTGCTTGCATTGATCAATGATATTTTGGACTATAGCAAACTGGAAGCTGGAAAAATTAGTTTCGAGAAGATTGATTTTAATTTGCATCACTTGGTAAAAAATATAATTAGCTCTTTACAAATTACAGATAAAGCTCAAGGTTTAGAATTGATCGCAAATATAGAGGACAATGTTCCAAAATTTGTAGTTGGTGATCCTGTTCGTTTGAGTCAAATTTTGACCAATCTTGTTGGAAACGCAATTAAGTTTACTAAAGAAGGTCACGTTAAGGTTACCCTAAAATTAGGCAACAATAGCAATAATATAAGATTTGAGATTGAGGATACGGGGATAGGTATTTCGAAAGAAAAATACAATGATATATTTCAAAGTTTCTCACAAGCTGATACGGCTACAACCCGTAAATATGGCGGAACAGGTTTAGGTCTTTCAATCACCAAAAAATTATTGGAACTACAAGGAAGTAGAATCCATGTGGAGAGTGAAGTAAATAAAGGCTCCGTATTTTTCTTTAATCTTAATCTTCCTACTGGTAAGGAAAATAAACAAGATACAGAAACCAATGAAGAGGCTTTCAACCCAAATGTCAATTTTGATGGAGCGCCTATTCTTTTGGTTGAAGACAACCGCATCAATGTGATGGTAGCAAAAAAATTCCTAACCAAATGGGGGTTAAAAGTTGATGTCGCAGAAAACGGCCAAGTAGCTGTTGATAAGGTAAAAGAGAATGACTATTGCTTAGTTTTGATGGACCTTGATATGCCGGTTATGGATGGTTACCAAGCTACAAAAACAATCCGTTCTTTGGGACAAGATAAATTTAATGATCTTCCGATTATTGCTTTGAGTGCATCTGCAGTAGCAGATTTCAAAATTAGAGCAATGCAATCCGGAATGGATGAGTTTATTACAAAACCATTTCAACCGAAAGAACTTTTTAATCAATTATCTAAATTTATTCCTGTAGCAGCTTAAGTCTAAGCCTAAATTTTATAAACCAAAAATCCCATTTCACCTCAGAAATGGGATTTTTAGTTTTTGGTGATGAAAGACAAACTAAATTAAAGGGGAAGCCGTTCTACTCATCCTCTTTTTTGATGACCCTCACGATATCAGTTTAATTACAATCAGCAGTTTTATATCCGCTCTTAAAATCCTACTTTTAGTAAAATTTTCAATAATGAATCGTTTCTATTCTTTTTTAATTTGTCTTTTGTTTTTAATCAGTGCTTGTAAATCTCCAGTAGCACAGCAAAATCACAATAAATTGGCTAATCATCTAGCTGGACAAAGCAGTCCTTATTTGTTGCAACATCAGTACAATCCAGTTGATTGGTATCCTTGGGGCGAAGAAGCTCTCAATAAATCAAAAGAAGAGAATAAACTGATGGTAATTAGCATCGGCTATTCTGCTTGCCATTGGTGCCACGTTATGGAACATGAGTCTTTTGAAGATTCAATAGTGAGCAATTTGATGAACGAGCATTTTGTTTCTATAAAAGTAGATCGGGAGGAAAGGCCTGATATCGATGATGTATATATGACTGCATGCCACATGGCTTCTGGAAAAAGTTGTGGCTGGCCACTGAATGCTTTTGCGTTACCAGACGGTCGACCTGTGTGGGCTGGGACTTATTTTCCGAAGAAACAATGGTTAGAGGTGTTAGAATATTTTCAAAAACTCTATGAAGAAGATCCGGAAAAACTGGAAGAATATGCCACTCAATTAACAGAAGGAATTCAGGGTCAAGAAAAGTTAGAACCTGCGGTTGGAGATGAAGAATTTACTAGAACTCAGCTGGACGGCATCACAACTGCTTTCTTGGGGAATATTGATTTTAAGGAAGGAGGTAGAAAAGGTGCACCTAAATTTCCAATGCCCAACAATTATGAATTTCTATTAAAATACAATTACCTATATGGAAATGACAAAGCCAAAGAAGCGGTTACAACTACTTTAGATAAAATGGCCAATGGTGGAATCTATGATCACCTTGGTGGCGGTTTTGCAAGATACTCTGTGGATAATATTTGGCTGGTTCCTCACTTTGAAAAAATGCTATATGACAACGGCCAGTTGGTGAGTTTGTACGCTAAAGCCTACCAATTTACTAAGGATCCTTTGTATGCAAAAGTTGTTAAGGAAACTCTGGAATATGTAGAACGTGAAATGACTTCTTCTGAAGGTGGATTTTATTCTTCTTTGGATGCTGATTCTGATGGTGAAGAAGGCAAATTTTATGTTTGGCAAAAAGAACAAATCGATTCCTTATTGGGGAATGAAGCCAGTGAACTTTTTTGCGAATATTACGATGTGAGCAAACAAGGAAATTGGGAACATAAAAACATTTTGAATCGAAAGAAAAGTCTTGAAAATATCATAAAAAAATTCAATAAAACTGAAAAAGAATTAGCTAGCTTTATTGATCAATCCAAAAGTATTTTAATGAAAGAACGGGATACCCGTGTGAGACCTGGATTGGACGACAAAATACTTACCTCTTGGAATGCATTAATGCTGCAAGGCTATTGTGATGCTTATCAAGCATTCAACAAAGAAGAATACAAAAAAGCAGCTTTGAAAAACGGTAATTTTATTGTTTCAAAAATGCTTCAAAAGGATGGTAGATTAAATAGAAACTACAAAGATGGAAAGAGTGTAATTAATGCCTTTCTTGACGACTATGCATTGACTATCAATGCTTTCACTTCTTTATACCAAATAACTTTTGATGAAAAATGGCTGGAACATGCTAAAAAAATAGCAGATTATACCATTACCAATTTTGAAAATCCTGATAACGGAATGTTCTTTTATACCAGCAAATTAGATCCAGCTTTGATCGCGCGAAAAATGGAATTAACTGACAATGTTATCCCAGGTTCAAACTCAAGTATGGCTCGTTCTTTATTCAAATTAGGCACGTATACTTACAATCAATCTTATATCGACAAATCAAGTAAAATGCTCAATAATATAATGGAGTCAATTACTTTACAAAATCAACCGAATTTTTACTCTAACTGGTGTACCCATTTAATCGACATGGTACAAACTCCTTATGAAGTTGCTATCGTTGGTAAAAACTCAGATCAGATCAGAAAAGAACTGATGCAACACTATCTACCACATGCCTTATTTTTGGGTGGAGAAACTGAAGGAACACTTGAGTTACTTAAAGATAAATTGCAGGATGGAGAAACGATGATTTACGTTTGTCAAAATAAGGTATGTAAGCTCCCCGTCATGGAATCTCAAAAAGCATTAAAACTTATGACGGTGGATTGATTTTTTTGAATTTTAATAAAAAAAATGCCCAACCCCTCCTTTCAAAAAACAAGATTAAAATCCCTTGACGTTTTTCGGGGACTAACCATGTTTTTATTACTGGCTGAAGCGGCTGGGGTATATGATGCATTCACCGATTATTTCAATCCCTCCTCTTTTGGTGGACATTTTATTCATCAATTCCATCACCATCCTTGGAATGGATTGCGATTCTGGGATTTGATTCAACCTTACTTTATGTTTATCGTGGGAGTCGCGATGCCTTTCTCTTTGAAGAAACGAAAATCTTCTGGACATTCCTGGCAAACCTCTTTTCGACATATTTTATTTAGATGTATGATGCTCTTTCTTTTTGGAACTGGTTTACACTGCGTATACAACGGTGAGCTAGTGTGGGAGCTATGGAATGTGTTAACACAATTGTCTTTTACGATATTGGTCACCTTCTTTTTATTGAGCTATTCTTTAAGAACACAGGCCATTGCATCCGTAATCTTTCTGATTTTAGCAGAAGTTCTATACCGAATGTATGATCCTGGCTCCCCGTTTGTAAAAGGGGAAAATATGGGAAGTTTTACCGATATGCTTTTCATGGATAAAATCAATGGAGGTGGCTGGGTTACGATCAATTGCATCTCTACCGCTGCCCACACCATATGGGGAGCGATGTGTGCTAAAGTTCTGCTGAGTCAAAAAGATGGAGGTGAAAAATTAAAATCATTTATTGCTATCGGCTTGCTTCTAGTTGTGCTTGGATACGCGATGGATTTTCTAGGTTTAGTGCCTATAATAAAACGAATAGCAACGACTTCATTTGTTATTGTCTCTGGAGGTTGGGCGATTTTAACTTTGGCCTTCTTTTATTGGTTCGTTGACCTAAAAGGCGTTTCAAACTGGACGAAGATGTTTTCTATTGTCGGGATGAATTCTATATTCATCTATTTGTTTGCAGAAACAATTGGTGCACAGTGGTTGCGGAAATTTATAAAGATTTTTGTAGAAGGTGTTTTGAATCCGATTGGTTTATCAGAGTTGGCTATTGACTGTTGGAATGGTTTGGTGGTATTGGCTGTAATGTGGTACTTGTGCTATTTCTTATATCAAAAGAAAAT
>CALIAG010000475.1 GCA_938041325.1 uncultured Saprospiraceae bacterium | reverse complement strand
GCTATTGTATTTCTATTAGAATCTGAGTCTAGTAGATATCAAAGCTACAATATTTAATTACCGATTGAAGAACATTGATTCTTTGTCCTTTCAAATAGAACTTTATGTCTGCTATTTTTTCAGAAAAATTATTGTTCTGGTTTTCGGAAAGTTGAGGATTACTCAATTTCTCTTTTTGATGAACCATGGAAATCTTCACTTGCTCCACATCTTTTCTCATTTCTTCTAATTGATCTTCTAGATCGTATTTTAGATTTTCAGGTGTATCAGATCGGCTAACCAATTTCTTTAGTAAAACCAATTCTAGATTTAAATCACTTATTTCTGAATTCAGAGTATTATTCTTTGGAAGAGCGTAGCCCTTTTCAGTTATGCGCGGAGTTTTAAAACTAATTATCGAATTTTCGGTTGGGATGACCTCTTTTATTTTTTCTTTATTCAAAGTAATCATGGGAATAAATTTTAGAAAAGATTAGTACTCAATCTTTTCAGGTGTTTATAGAAGGTTGAAATAAAACACAAATTGGGGAAAATTAATTGTGTTAAACAGGTAGAATCAATAATTAAGCCATTTGTTTACAAATAAGTCCCGTCACAAAACTTATAAAAATGAAAAAGTATAATGTTTTGAGGAACAGACTTGAAACACATTATTAAAAATCATAATTACTTAAACTTAATTAAGTTTGCCTTTCATTTCCGAAAACATGTATGTTAAAACAGTTTATTTGTTTTCACTATTAATTCGTCTCTTATATCACTTGGCTTAAAATTAAAAAGGCCTTCTGCCCTCACAGAAAACCTTTTTTTAGTGCTTCAAGCACGGTTTTGGAATTAAACTTTTAGACTAATAGGAACGTCCGTTATAATTGTATCTCACTTCCTCACACCCTTGATTCCTATTTTGGTTTCGATTGTTATTTGTTCTGTTTCTATAATAGCGATCATTGTCTGAACGGTCGCGATAATAGCGGTCATTTGATCTTCTTCTTTTATTTGCTTTCTGGCCCCAAATTTCCACTTCTCTGTCGCGTTCAACATTAAAATGGCGGTTAGCACGTCGATTGCTTTTATTCTTTGTACCAACGTACACTATATGTGACACATACCTCGCACCTCCTCTTAGACCAATCACGTGAGATTCTCCACCCCGCCAATCGTCCCTTAAACGAACTCTTTGCTGTTCACCATTCGTAAAATAAATCACAACATTTTCAATATTGATGCGATCATCATTAGTTTTCAATTGGATGGCATCTAATTTCCCAGCCCAACGACCGATGTGAATTCTATCTTCATCAAATTTACCATTGACATTTTTTGTTCCTAACCTTTTCCAGGAAGAGTCATATTTTGTATTTTCTTCTGCCGCTGACATGTTGAATGCAACAGCCACCATGACAAAAAGTAAACAGATTTTTTTAAACAGCTTTACACTTTTCATAACTATTGATTTAATGAAGTTGTAAAAGGTTACTCTTTTCTTTTTCTACAACTCCGAATTAAAAAATACCTACTGTATATATCTAAGATGCTTATTTGCCTAAAAATATTTATTCAGCGTCACTGGTTTAAGTTTTTTTTAACCACAAAAAAGCCTATTCCTTAAGAAAATAGCACAATTATTAACATACCAAGAAATGTAAAAAGGAAAACGAAAGGTAGGGCTGGGCAGAGTTTGGACAAGCATCATTTAGAAAGTCTTTGCCAATTCGTCCAGAATAGCACAAAAAAGAAGAAGCCTTGTCTACGACAAAGCTTCGATCCATTAAAATCCAAAAAAAACTACATTATCTTTAAAAAATCAATTTTTTCATTTCATAAAAAGTGGTTGTCAATCCTAATAAAATTTCGCGGAAGCGAACTTCCGATAAAAATTACCGGAATTGACAAACCATCTGACATCACACAATTCGAACCATTAATATTCTTTAATCTGCATTTTAAAAAGCAGAGTTATTTTTCGTAAAGAGGAATTTTGGGAAAATGAATACCGCTCTAAAATAGAGGTGGCTCCTAACTCCTACCCCCCTTATTGTAGGGAGTCAGGAAACCACTTCATTGTCTTCATTAGGCGAGTTAGACCTAATGTTCTACTTGTTTGGGTGGAGGCTCTAAAATATTCGCCTCCTAAAAAATGTGTTCTCAAAGTGAAGGACTAGCCTCCTTTTCGGTTTACCATTCTCAAATATGGGATTCAAATTCTTTCAAAATGAAACTTTCATCCCTTAGCCAAGTAAAATTCAATAAGTATAAAGTTGCTTGGCTATTCAGTGTTTCATACTGCGTTTGATACTAAGCTATAATCTAAATTGATACCAATTGGCACAGAGATGTTAACTTACTGATTATCAAACATTTGCAATTTGGCCATCTTTTCTATTTTTCTCATTATTAGAAAATATTCTAATTTTGAGAGTAAATATTAGTGTGACCGAGCATTTCTATGGATTTCAAAAAAAATCTATACGCAAGCTTAGCCACTAATAATCAAGGAGATACCTTTTCAAAATGAGATAATTTTACCAAAATGAGAATTCTGGCACAAAGTTGGGGTTATATATATAGTATGGAGTAATGGCATAATGAACGGCTCCTAAAGAATTGCCAATAGAAATACTATCCGGCTTTTATTAATTAAAGTGTTTAAAAGAAAAACAGAACATGAAAACGAAATTCGAACCTACCAAGATTTTCATTGTAGAAGACGATCCTATGTACCAAAGAATGGTCAAATACATTATGGAATTGAATCCAGACCATGAAGTGCATATTTTTGCTACAGGTGGAGAGTGCATCGAAAACTTGCATTTAAATCCAAGCATCGTTTCATTGGACTATACCCTTCCTGATATGACTGGAACCGATGTGCTTAAAAAGATAAAAGCATACAGTAAGAACATTTCCGTCGTTATCCTTTCTAGCCAACAAGATGTTACAACTGCTGTCAAGCTATTGAAAGAAGGTGCATATGATTACATCACAAAAGACAACGAGACAAAAGAGAAGCTATTAAATACGCTTGCTCATATCAAAAACCACGACAACTTACAAGAAGAAGTTGAGTCACTTAAAGAAGAGTTACAAACCAATTACAGCTTAGACAAAAGCATCATTGGTGATAGCCCTGCAATGCAAACGGTATATGCATTGAGTACCAAAGCCGTGAAGACAAATATAACGGTCTCCATTACTGGAGAAACCGGAACAGGAAAAGAGGTGATTGCTAAAAGCATCCATTATAACTCCAATCGTAAAAAGGGTCGTTTTGTCGCAGTAAATATGAGTGCTATTCCTAGCGAATTGCTGGAGAGCGAATTATTTGGACATGAAAAGGGTGCATTTACTGGAGCGAATACTAGAAAAAAAGGCCTTTTTGAAATGGCCAACGAGGGCACTTTATTTCTAGATGAAATCGGTGAGATGGATATCAATCTACAAGCGAAAGTTTTGCGTGCAATCCAAGAAAGAGAAATCCTTAGAGTTGGAGCAGAAAAGCCTATTCCTTTTGATGCAAGAATTATTGTGGCAACGCATAGGAATTTATTGGATGAAGTGACGGAAGGCCGGTTCCGTGAAGATTTATACTATCGACTACTTGGCTTACCGATTCACCTTCCACCTTTACGAGAACGAGATAAGGATATCATCCTATTGGCCAATTTCTTTTTAAACTCCTTCGCAAAAAAGAATAAACTGAATAAAATAAACTTTTCTACCGAAGCGAAGACCAAAATGCTTGGTTACGATTTTCCTGGAAATGTAAGAGAATTAAAAGCGGTGGTCGAGTTGGCTGCAGTGTTAACCAATTCGGATACTATTAATGTTGAGGATATAAGATTTAGCAGTCCCCGAAAATCAAATAGTTTCCTTTCGGATGAAATGACATTTGAGGAATACAAAAGATCGATAGTCAATCATTTTCTTCAAAAGTACAATGAGGATATTGACCTAGTTGCGGAGAAATTAGACATTGGAAAGTCTACTATTTACAGAATGCTTAAGAATCAGAAAGACGTTGTTACAACCGACAATTGAATTCTTGATAGATAATTTCAAGCCCTTTTGTAAAAAATTCTGTAAAATTTATTGAAAAATAATTCAAAAAATTAGTCTAATGTTTATATCAAATACGACAACTAAACATCTCATAAGCGTCATTTCAGAAATGCAGTTTAAGGAAAACGAAGCATGTGTACTTCTTTTTGGCGAAGATTCAAAAATAAATATTGAGCAATTAATTTATCAATTGAACGAAGCTGGAATCACCTTTTTCGGAGGGGTTTTTCCTGGCATAATACACGGTGAAACCAATTACAAAGTAGGTTGTAT
>CALIAG010000474.1 GCA_938041325.1 uncultured Saprospiraceae bacterium | reverse complement strand
TTAGTACTCTGCCACTTTAAACGCGGTACGACCACTCTGTGGTCGGAGATTGGATATTGCTGATATTGGTTAACATAAGGTGACCACTCTGTGGTCATTTTTATTGAAACAGGAATGGATAGCGATCAATTATTGATGAGGATGCCGCGATTGATTTACAGTCATTTTTAATAATTTTACAAATCGATTATCGATCAACTTGCCTATAAAATTTTCCACTCTTTTTACAATTCATGACTACAGAGCGGTCTAATTGGGTTTGCAAAAAATTGTAGGGAAAATTATTCAATAGACCTGTTCACTTAGTTCCGTGACCTTCTTAATACTTTGATACTTTAATCGTGGTACGACCACTCTGTGGTCGGAGATTGGATATTGCTGATATTGGTTAACATAAGGTGACCACTCTGTGGTCATTTTTATAGTTTCAGGAATGCATATCCGTCAATTTACCTCGAATCCTCTACAGTCATTTTCGCTAATTTCACAAATAGATAGCGATCAATTTACCTCGAATCCTCTACACCCGTTTTTACTAATTTCTGGTATGGATAGGGATCAAATATTGATCAACATGCCTATACCGTTCTGCGCTTTTTACAATTCATGACCGCAGAGCGGTCTAATTATGTTAACCTTCCATCGCATAAATTTATTTTGACCACAGCGTGGTCACACTAATTATCTACGTCAAAAAAATAAAGTCAAGTCGTTTCAAACTCTTTTCCGCCCCGAAAAAGATTTCATCTAAATTCCCACCGCATTCATCTATAAATTTTCATCCATGTGTAGAATTAGCCTTTCTTACAGCAAAACCTAATCATACTTTCCTTCGCTAACTTCAAATTTATAAAGCTATGCTCAAAAAGTTCTTTTTGTTTTGCTCCGGAATTCATACCAACATTCTAGAAAAATGTCCTTCTGATACCAACAAATATGTAGGCATTGGAGCCACTGTTTTCTTCACAGGTGTCTTGGCTTTTTTCTCTTCCGCTTACGCGCTGTATACCGTATTTGACTCTTATATCGCCGCCACTGTTTTTGGACTCGTCTGGGGTCTGATGATTTTTAATTTGGATAGATACATTGTCTCAAGTATGAAAAGTAGAGGTTCTTTTTGGAAGGACCTTGGCATTGCTTTCCCAAGATTACTAATGGCACTTTTATTGGCATTGGTCATTTCAAAACCCTTGGAATTGAAAATATTTGAAAAAGAAATCAATGCTGAATTGATTGTCATGGAACAGGAGATTTTTAAAACGCAGGAAGACCGTTTGAAAGATCGCTACACCAAACAAATTGCAGATTATCAAGCAGAGGTTGTTATTCTAAAACAAGAAATTCAACTCAAAACAGCGTCAAGAGATACCTTGGATAAAATGGCTTTAATGGAAGCAGATGGTACGGGTGGATCGGGAAAGAAAAACTTAGGGCCTATTTATAAAGCAAAAAAAGCGAAAGCAGATTTCGCTCAACAGGAATTGGACAAAGTCCTTTTGGTTAATGGTCCTATGATTTCAGAAAAAGAAAACACTGTCAAGGATTTACAAAATCAAATTGATAGTGAAATCAATAACTTGGATCGTACAGCTTTTGGTGGAATGGCCGCTCGTATGGACGCGCTACATCGCTTGGGTCAAAATAGCGACGCCATTTTTTGGGCAACTATTTTCATCACCTTACTTTTTATTTCAATTGAAACAGCGCCGATTTTCGTAAAATTGATTTCTTCAAGAAGTCCATATGATTTCATCCTTCATGAACAAGAACACGTTTTCGAAATGGCCAACAAAGAACAGACCACCTTATTGAGCAATGCGGTTAAAAACATTCTCCATGAGGACAGCTCTATCGGAACACATAAGTCAGCAGCAAAAGTTACTTTGGAAAAAGCCATCATTGATCAAAGGCTCCAACAGGGATTGTCAGAAATACAAAATGGGAACTTGAATTTGGACGAACGCTTTTCGTTTTAGCAGAGCTTAAATGTTTTAGTATACCACAGATTCACTGATTAGAATGGGATGAACGTGAAAAAGGGTTGACCACGAATTGAAAGTTTAAAGAACGAACTATCGTTAGCATTTTGCGTTGGTTCGATAAAATTTCCTGAATTCGTGGTCAACCCCTTCACGATCATCTGTCTTTTATTCCATCCATCCGTGGTCAACCTCTCCGCTATCGTCTTCCCTCCATTCACCTTCCTTTTTCTATTTCTTTTCTTTTAAAAAAAGCTCCTTCATCCCAATCTCTTTTGGTACTTTTGCAGGAACCAATAGAAACCCTCATCTTAATTCAATCCACAATGAAATTAGATTTTAAAGATCAAAAAGTTTTAATAAGAGTAGACTTCAATGTCCCGCTCGATGCTGCGTACAAAATCACAGACGACACTAGAATTCGAGCTGCGTTACCAACCATCAGAAAAGTACTAAAAGGAGGTGGAGCTGTAATAATCATGTCTCACTTGGGAAGACCACTTAAAAAATTAAATGAGGACGGCTCTATCAACAAGGAGAAGTTTACTTTAAATCATTTGACCAGTCATCTTTCAAAAAAACTGCGTAAAAAAGTTCAGTTTTGCGAAGAGACTGTTGGACGAAAAGCAAGTGCTGCAGTTAAAGCCTTAAAGGCTGGCGAAATCTTACTTTTGGAAAATACCCGTTTTAATGAAGGGGAAACAAAAGGCGATGAAGCACTCGCAAAAAAAATGGCAAAATTAGGAGATCTATATATCAACGATGCATTTGGTACCGCCCACCGAAATCATGCCTCTACAGCCGCTGTTGCAAAGTTTTTCAAGACGGGCAAAAAGTCCTTTGGCTTATTGATGGATGCGGAGATTAAAAATGCCAACCGTGTTTTGAATAATCCTGATCGACCATTGACTGCTATAGTAGGTGGAGCAAAAGTCTCTGACAAAATCTTATTGTTGGAACAGCTCATCGACTTTGCTGACCACATCATTGTAGGAGGTGGAATGGCTTATACCTTCATGCGCGCACTTGGTGGCAAAACGGGTAACTCTTTGGTAGAAGAAGATAGAATTGAATTGGCTAAAAAGTTATTGGACAAAGCTTCCAAAACAGGAGCGACTATTCACTTGCCTGTAGACTCAGTGATCGCAGATAAGTTTGATGCTAAAGCCAAACGTGAAATCAAACCCTCCAAGAGAATTAAAAAAGGCTGGATGGGCTTGGATATTGGGACACAGGCGAGAAAAGATTTTTCCAAAATCATAAAGTCTTCCAAAACCATTTTGTGGAACGGCCCAATGGGTGTTTTCGAAATGAAGCCATTTGCTAACGGGACAAAAACCATTGCAAAAGCAGTAGCAGCCGCTACTAAGAAAGGCGCCTTTTCATTGATCGGTGGAGGAGATTCTGTTGCCGCTATTAATCAATTGGATCTCGCAGATCAGGTAAGTTATGTTTCGACAGGAGGAGGTGCGATGCTTGAATTCTTGGAAGGAAAGGAATTGCCGGGAATTGCGGCGATGAAATAGGAAAAGAGATCACCACGGATTGCATTCGGACGATCGTGGAAGAGTTGACCACGAATTCACGTTATAAGAAAAAGTGTCAGAACAGGATTTTTAAGATAAATAAGATATGCAAGATAAGACGACAAGTTGCAAGGTATCATCCTGATCATCTAAAACATCTTATAAATCCTGTTCTACAAAAAAAATCCGGAGAATCCGTGGCTTCTTTCCTCCTCCCGGATCCCATTCCCTTACTCACACCCCAACTCAATCCGAGAGATCGGATCATTATTGGGAAAGCAATTTCCTGAAAGGATGGCTGGCGGAACATGTCGATCCATTTTATCATCAAACAAAGCATTTTCTAAGAACTCTGTTAGTTGATCAACTTCTTGGTTACTTAAATTTAAAGGTTGGAATAGATTTGAGATTTGAGATGCTGGAACATTGCTGTTCTCTGGCTGAGCGGTATTGAAATATTCAACGACTTCCCGCATAGAGCGTTTGCTACTTCCATGAAAGTAAAAACCACCGTCTCTTAAGTTATATAATTGTGGAACTTTGAATTTAAACATATCGTC
>CALIAG010000473.1 GCA_938041325.1 uncultured Saprospiraceae bacterium | reverse complement strand
GCTCCAAAAATAATTGTAGGACATTCCTTAGGGGGAGCCGCAAGTATATTTGCCGCCAATCGAATTCCTTCAATTCAAGCGATCGCTACTATTGGAGCACCTTCTGACCCTGCACATGTAAGTCATTTACTAGATGATAGTCTAGAAGAAATTGAGCGGCTTGGTGTAGCAAAGGTAAGTATTGGAGGTCGTTGCTTTACCATTAAAAAACAGTTTTTAGATGACTTGCAGAGCAAGAACATGGATAAGAAGTTGAGAGAAAACACCAAGCCTATTTTGGTTTTACATTCTCCTCAAGATACTATTGTAGAAATTGAAAACGCCGCAAAAATATACCATTCCGCTAGACACCCAAAAAGTTTCGTTACACTTGATGGTGCGGACCACATGCTTACCAATAAAGTAGATGCAAAATATGTAGGCGATTTGATCGCGCATTGGGCTCAACGCTATATTGATATTCCTAAAAAAGAATCTTTCCATACAGACAGACAAGTCGCGGCAAGATTGGGCGACGTTAATTATACAACAGAAATTCTCGCAGGTAAACATGGACTGCTTGCAGATGAATCCGAAGAAGTAGGAGGCGATGATTTCGGACCGTCTCCGTATCAATATTTATCCGCCGCACTCAGTGCTTGCACAGCGATGACCTTGCAGATGTATGCCCGCCGAAAAAAATGGGATTTAGAAGAAGTCAAAGTGCATATCGACCATGGTAAAAAATACAAAGAGGATTGTGAAAACTGCGATGATCCAAAAAGTAAGGTGGATCATTTTGATCGACACATTGAATTGATTGGTAATTTGGACGAAACACAAAAAGCCCGCTTATTAGAAATTGCGGATCGTTGTCCAGTGCATAGAACGCTCCACAAAGAAATAATTATTAATACGACCATTTAAAGATGAAAAAACCGTACGTACGCATCGCTTGTGCCATTTACGACAATCTCGAATTGTTAGCAATGAGAGGTACGGAGCAAACCATCATTTACAATGACGAGGGTGCTGTCAAAGAAACACGAAGTAAGATTGTAGATATTTTCACAAAAGAAAAGTCTGAGTTCCTTAGATTAGAAAACGACATGGTCATTCGTTTAGACCATCTAATTTCCGTTGGAGATTTAAAAATAGAAGGAACCTGTTAAGGGACGGAAAAATAAATTCATCCTACTATTAAGTTTTCTTTGATGGCTTCACATTCGTTCTTTTTGGAGTTTCTTTTTCTTCTTTTTCTTCAAAACCTCCACCAAAAATAAGTCCTGTGCTTTGATAGGTCGTCCCAAAGGTATCACTCAATACAACAACCTGCCGCAGCGCATCAATAAATTGGTCTTTCGTCAACTCTCTTAAAGGATGCGTATAAACAGCTACCACAAAACCCGTATACAAACTATACTTTGCATCCAATGCAGAATGAAAATTAGCTTCTAACATTTTCCGCAATTGATCCTTTTCTAATTCAGTTTCTTCTACTATTGGAGAAAAGATTCTCATCCGGTTGGCCACAGAATCGGTCATAACGAGTAGAACCCGATCTCCATAAATAAATTGCCAGGCCCCATATTCTCCTGTTCTATTTTGAGTCTCTTCTAAAATGTATTTTCCAAGATCTGAAACCGTCATGTCCTGAGCTACAAGATTTCCACTAGCAAAAAAAACTGCTATCAAAAAGCTTAGAATAGCATGTTTCACATAAGACAGATTTCTTGAGTTGGACATAGGCAAAAGGATATCATTGAACTTTAGAATAAGAAATGCTAACAGTACATAATCAAGTTAACCTAATTGCAGGTGATTTGCAATCCTGATTTTAATCTTACTCTACAAAATGATCCCAAATGTCGCACCAAAGTCCAGCCCAAAAATATAATATTTTGATTTTAACTTAAAAAACGTTATTTTAATCATTTAATTACGGTTATACTCAAAACTTTTTACCATGAAAACCCACCAAAGAGAAATATTAGTTTACTACAATCCAGAATCCAGTGGAGATAGAAAGACGGTTGCTCATGCACAAAGTGTTTCTCCACATGTAAGAAGTTATGCCTTCGGAAAAACACCTTCCACGGATACAAGTTGGCGAACGATCCTAAAAGCTTTGGCTTTACACCCAAAGGATCTACTCAATAAAGCACATCCTTACTATCAACAGCATATAAAGGGTAGAGAATTTGATACTGAAAGCTGGTTAAAAGTTTTAAAATATAACCCAGATTTGATAAAAGCGCCTATCGCCATAAGAGGAAATAAAGCAATTTTATGCTCAACCCCGACCGATATTTATCAGTTGGTATAACCCATAAAAACATTGCCTTAAAAGAAAACTACACCATCCATTTTGGGCTTTCAAAAAAAGAACAGGAAACTTTTCGTAAAGAACAGTTTCCTGTTTCTTTTATTTGGGTTGTATTTCAACCTTTTTTTGTAATTTTGTGAGTACTCAGAAATAAAATCTATTTTTTGCTTTTTAATAAAAACAAACGATCAGATTTCATCTGCAAATTTGTACACTTTGACTAAGCGCTTTTATTTACAAAAAACATTAAAGAGAAAATATTATGGCATTTGAAGTAGAAGGAAAACTGTATAAAAAGTTTGATACCACTCAAATCACAGATACCTTTAAAAAAAGAGAATTTGTTGTTGAAATTGAAGACGGAGCATATACTCAAGTCATTAAATTTCAATTGACACAAGCTAATTGTGATAAACTAGATCCGTATAATGAAGGGGAACAATTAAAAGTAACTTTCAATCTAAGAGGAAGAGAATACACAAAAGGCGATCAAGTATCTTATTTCACCAACCTTGATGCTTGGAGATTAGATAAAGCTGGAGGAGCTGTTCAAGCAAGTCCTGCAGCAGCCCAACCAGACACGGCTTTTCCTGCTGCTACTGACGAACCAGCGGCTGACGATACCGACGATCTTCCATTCTAGATAACATTTTATCAAGCGCACAAAAGGATTATTAAACAATATTTTCTTCAAAATTCCATTATGAAGTAAACGAATAATTCTTTTGTGTGCTTATGTCTCAATTTCTAAAAATTCCATTTCTTACCCTTTGTTTGCTTCTGCCCTATCTGGCATTTGCGCAACCGATCCCTTTGTCCATACATACCAAATATGACGATGGCTTTGGCGAGTGGGAGATTTTTGTTGAAGATGAAAATGGAGATGAGGTCCAAGGGAACCTAGATATGCGTTGGAAATTTAAAGGAGATTGGACACAGTGGGATTATAGAATCGGAGAGAAAAGTGGTAGTATCGAAATGCGGTTTCGCAACGATCCCAGCCAATGGGAAATTAGAGAAAATGGGAAGATCATAACTGCAAAGATGCTTTGGTCCAACGATGTTCGAGAATGGCGAATCACCAACAACACCACTTCATTTAACCTAGAAGCAAAATTTGGAACCAGGTTAAATGAATGGTTTGTGTTAGATAAACAACATGGTGAATTTCGAATTTACACGCAATACGAAGACGATCCTAGAGATTGGATTATAGAAGATGATCTTTACGATACAGTCTCTTTCCCTTTCAAGATGGCCATCATATTCCTTACCATATTCAATAGCAGCCCAATTAGGTAGAGTTTCATTGATTGACCAAATGGTTCATAATAATTCAGCTACTTTTCTATTAGGAGAATAGTGCTTTTTACCCCATTATCTGATCAGCGTGCTCTTTGGCTTTTACCTTTTCTATGACTTTCTCAATCTTCCCTTTTTCATCAATCACAAAAGTACTTCGCAAAATACCTTCATACTTTTTACCAAACATTTGCTTCTGTCCCCAGGCGCCAAATGCTTTGATCATTGTAGCCTCCGTATCCGCAATCAATGGAAAAGGCAGATCAAATTTCTTTATAAAATTCTGATGCTTCTTTGCCGAATCTGCACTTACACCAAGTAACTCGTATCCTGCTTTTTTCAAGCCTTCATAATTGTCTCTTAAATTGCAAACTTCATTTGTACAAGTTGGTGTATTGTCTTTAGGATAGAAAAATACAACTAACTTTTTTCCTTTATAATCTTTCAAAGAAATAGTGTTTCCATTTTCATCTTGTCCAGAAAATGCTGGTGCCTTTGTCCCTTCTTTTAGTAAACTCATTTTTCTTATTTTTTACATTTAATGAATAGTATTTCAAACACATTTTTATTCAAAAAGTTTAGACGGAATGGCTTTTTGATTTACTGTTAACCATAGGTATTAATCGGATGAACATAAAGAAGGTTGACCACGAACTCAGGAATTAAAGATCGAACGACTGGTGAAAGAAGTTGTTACCGCTGATTCGGATTTAAAGCAGAACACGATTTATAAGATGGCGAAGACAATCAAGATGCGCTTTATCGTACCATCTTAAACATCTTATAAATCCTGTTCAAACAAAAAAAGACACACGAAATTCGAAAACCAAAAGAACCACGAACTACCGAAAACCGAAAGAATCACGATTTTCGAAAACCGAAAGAACCACGAACTACCGAAAACCAAAAGAACCACGATTTTCGAAAACCGACTTCCTACCTCAAAAATTCCCTTTCCAAAACAGCCACATTATCCCGATCATCCCTAACCTCAAGCTTCAACAAGTGACTACCTCGTTCGAGCGAATCATCAAAACGGTGGATCAACATATCATTCTTTGCATCGTATTCTAATAAAATCCATTGCCCATCGATAGTGGCTTTGTATCTCAAGTCTTTTGCCTTTCCTGAAGTCTCAAAATTATCTGTTATTTTAAATTTCATTCGAGACACTCCTCTCATGTTTCTCGAAAAAGACACGGGTTCAATATCTGGTGCTTCGGTATCCAACATTATACTGTAATCACCCAGTGCTCTCACTTTTGCAAATAACATTTCCCCCTTCCATTCTCCCCCACAATTTTTCATAACCTGGTCTTTGCCATCGCAGTAAGCAATAAAAGCCTTGGGTTTCATTGACTCCGGTAAAGCATATGATTTTATTCCTAAGTCAAAATAAGTATGAACTGGTGTTTTATAATTATGCAAATGATGGACTGGAGAATAAACGTTGAAAGAGGTCTCAGTGGAAGTGCTATATTGTAAATATAAATTTTCATATAAAATCCCTTTTGGAAAATGCAAATCCATTTGACCATTTTGAATCCTACTTTCTTCCCCATGTGGCAAGAAGTAATTAAACGTTTCATTTGTTGGTGGTTTTACATCTTTTCTCTTTGCCCAAAATTCCAATTTACTTTTGTTTCCTTCTAGGTCTTTTACGACTATTGTAATCTTCTTTGCTTTTGATTTCGACAAAGTGACAACTCCCTTTTCAACTTGCTCTTTGTAAATAGAGAGTCGATTGCCAGGCAGCGCATACAATCGATTGAAATAACTTTTTTTGGAAACCTGTTCTTCGTAATCCAAATGAGAGTTGATATATCTCGATTCATTGAAAGCGAAAGTTTCCATTTCAAAATCATAAATCAATTCATCGTCTACAAACATTTCCATGGAATAAACCCCATTCCAATTGGATACTCCTCTAAAATGATCATAAGCTTTCATTCCCAAGCCCATTCGCCATGCTCCTACATTTATGGTGTCTCCTGAAATACGGTAATTCCTACCCGAGCGAACCAACTTATATATTTTGGTCAATTGAGTTTCTTTTTCTTTATTTAAATGATAAACTTTCAACTCATGCAATTTAGGAGCAATATCATCTTGCACATTGAATCCAAAAAGCAATGGATTGATTGGTTTCTCTGTTTCCGAGTCTCTGATTTCAAAATGAAGGTGAGGTCCAAAACTTCTTCCAGATGTTCCGAGCTTTCCTATTCGGTCTCCTTTTGCAAAAACAAATTGCTCCGGACTAGGATACAAATCAATTTCAAAACTTTGGCGTTCATATTGTTGATTTGCTACATAACTGGCAATCGCAGAATCAAACTTGTATAAATGTGCATAGACGCTTGTATAACCATTCGGATGTCGGATATATAAAACATTTCCATATCCTCCGGACTGAACCTTAATACGTGACACATATCCATCAGCAATACTGTAAAGAGGTTGCCCTACTTTTCCATCTTTTGCCTTAATATCAATGCCCGCATGTAAATGATTGGGACGCAATTCTCCAAAGGTTCCTGATAGTCGAATTGATTGATCTACAGGAGAACGAAAATAATCTTGAGGGTATTCTTTATGCTCATTATAATTAAATGAAACAACAAGGCACGAAAATAGCATTATCAAAAACAACCAACGCATAGAAATCTAATTTTGAAATTATATTAACTGACACCTAAATTTTTTGGTATTTTTTTTAAGAGGTATGCAAATTTAACCAATATTCTCAACATGTAACTTTCTGCATATATGAAGCATGTTTTAATATCAGGATCTTCTTGTAGGCTTAGCCTTGATTTTAATGATTTAAAAGAGCATATTAACGGCAAAACAAGCACTTCTTTAAAAAACAAGCACACCAATATTTTTTTTGTGACAGAATAAATTTTGTCAATCCCCCTCCAGATTTAATCCTCCTATAGATTTGAATCTAAACCAACTTGCATGTTTTACAAAGTAGTATGCGCAGCCTTATTGGCTTGCTTGTTTTTAGTCTTACCTTCCCATCTAGATGCACAAGATTGCACCTGGCTAGACAATCTTCAATTTAATTTTTCTAATCCAACAGACTGCCAAAGAAACATGGAAGTTACCGATCCATATTCAAAAATGGATTACTTCTATTTATCAAGCACCGATGGATCTACTCAATATTTCAGTGGCAACACTCCTTCTCATTCTGCCACGATAACTAATCTAAATTCAGGATGGTATTTTTGGTATGCTTCAAGCGATGGCTCTGCTTGCAACAAAAGTGATTATGTATTTGTACCAGAACCGACAGAGTATACAAGTACTACAGAAGCACCATTAAGTTGTGGAGAGGCAAGTGGAGAAATTAGCATTTCTGGAAACATTGTTGGTTACTTCGTTGAACTAATTGAAAAAGAAACGTCAACAGTTGTAGAAAGTAGCAAAGAAATCACAAGCTCTCCTTTTATTGTAAGTACTCAGCTGAATGCCCAAAAATATTACGATGTTATTGTGACAGATGGCAACAGCTGTGTAGTAACTCAATCTGTTTTAATTCCCGATGGAGAAGATTGTATTTCCTCCGATCTTCCTATTGTTATTATTGAAACAGATGGAGGCTCAGAAATTTACAACGAACCTAAGGTTACCTCTGATATGATAATTATAGATCGAGGAAATGGACAAAGAAATTATTATCAAGATAAAACCAATCCTTCTTTTTTAGATTATAATGGTAAAATTGGAATTGAAAAAAGAGGAAACTCTTCTCAATATATCGCCCCTAAAAAATCTTATGGTTTTGAAACAAGAGATGCTGCAGGTTTAAACTTAAATACTTCTCTTCTTGGAATGCCTGTTGAAAACGATTGGATTTTGAGCGCTTATTATTTTGACAAAACGCTTATGCGCAATAGCTTGAGTTTAGAGATGTCAAGACGGATGGGGCATTGGGCGAGTAGAAATAGATTTGTTGAAGTTTATTTGAATGGTGATTATCAAGGTGTATATGTTTTGATGGAAAAAGTGAAGTGGGATAAAAACAGAGTAGACATAGAAAAACTATCTCCTATAGATACAATTGGAGATGCAGTGACCGGAGGATACATTTATCAAGTAGCTCAATCAGGAATTGATTTTGGAGAACGAAGGCGTTTTCACTATCCGAAAGGAGAAGATGTTCATCAAAAACAATACGATTACATCAAAGGTTACGATGATTCATTTCGATCTATTATGGCAGGAAGTAATTATTCAGACCCTGTAGATGGTTATGCCTCCAAAATAAACACCAATACCTTCATCGACGAAATTCTAGTGCAAGAAATTACTAAGAATTCTGATGCTTATGGATGGAGTAGTTTTTTCTATAAAGACCGAAACGCAAAACTCTCTGCCGGTCCAGCATGGGACTTTGACCAAGCTCTAGGCAACTCAACTTGGAACTGTGGCCAATGCACTGATGAATGGAATTTAACTAAAAGCGTTTCTGCTAAACCTGCTTTTTGGAATGTCCTTTTTAATGAGTCAGAATTTCAATGTCAATTGAGACAAAGATATGATGAGCTGAGAAACGGTCCTCTGCACTTGGACAGTTTATTAAATTATATTGATGAACAAGCAGCAATACTTACAGAAGCGCAGGAAAGAAATTTCAATAAATGGGATATTCTTGGCAAAGAAATATGGAGGTCTACACCGGGATATCAAGATAGAGATACCTATCAAAAAGAAGTTGATTATTTGAAAGATTATTTGACGGATCGACTAAACTGGATGGATGGTCAATTGGCTGACTTGAGTACTTGCTCTACACCTTCAGCTTCACCGCTAACGATTTCTGAAATCATGTACAATGCACCCGATAACGGTGTAATCGCAGGAGACGAATTTGAATATTTAGAACTTAAAAACAATAGCAACAACCCCGTCGACTTATCCAATATGACCTTGACCAATGCGGTTAGATTTGTTTTCCCAAAGAACACAATTTTAAATGCAAATGATTATATCGTATTGGCTGAAAACGCAGTTAATTTTCAAGTAAAATATGGCTTTGCTCCCTTCGGACAATATGCTGGAGGTCTTGGCAATACATCAGAGAAAATTGAATTAAACGATGCTTATGGACGGGTGATAGACGCTGTTGTATATGAGGATAAAAATGGTTGGCCTTTGGATCCAGACGGCAAAGGAACTTCTTTGGAATTGTGTGATTTTAATGGTGATAATGCAGACCCTATAAATTGGAAAGCCTCTGCTTCTGCTAAAGGTACTCCTGGTACTGACAATTCTATTTGCAATGATTTGATTTGCGAAAACTTCACTGAAAAATTGATCATCACAGAAATCAATTACAACTCCGACGATGTAAATAATGCCGACGATTGGGTAGAAATTTTTAATGGATATGGAAATGATATTGATTTGACTGATTGGTATTTACAGGACTAAGCTCATGCAGTTGAATTGCCAGGTTTGATATTGAAACCAGGAGAATATATCGTCCTAGTAAGAGATATAGATGCCTTTCGTGCGCAACATCCATTGGTAGAAAATGCATACGGTCCTTTTGCTTTTGGTTTGAGTGGCGGTGGCGAACGATTGCGTTTGATGAGTCCGCAGGATTGTGTGGTGGATTGGATTGATTATGACGATGTTGAGCCTTGGCCATTGGAAGCAGACGGTCTAGGTGCCTCCCTTGCTTTTTGCGATTACGATACAGACAATGCGGATCCAGCAAACTGGTATGCTTCTGACAAACTTGGCGGGACTCCTGGTGAAGGAAATCAAGTCTGTTCTTTTGTCTTACCCATTGAGTTGAGCAGCTTCAAAGGAAAAGCACAAGGATGCAATGTACAGTTGAATTGGACCACTCAGTTAGAAGAAAATTTTTCCCATTTCGAATTACAAAGAAGTGAGGATGGTCGCGAATATGAAGTTATCAAAATCATTCAAGGGACTGGTGGCAACCACACTCAAGCTTATCAATATCTTGATTTAAAAGCGAATTTGAAAAACTATTATAGATTAAAGGCCATCGACTTTGATGACACTTATGATTTCTCTTCCATTATTTATGTAAAAACGGATTGCGAAGAAGCAGAACACAATATGATTCTTTTCCCAAATCCTATTGCAGCTGCACAGTCTCAAATGACAGTAAAGTTCTATACAGAAGTAGAAAATACTTTGTTGACCATTAGCAATGCTCAGGGAAAACCAATTCGGAAATTCCGAATTCCAAATGTAAAAGGTTGGAACACGATTCGGGTGGATGTAAATGATTTAGTACCGGGGACGTATTTCTTAAGCTATGGCTCTCATACAAAGATGATCAGCGGACGATTTGTAAAATCGAGGTTGTAAGAAGCACTAAGAGGAAACTATTGCGAGAAATAAGTACTCACTACTTCAAAAGACAGCACAAAGGCTTTATGCACCAATCCCAATAGCGTAATAACTATTTGTATTAACACCCCTATTAAAAACTCTTGAATCAGGTAGATAAATATTTCCATAAGTCAAAATTGCTAATAGTAGTTTGACGAAAATAAAATCATCATTTTTTTTTAGGATTTCAGTAAACTTTCACGTTTTTTCCTTACCAGTCAAACACTTAGAAAATTTACCAAAATCAAAATTGATAACTTTATTTTTTATCCGTCTTTTAGATAAGCAATATGGAATTTTCGAAAGAAATTAAACAGAAATATAGACGAAGGAAATTAAAAACAAGATCAATTAATCTTTATCGAAAAGGTTAAGCCACTTCTCTGGTTTCGTTTGCTCTTTTGCATTGCGGTCCATGTATTCGAGAAATTCTTTCCGCACCATTGGCTCCGCACCCATGCTTTTCAAATGGTTTGTTTCTTGTTGGCAATCAATCAACCAGTAGCCTTGCTTTTCCAATTCTCTGACTAAGGATATAAAACCAAATTTAGATCCATTGCTCACGTTCGTAAACATCGATTCCCCATAAAATATTTTCCCCAAACCAATTCCATACAAACCTGCTACTAAGGCTTCTCCATCCCACACTTCCACCGAATGAGCGAAACCCAATTCGTGCAATTGGGAATAAGCTTCAATCATCTCTTCTGAGATCCAAGTCCCTCCACTTTGCCCTTTCCGTTCATTTATTTGACAAGAACGCATGACTTTTTCAAATTCTCGATCACAAGTAACTTTGTATTTGTTTTGATTAAAATAAGTCCGCATACTTTTCGCTACTTTCAGTTTATCGGGAAAAAGTACAAAACGCGGATCGGGAGACCACCATAAAATGGGATCGTCAGGATTGAACCAAGGGAAAAGTCCGATTTGGTAAGCGATCAAAAGTCGTTGAGGGGATAAGTCGCCACCAATTGCTACAATGCCATCCTCGTTAGCAAGTTCGGGATGGGGGAATTTGTAATCTTCTTCTGACAACCAATAAATGGGCAAATGTTAGCTGGTTTTAAATAAGTAATTGGTCAATAAGTTCTGAAAATCTTTATTTGATCCTGAACTTAAACAAAAAAAAATAAGGCAACGACTAAGTTAAGTCATTGCCTTAAATTTCCAAAGTGGTTGGACAAAAATAGGTTAACATTAATTGGTGAAGGATTTAGTATAAATCGACTTGTTTTTGAGTTTAATCCTTGTTGGCTTGAACGATAAAACAAGGAAGAGTTAGGCTAAAAGACTCAACAATTATACTGTAACTTATTTTTGACCTAGCACTTAAATGGAAATGAAAATATTAATAGGTTAATTTCTTCGAATTAATCAGTGCAAGATTCAATCACTGCGGAAAGGCCACGATCCGTAAGGCCATCTTTCAATGGTCTCAATTCTTTTAAAGGAGCAGTTTTAACAATTGCCTTGCCTTTAAAGTGAATAATAAGGGAACATTGTTCCGCTTGTTCTGGAGAGTGTTGAAGGATCTCTGTGAAGCATTTTATGACCCAGTCAAAAGTATTTACTTCATCATTATGAACCACCAATTGGGACTGATTTCCAACATCAGTTAATTGTTCTTCCAATAATACTTCTTCCAGTGCTTCGCTTACATGATTTAATACCATTCCTGAATATTTTTTTTTGTTAGACATTCAAAAAACGCATTTTTCTAATAATTTGTTCCCTTCAAGGGTAGAAAATATTAAAATTTATAACGATTTGGCTAATTTAATGCTGCAACAGCGTCTTTTGCTGCTTGCAAATTCGGCATATCCCCTGCATTTTCTAAAACTTCGGTATACGCCACTTTTCCATTCTGATCAATTACAAAAACAGATCTTTTGGAAACGCCTTTCATATCCAAAATCCAATTTTCATACAACGATCCATAAGACCTTGACACTTGTTTATTGAAATCAGATAATAAATTGAAGTTCAATTTTTGTTCCGCTTTGAATTTTTCCAAAGTGAAAACAGAGTCTACTGAAATCGCTAAAACCTCAGCATTCATTCCACTATAATCAGCGATGCTGTCCCTAGTGCTGCATAATTCTTCTGTACAAACTCCGGTAAATGCTGCAGGGAAAAATAAAATCACTACATTTTTACCTTTAAAATCACTTAATGAGACTTCAGATTTATCAGAAGCTCTTAATGTAAAGTTAGGCGCATTGTCGCCAATATTTAAAGTCATAGAAATCGATTTTGGAAGTTTAATTCTTAATAAACTAAATTTTTCATATTAAGTTTAAAAAGGATTTAAGTGGATTGTGTAAGAAGTTACTTTGTATAAAATTGTAAAATTAACTTCTCTTCTAATCCAAAGATAGGAATTTGACCTGTAAATTCGTTCTTTTACATCGAAAATTCTACCCAAATTGAGTATTCCTGTTAGATGATTTAAAGAAAATGAACAAAACAAAACAAGCCTATTTTGAGTTGCATATTGCGGTTGCTCTTTTTGGGCTTACCGCAATATTGGGCGATCTGATTAGTCTATCTGCAACGGTGTTGGTTTGGTGGAGGGTTTTGATAACTTCCATGAGTTTATTTGTTTTAATTCGATTTGGAAAAACGTTGAAAGGTTTGCCAAAGAGTTTGATTTTAAAATTCATGGGAATCGGGGTTTTGATCGCTTTGCATTGGATCACTTTTTTTGGATCGATTAAGTTTTCCAACGCTTCCATCTGTTTGGTCTGTATGGCGACAGCAAGTTTTTTCACCTCTATTTTAGAACCCCTAATCCTCAGAGAAAAGATTAAATACTACGAGATAGGCTTGGGTTTGCTCATCATTCCAGGAATGTTTTTAGTAGTTCAGTCTACTGGTTCAGATATGATTTTTGGAATTTTACTTGGCTTGACCTCTGCATTGCTAGCAGCTGTTTTTACTATTTTAAATAAAAAATTTGTAGAAACTACAGATTCAATGAATATCACTTTTATTGAATTGACAAGTGCATGGATATTTATTTGTTTTTTACTCCCAATATTATTTTGGAATGACCCTAATCTTTCTTTTATGCCTGTTGGAATGGATTGGGTATACTTGGGGATACTCGCTTTACTCTGTACAACATTGGCATTCGTTTTATCATTGAGAGCGCTTAAACATATTTCCGCCTTTGCAGCAAACCTTACCGTAAACCTTGAACCGGTATACGGAATCATATTGGCGTATTTCATTTTGAATGAAGGCGAACAACTGAGTACTGGATTTTATTATGGTGCCGCTATTATAATTCTAGCTGTATTTTTTTACCCCTTTATAAAAAGTTTTTTCGAACCAAAACCTGATCTTTCCCGGCAATGAGTTTACAAGAAAAAGAACTAAAAGATTATTGTGATAAATACACAAGTCCTGGTCATGAAGTGCTCTATGACTTGGAGAGAGAAACGTATTTAAAAGCGCTTTCTCCTCAGATGATCAGTGGGCATTTACAAGGAAGCTTGTTGAGCCTTTTGAGCAAAACTCTTCAACCAAAACGCATTCTTGAAATCGGTACTTTTACAGCATACGCCACCATTTGCCTAGCTCAAGGATTAAAAGAAGATGGACTCTTGCACACCATCGAAGTGAATGATGAATTGGATTATATTATTGAAAAATATTTAAAAAAAGCGGGTTTAACTGAAAAGGTAAAAACACATTATGGAGATGCCTTTGACATTATTCCTTCTTTGAATGAGAAATGGGATATGGTGTTTATTGATGCTGGTAAAAAAGACTACGATGCGTTTTATGACTTAATCATTGACCATGTAAATCCAGGTGGAATTATCTTAGCGGATAACGTTCTTTGGTATGGAAAAGTATTGCACAAAAAACGAGATGTAGACAGTCAAATTTTAAATTCTTTTGTTGAAAAAATAAACAATGACCAACGGGTAGAAAACGTGCTGTTGCCTATCCGCGACGGATTGATTGTTGTAAGAAAAAAATAACCATTGAAACGCCAACTACTACATGCTTTGAATTTAATTGCTCCTAGATTTTCTCTTGGGGAGTTGGTTAGGCGTTCCAAGCAAAATTTATTCCTACCTTTTTATCATACGGTAAAAGACAAGCAAAACTTAGATCATATAAAACACCTTTATCGGGTCCGACCTGTTGCGCAGTTTGAACAGGACATGGATTACTTGTTAAAACATTTTCGTCCAATAGATTTGCACGAGTTGGAGTTTCATCTTCTTTCTAAAAAGCCTTTTGAAGAAAAGGTGTTTTTTTTATCTTTTGATGATGGCTTACGAGGAGTATTGGAAACGGCTAGCCCTATTTTGCAGAAGAAAGAAATTCCTGCAACGGTGTTTCTGAATAGTGCATTTGTGGATAACAAAGATTTGTTTTATCGCTACAAAACAAGTTTGCTGATAGAGCAAATTTCTAAACATCCGCTTTCCAAAAATCAACTAAAAACAAGTAGAGATATTTTTGGGAATGAAAATTCGATTAAAGAATCTCTTTTGAACGTAAATTATTCCAGCAGATTAAAACTGGATAAATTCGCTACATTAATTGAATACGATTTTAATAGTTTCCTTGAAAAAGAAAAACCCTATTTGACTTCTGAAGAGATTAAAACGATGTCTGAAAACGGCTTTACTTTTGGAGGGCACAGCATCGATCATCCTGAATTCAAGAACCTATCTTTCGAGCAACAAATTCACCAATGTACAGCAAGTAGGGCCTTCATCAAAAAGCTATTACATCCAACCAC
>CALIAG010000472.1 GCA_938041325.1 uncultured Saprospiraceae bacterium | reverse complement strand
CTACGGCGCTTAATTGACTTTAAAACATATAGCTATAAAGTTTTCGCTCCTCTGGAGCTTTGGCAAAACTGTAGAGCCAACAACAGTATGAATTTGATAACTATTTTATTCTATCCCAGCTAGCTAAGGAGAAGCGAAATTGTTATGATTTGTAATTAAGATATCGCAGCTACGGCGCTTAATTGACTTTAATGCATATGGCTATAAAGGTGTCGCTCCTCTGGAGCTTAGGCAAAAATGTAAAGCCAACAAAATTTTGAATTTGATAACTGCCTTCTCATATATAAATTAGCCAAGAAAAAGGGAAATGCTTACTATTTGTAGCTAAGGTATCGCTCCTTTGGAGCTTAATTGAAATTTAAATCATGGAGACTGAGGATATTATTCTTGTATGCCTTTCGAAAAAATCTATCAAATTGGCTATGCTAATTTAGAGGCCATAAATCAAGCTCCAGAGGAGCGATATCTTTATGGAATCAACAGCACAATCACCTTTTAAGCGGCGTAGCTGCGACATCTAAAACAGTCAATAAGCGTTAATCGTTTTATTCTACGTTTCAAATTTAGAAATCTTATTTTACAGCGGATTTTTTTAGAACAGCATAGAAATCTCCGGATGCTTATTTTTACCACTGACCGCATTCAAAACTTCAAATCGCAATTGGGTCGTGTACAATTGCTCCAACGTTTTTAATTGAAATTTTTTCGTAGAATGAGGAAGAATTTCAATGATGTCCGACTGCATATTGAAAGTGAATTTAGAAATGTTTTTCAATAAAAATCGTGCATCAGAGTTGTTGCTAATTTCAAACTCAACGATAGAGGAGGAGCCGATATAATTTTTTTTATCTACTTTTAAACTTGCGTAAATAATATCTTTTAAATTCTTGTCCGTCCCAACTAAGATATTGTTGAACCATGCCACTGTACGGCCTGCAAAGAGCGCTTCTTTGATAGAGGCTTCTGTTCTTTCTTTTGCAAATACCAATGAAATTGGTCGATGACCTCCTGTCTTCAAGTTATAAGTCCAGTCTACTAATCCATGCACATCTGAGCAACCCATGACCGTTAAGTTTTGATCAGTGGCGATGTCCAATGCTTCATCAGAATAGGTGATGTCATTGACAACTTCTAGACCATGCAGCAATTTGTTTTTGATTAAATCCTTATGCATATCTGTCAACTTTGCGATACCATCATCTGATTGGCGGATCCAGTTGGGATGATTCCAAAAAACGAATGCCCCTTGACGCTGGGCCTCTAGGAATTGTTCCTTCGGATCTTCTATTTTAAATTTATTGGCATCCTCAATAAAAATGGCATTGCTATGGCCTGGTGGTAAATCTCTAGTTAGTTCCACTCCATGGACAACGATAAGGTCATGTGGGATCGCTAATTTTTTTGCAATTTCATATGAACGGTTTCTATCTGGATGAGGAATGTCCTCACTATGCGGGTTGTACTCAATATGTTCGGTCAATGAAATGGCATCTAGACCGTCTCGTACTGCTTCATCAACTCTTATATCTGGCCAAACAGAACCATCAGAAAAAACCGTGTGAATATGAAAATCACAGAGCAATGTCTTGTAGTCTTTGATATCAGGGAATTGAATTTTACGGTCTGTGTCTTGGCCATTTACGATTGTCACCGAAAAGAAAAATAAAATGGATAGAAGGAATGCGTTTTTCATTTGTAGGTATTTTGAGGGTGTTTGTTGATACCAAACTAACAAAATTCAATGGAAATATTAGTAAGTTAACACCATTTCTTATCGAGTATTAAAAAGAAACACCATGTTTAATTTAACGAAAATAGGGTATATCCCTTAAGTAAATAGTTACGTACTTTTACTGTATATCCAAATGACTGGAAACAATCCCTTCCATTGCCGTCCAGCAATAAACACAAAAGACTTTCCCTCCTTTATTGTTAAGCAAAAACAACGAACATGAACAACCAATCTTACACTCGTAAGGCTAGTCTTGCCTTTGCCAAAGCCGTAATTCTAAAAGGATCTATAGTCTTTTCGGTTTTTTTGTTTCAGACAAATATGTCCAATGCGCAGGATATGGCCTTTGTTGGAAATGCTACAATTTCAAAAACAGAAGTTAAATCCAGTGCGCATACTGAACCCGTTGTCAAATTAAAAACGCTTTTTATAAAAAAAGTAAAAAAAGAAATCGAAGCAGGTTCTGGGCCAGCTAATGCAATTGAGATTGTTTATTCTTCTTTTTTTAGTTCAAATATTGATAAGGATAAATTTGATGAATTGGTGCGCATCAAAGCGGAGGTGTTGAAGGAAATGGTGAAGTGCGATGAAGATGGCGTGAATTAATCTTTACTGATTTGGATATATTGTTTTAGGTTTTTTGAATACAAAGTAGTTTTTGTTTGGCATGCGTTTGTGCTCAATTCAAATCTAGCAAGAGATGAGCACTTTTTACGTTTTAACTTTCTTGCTCTTCTTCATCTGGCCGTGGTTCTACAGGCGTAAAATAGTTTTCATAATCAAAGTTTGGAAAGTTGTTAGAAACCCAATCAAGAAATGATATTGGGTTGGGTTTTGGCAGTTGTTGGTATTGAATAAAATATTCAGCTGTAGATGCTCTGAATACAATTTCTTCAAAAGTCTTTTGCGGATCTCCTAAGGTCATACCCGGTGTTTTTAAAAGTATGAGATTTAATAAACCCAGGTCTTGCTCTGGATCTCCAAGGTAAGTATTGTCAAAAAGCGAGTGTTGGTTGTAGTCGACATGACTAAGAACTTTGTAACACAATTCGTATCGTGCAATTTGTTCTTCCGGGTCTAAATCTATTGCTTGGATCAAACTGTCCACAGTATTCAGCCACCGAAAAGGAACAGGATTCTCTGGTTCTAATTCACACCATTCTTTTAAGGTAGGGACAACTACAAGCGTATTTAAATCTTTCGAAACCCATTTAGACAATCTTTTGTCTTCATGCTTTTGTTGGCTAATCCATTCCGCAAATTCTTTTCTTTCGCCGAAATTTCTACTGGACATTTCCTTTACAAATCTTTCTAAAAAAAAATCTGCTTTATCATGCAATCCAACTTTCCGGGATTCGATGAATGAAGCGTAATTTTTCCATTGTGGAAAGGCTTTGACTTTCTCTAGCATGTAATTAAAATTTTGATGCACAAAAGTACAAAAAGGAAAGGGATTCAAATCAATTCAATAAAAGCTATAATTTATTTAGGCTTTCTTCTGAGAATATGTCAAAGAATTGTAATATATATTGCAAAACCTAAACAATACGCAAACAAATTCTGTGATTCTTAGTTTTATTGTTATTTTTAATCGCCCGTGATTTTGATGAGTCATGACCTGCCTGCCTGATTTTTTCTAAAATCGAACAACTTTTACCTTTTTAATCACAAAATATTTAGCAATGAAAAACCTCTACCTCCCAATTCTTGCCTTATTTTTAATTTCTACAACACAGCTAAGTGCTCAATACAACTGCGCTGAATGTCCCTTAGACTTTCAAACGGAAGCCGACAGCACAGGTATGATTTACTCAATGATCACTGTCCCGGAATTAGGTACCAATGATCTTGGCGCACTTCCTTTAGCTAGAGTCTGTGTGACCGTTCAACACAGTTGGCTGTCAGATGTGTTTCTTTCATTGGAATCTCCAGACGGTTTAAACTATATGCTGATGGGAGACGATAACAATAATGCCGGTGGATGTGCTGGATCTGAATCTAACGCCAACGTTTGCTTTACCATAGGATCCAACAATCCCTTGACAGCTGGTGAAGGTTATATAGAATATTGTTCCGGTGGAGCCATTTGCTTGGAAGGAGATTATACTTTGACTTGCGGTGATCAAGCTGTTTCTGATTTATTACTAGCAACTGGTCCAGCACCCAATTGTGATTTAAATGATTTTAATGTAGCCGGCAATTCAGTTGGTGGTGATTGGAAATTGGCAATAGGTTGTGTATGTATGGCTGGAGAAAATGCAGTTTTAGAGTCTTGGAGTTTGGAGTTTCAGATACCGCCTGCACCAGAAACTATTGTTTGGCCAGGAGATACTAATTTTGATGGTAAAGTAGATAACGTAGATGTTTTGTATGTGGCTAAAGCAATGGGCAGTACAGGTCCGGCAAGGACGACGAACCCAAATGTTTGGATTAGTCAAGGAACTGAAAATTGGGCTCAATCATTTGAAAATGAAATCAATTATAATCACGCCGATGCAAATGGCGATGGTACAGTTACAGAAGCTGATTTGACAGTCGTTGAAATGCATTTTGGAAATATACATTCAGATGGAACCAATACAATGGAGTTAGAAGAGATCAATTCTTCCACTTCGCTTTTGGTAACGATGCCTTACAGTGGACTTGTCCCAAATAACACTTATAGAATGCCGATTCTTTTAGTCAGTGATCCTCTTGTTAGCAATGGGCTATCTGGTTTGGCTTTTACCATTACTGTTCCAGAATCCTATATCGATATCAATTCGTTGTCTTACGATTTTGAAGGAAGCATTTTGCACGAAGCAGATATAAGAATGGTAAGAATTGTAGATGGATCTTATCAAGTTAGTATCAGTGCTCCGGCCAATGGCCTAATTATGGATTCCGGAAAAATCATGAATATAAATTACACTGTTTTGCAAAATGCACCAATAGGCCAAAGAGCAGAATTTCAACTGATTCCAGATTTGGCTTTGACACCAAATGAAGAAGTGTTAATGGTAAGTGGAGGAACCTTTGGAACGGATTTAGTTTTAGATGTCTTCAACGTTTTGCCAAAAGAATGGGCCATTTATCCGAATCCAGTAACCAATCATTTGTTTGTAGAAACGGGATCTATTGTAGCAGATGCGATTGAAGTTATTGCTACGGATGGGAAAAGGATTTCTACTTTCACTCCAAGTGATGTGATCACGAATATAGCCACAGATCAATTGTTGAGTGGTGTTTATTTATTGAAAATTAAAAATGGTACGGATACTTATTTTCAGAAATTTGTGAAATAAGGATTGCATAAATACTTAAAAGGGCTTCTTGATCTGAACTGAATCGAGAAGCCCTTTTTTAATAATGCTCTCCAGTAAAAGGGCTGATCTTCGGGCAAGGATTTCCTGCGATCCTCCGCCAGGAATTGATTTGACCAATATGTGTCAATGCATCTGCTATAGGTCCATTTATCAAATTCCAAAAAGGGTAGTGGGTGTCGGTTCTTTTTAAATAAACAGAGATTTCTGCAAGGTCTTTATCCTCTAATTTTCTAAGATTTGATTTTAATTCTTCGCAAACCTCTTTGATTGCAATTCTATAAGAAACGACAGTTGGATATGGCTTTTGTCTTTTTGCATTTTTGTCAAAACATTTTATCGTCCAATCAACCAAGGAATGAATGTGCGCTATCACTTCGCCAATGGACATGCTTGAATCTACTGGTCTAAAATCCAATTGTGCATCTTGAAGACCACGAGTAGCAAGGTCAAACCGTATTGCTATGGCATCAACCATTCGTTCTAGAACAGTGCTTGCGGAGATGTTTTTAGGAGGTGGTGGGACGGTGTTTTTCATAATTAGAAAGATTTATATCTCAATATATGAAAAGAACAAAAGAAAAAGTCCCAAAAGCATGTTTTGCAATTGAGACTATTCATTTGGATTTAGGAATATTAAAATATTTCTAGTCGACTTTAGTAAATTTAGTTTGAATCTTTTGACCATTCGAAAATGAACTGACCAAATAGTACATTCCTGACTGGAGATCAACTATGTTCCAGCTTTCATTCGTACTTCTTGCATTCAATTCTATTGTTGTGCTTTTAAGCAGTTGCCCCAAGGCATCAAAACATTCTATTTGAATTGGACCCGAATAATTTTTGCTGGATATTTCTATATTTAAATTTGTTGAAGCGGGATTGGGAGAAAGGAGTATCTCTGCAATTTCACCACAAGATTTTTTCGCAATAGAGATCTTTTTAGAATAAGTAAATGATCCATTAAAATCAACTTGTTTCAAACGGTATACTGGATTTTTAGATCTGGTCTTATCTAAAAATGAATAGGTATGAGATCGCAAGCTGTTGCCTGCACCTTGTACTTTTCCAATGGTTTCAAACTCCCCATTCGCATTGCGTTTTTGAATTTCGAAATAGTCATTTTCACTTTCCGAGGAAGTGGTCCATGTTAGGCGATTTTCACAATCTGATTCATTCACATAGAATTCACTGATTGATACAGGAAGTACTACGGAAGATTGTGGATCAGCAAAATAAGAAACCAATCGGATAAATGCAGCTTGGTAATAAATTGCGGGTTCTGAAATTTCCCAAGAATTATTGGGCCAATTGTCATTAAAATCCAAGTAAGATTTCATCGCTGGCTGACCAGCAGGAGGTGTGATGTTAAGGCTGAAATCTTTGTTGGCACCACCTGTTACAAAACCAGGAGGAGGACCAAATTCAGAAGTCAATGCATGGTCAAATGGCGTCCCGTCAGCAAACCAAGTATGGTAAATTTCGTTCACAGAATTTTCCGCTCCTAATTCATACATATTGCTCAATTGAACCATTCCTAGCGGGTTGACACCATTGAAATAATGCAAATGTTCTAACGCTGCTTTTCTTGCTGACTCAGTATCTATTCCGCTTAAGCCATTTTTTTGCATCAGCATATTCATATTTCCTAAGTTGGCTTTTGGCATATTGCTTCCCCAGTGATAGGCCCATTCCGGCATTGCTGTTCGGTACAAATCATCGGGACTGAATTCAAAAAGATCATTGTAATTATTAGAAACTTCTTGAGTGGCGGACGCTATGATGGTTTGTTTTGCAGCCGCCGTTGCATTTGGCAAACTGCTATACATGGATAAGGCATCTTTTATAGAAAGGTCATATGGTCCCCAGAAGCCTGTAGCGATGGGTTCAGTATCATTTAGGTTATTGGCAACGTAGTCATTATGTGAGGCTTCATTGGTGACTTGAAAAAGGTATGCTGCACTAGATACTGCATGTGCTTTTTGCTTAGCTGCGTCCATGTCAGCATCTCCTGCTTTAATGGTTCCATCATCACATTCTTCATCAAAATCTCCACTATTGATTTTAGGCAAAACATAGTTCCATGTTGTTTGCGCTTCCGTAGCTAAAATTGCTGCAAAATCTTCTAAACCTTCGATTTCCGCCATGACATGAGAGGCATGGGCAAAAATACCTGCAATTACAATTTCGGCGCTGGTACAAGTTGGTCCATAATACCTTCTATCTGTGTTGTCACTTGGTGGAGATGCAACGTTTTCGCTATGAGAAATACTGCCCATTTTGATGTGTGTACTTCCATCATCGTTATTCATTTTGCGCAACCAATCCAATTCCCATTTCAACTCATCAATAATATCTGGAATAGAATTTCCAGATTCTGGAATCCCCCAGTCATCGGCAAAAACAGAAGGATTGTCTTCGTATGCACTCAAAAGCAAATGCATGGGTTCTGTGGCAAAAGTGACATATTTGTTGTAATCGCCTGCATCAAACCAACCTCCAGATAGATCTTTTTCCAGACTTTCATTTTCCGGATCAAGGTAATACCTGCATTCTGCGTCTTGCAAAGGATTATTGAAGCTCATTCCATCTGCATATTCCGCTGGAACAAACTCGCTGGTTTTTTCAAACCCACATCTATTGTAAAAGAACATTCTGGAAGCAGCTTTAAGAACACCATAATAAACATCGGTATTTATTTTAAAAGAAGCCGATTGCTCGTCATTCACCGGATCGTATATATGGTAAGTTCCTGGATCACTTATGTTAGAGAAGTCGAACCACCAGCCTTTGTCCCCTGATAGATTATGGGTAACTCCTCCGTTCCAAGAATTGGGTTCTCCCTCAAAAACGACGTTGCCTGAAGCTTCGTCAATGACTTGCAAGGTGTTGGAAGGGGTGAAGTTACTGTCTGAGTTGAATCCAATTTGGGGATCACTTATTACAGCCACTTTGTCATCATCTGGCAAATAGCCAAATTGATCGACATGAATGAAAGGGCTGTAAACTTGAGCAAAAGAAACTTGACTAATAAATGCTAGGCAAAGTAAATAAGGTAGTCTCATATAAATATTTTATGGGTGAAAACATTTAAAAATTAGCTATCTATAGTTAAACGGACATTCATACCTTAACCCTACCTTTTATTAAAAAGAATATTTATTAAACGTGTTTTTGGGAATTAGATATTGTTTTTAAGCTATTTGAATTCTAATTTAATTTTCTCTTTGCAAGTAGGTTCCTTTTTGGAAAACCAAAACAACTAACGTTCCAATCAAGATCAACGAAAGGAAACCTAAAGCTGCATAAGTGACATACAGATTTTCTGTTTCGGTTCCCATGCTTTGTTTTAAATAAATGCCGTAGAATGCCCAAGCTACCACTAAAGCATAAAAAATGTCTTTTCTAAATGTGAGCATTCTTAGCCCAAGTCCAGCACCAATCGCAATTAGTGCAATGGCCCAACCATAATCTTCGATTCCAAATCCTCCCCATTTGTAATTCACGAGCAAGGCGGTAAAGTTTGCAATTGTCGCTATGCTGATCCACCCTAGGTAAACACTAAAGGCGATGTGGACCAAAACTTTTTCTTCTTTTTTTGCAGAGGATCTACCTATTTCCAAGCTTTCATAAATGGCAATCAGTGAACCAAGGATGCAAAACATAATAAGCAGGGATAACCAAACAATTTCATAATGCCAAGCAATTATCCAGAGCATATTGGCAACGCAAGAAATGAGGAACCAAGGGCCGATTTTATCAATAAAATTATTGCGGGGATTTGAAGACTTACGGAACGCAAAGCGCAATTGATGGACGATAAAAATGAGGAGTAAAAGATAAATGATACTCCATATTGAAAAGGTCAATCCAATGGGAACAAAAAGATTGGGATAAAAATCAGAAAGTTCTTGGGTTGTCCGATTATTTATTGGAAGTGTTATGGCAAGTGCATTTACAATGATGGTTCCTATAAAACCTACAAGGTTTAATAAAGCCCATGCTTTAATATTGGTTTTCATATGTTTGATGTTATTGTCTTAGGATTGTGTCACCCCTACGGGGTTTAGTATGGTTTTTAAATTTGCCTTTAAGTTATAATAATTTCACCCCTTCGAGGTTTTAGGATTCATAAATCATTCCTATTTATGGCATTGTCATTTCTTTGGGATTTTAAGCATTCCGTGATCGATTGAGCATGTGCTGTACAACAATAGAGTTTGGAATAATTATTTATATTTCTTTAAATAGTATGCTCTAAATTTTTTTAGATCGTCTACATTGATCCAATCTACTCCGTTCTCTAAAAGAAAGTTCCAAACTTCTGCATTGTCATCACTTGCCCAAAACCTTATTTTCCTGCCAGAGTCATGGGCTTCTTTTACAAGATTCTTAATCAAAGATTGATCAGATTCAGGAATCAGTCCCTTTCCTTTGTAAGTAAAATGTTTATTGTAGTTGCTACTTGCTCTGGGAGCCAGTTTCGCAGAGGTATTGCTGCTCCAGTTGGGTGGATGGAGATCGGCTGTAAAGTACTTTGGATTATCCAATAATAGGCTATCCATTGGTGGTTTTCCTGAGAGCACGATCCTAATCGGTCCCCATTTGGTTTGACCATCTTTATGAATTTCAATAATAGACTCGTATTCTTTAAATTGATTTTTGAGCAAGTGGTATAAAACCTTTTTGTCCTTTTTTAAATCAATCATCAAAACCAATTGGGTACTGTCATTTTGAAAAACAGTTCCTTCATTTTGCGTGATGATTTTACTGAGTGGTTCAAGATAAAGCTCCTTTATGGTAGGTTTCTTTTTGAGTTTTTGCTTTAAGTGAGCGACTTTAATTTGTCCTTTCCAACTAAAAACATCTATTTCTATGGAAGTAAAGCCATTTTCCAAAGCTTCCTGCAAAGGACGTTCGCGGGTATAATCATTGTGCGAGTGACCATGTAGCAGGAGTGGGAATTGTGCTAAGGAAGGATTGCAAAAAAGCAGGACCAGAAAAATAAAAGATGCTTGCATTGAGGACATGGTCCAAAATACAAGCATCCTGTGAATTATTCGGTGTTATTATGAATTTTTTTCGCTTGTTTAAGCTTCTTTTTAATCGA
The DNA here is from genome assembly GCA_938041325.1 of uncultured Saprospiraceae bacterium. Taxonomy (GTDB): domain Bacteria; phylum Bacteroidota; class Bacteroidia; order Chitinophagales; family Saprospiraceae; genus CALIAG01. The sequence goes on along the minus strand of CALIAG010000472.1, from coordinate 3,792 downwards.
AATAGCTTATTTCATCTGTTGAATTCCATTCGTATTCTGCTTTGGAAGGTCGACCATCCTTATAGTTGTATTTCGTTTTACAGATATAGCAGTAATATTCTATTGCTATAGTGCTTTCATATTCTGTCAAGTCAGATTCAATGCTATTGTTTTTAGACCAGCTGCCTGATAAAAGGAAAAAATAAGGATTGTTGTTTTTGTAATTCGGCTTGTCATCGTATTTGAATTTTGTTCCTGACGATAACTCTCCATCTGACCATGATTTTGCTTCTACAATATTTCCTTTTGACCAAAAGTATTTCACTTTAGAATTGGTATCCCAAATTAGATAGTCAGTGTCTACTTGAACGATTTGATTGAGGTTGTCATATTTGTATTTCAAAACGGAATGAAGTTCCAAAAGTTGATTGGTGTAATTAACTTGGTAATGATGGACTTCGTCTATTTTGATTTCTGAAGCATAAATAAAAGTATCTTTTGAAATCAGAGCGTTGTTTGAGTGAAATCGATTGATGGTTAATAGTTTTCCATCTTCATCGTAAATAAAAGTCCATTCCTCCTCATTTAGATCGATTACTCTGGTCAGTTGATCTTCTTCATTGTATTCGAAGCTGGTAGTTTTTTCTGAAACTGGACCATTTCGCGGCTCGAAGGTGTTTTTAATGGTGCTTATCTTGATTGGCTTCCATTGAAGGTTTAAGGATTCAATGGGTTCTTTGTTGCAAGAAAAAATGAAGACCAAAGAGAGTAGTAAAATTAATTTATTCATCATGATATTTTATTTAAGTTTTCATGCCCGATTAGGGGCTTAGCTTTAGTTTTTTTTATTCCTTAATTCCAATTATTCCAATATTTTTTGCATTCCTATAAAACGCTAAACATTCAGAATTTTGTGCATTTTGGCATAAGGTATTTCCCTCACAATCTGTTGGGTAGCTTATCATATCTGCACAATGATTTCCGAGTAAGAAATACTGTTTGTTATTATAGTGAAATAATTCTAGAAAGAATTTACAGCCCATGTCTTGTCCTTCAAATGCAACCATCTCGAATTCTTCCAGAGTTGTATTTATACATTCGAATTGAGTGCTTTTATCTTTTGAACAACTAAGCATAAAGAGTAGCAAAGTGCAGATTATTAAGTTATAGTTTTTCATTTCTACTAATATTGAGTTTTGCGAGAATTTTTTTTCGAAACATAAAGTACCTCTTCTTCTTATCGCTTTTGAATTGCGTTATTGAAAGAATTCTAAATCTTCAAGTTCATCAATGTGAGCTTCGTCCACTTTTACTTTTATGGTTTTTCCGGCAGTACAATTACATGCATTACAAGAAGATAAAAAGTCTGCATTAAGTTCAATGTTGGATTCTAAAACAGTAATTCCGTGTACCTCAGATAGATAATCCGTCACTGTATTCAAAACTTGAGTTTCGTCGTTGGGATCAGTAATAAGATCATGCCATTCATCAGCACAATAGGTTTGATTGTAGGACATCCAAACGTCTGAATCATTGCAAGATGTTAGAATGAATAATGTCGCTAAAAGCAAAAATAAATTTAATTTTTTCAAGGGATTAAAATTTTATTGTTGAGTGATGTTCAAAACGGCTGTGTATTGTGAATGAGCGATCGTATCCCTTTCTGGATAAGGAAGTAAGTCAATCAATTCAATAATATAATCATTGTAAACAGCGGTGTTCGGAATACTAATTGGGGCGTTAAGCGCGGTCTCCAATCGTATGATTGCGTTTTCATTTTCTGGATGAATTATCTGAAGGTCAATTATCGCACTTCCAGGCCAATGGCACAGAGAATTGGTTGGGCATCGGCTGTCGATCACTTTTATAAATTCAAGTTCAAAACCTCCTTTTTCAAAAGCCAAGGTTTGTTCAAAATTAAGATCAAAATTATCTCCAATCTTAATTGAATCTTGCTTGGAGCAAGAATAGAAAAGTATCATTAAGATCAAGCAAATGAATCCAATTAGATTTTTCATTAGTTTAGGATTTTATTCTTTTGTGATGTTCAAAACAGCAGTGTATTGCGACAGCTCGATCGCATCACTTTCAGGGTAGGGCAGAAGATCGATGAATTCTATACGGTAGTCTTGATAAGCAGAGCTACCCGGAATATTTATTAAACTATTGTCTGCTATTGCCAATCGCATGATGACGTCTTCGTGATCTGGATGGGTGATCTGTAATTCGATTACCCCAGCTCCAGCCGTGACGCAAAGCACTCTTGTTGGGCATCTGCTGTCGTCTACTTTTATGAGTTTAATTTCAAATCCACCTTCTTCGAAAGCCAATGTTTGTTCAAAATTAAGATCAAAATTTTCTCCAAGCTTAATGACATCTTCTTTTGAACATGAAGTGAATAGCGTCAACGATATCAAGCAAATTAATCCGATTAGATTTTTCATAGGGTTTAAGTTTTATTGATTCGTTATTTTCAAAACGACAGAATATTCATCATTTGTTGTGTTGGTATCTGGATAGGGAAGTAGGTCAATCAATTCAATAATATAATTGTCGTAAACTGCAGTTTTCGTAAGTGAATCTACTAAGCTAGGAGCAGTCGCCAATTGTACCGTTGTATTTTCATTTTCTATTGGGGTGATTTGGAGATCAGCAACCCCTCTTCCTTCCCAAACGCATATTGCATCTGACGGACATCTACTGTCCTCAACTTTAATAAATTTAATTTCAAAGCCACCTTCTTCAAAGGCGAATGTTTCTTCGATTTTAACTTCAAATTCTTCTCCAATCTTAATGACATCATCTTTTGAGCAAGAGGTGAAAAAAGTGATGGAAAAGAGGCATATTAATCCGATTAGGTTTTTCATGAGTTTAGTTTTTAATAGGTTAGAAATATTAGTAAAATCTGAATGCGGATAAAGCTTCTACGTGAGCCTCATCAATTTTTAAAGAAATCACAAAACCTGTTTTGCAAGAACAAGCTCTACAACTTTCTTCTAATGTTGAACGAAATTCTTCTTTAATTTCGATAATATCAATTTTCAAGGAGTCTTCGATCGTGCGCTTAATTTCTAATAATTCTCCTTCTCTGGTTGTGTCAATGGTATAGGTTGCAATGTCATCGTCTGCGCATTGAGTAAGTTCTCTTTCTACCCAAGTATCAGAATTAGAACAGGAATTCAAAAATATTATGCAAAAAAAACAAGCAAAGATATTTACTAAAAGTCTCATAAGCTTGTGTTTGTTAATTGGTTATTTTCAATACAGCTGTGTACTCGGAAGAGTTTAAATTAAAACTGCCAGGATAAGGGAGTAAGTCGATCAGTTCAAATGTGAAACCACCATAGTTAACTGTATTGGTAATGTAGTTATCATTGGTTGACAATTGAATAGTCGTGATTGCATCTTCCCCATCGATGATTCGAATATCAATAACCCCTGCACCTGGCCAAAGACAATCCATGTTTGGTGGGCATCTACTGTCCGCAACATTTATTAGTTCAAGGTCAAATCCACCTTCTTTGAAGGTCAATGTTTGTTCAAGTTTAAGATCAAATTCGTTCCCAACTTTAATATCATCATCTTTCGAACATGAATTGAAAAAGGTTATGGAAAATAGGGCTAATAATACAATTAGATTTTTCATGAGCTTCATTTTTAATAGCTTACAAAATGTTACTGGAATCCAAAAGCTGCAAGTGCAGTAACATGCGTTTCATCAACTTTTAAAGAAATTACATTTCCACTTTTACAAGAACAAGCTTCGCAATCTTCCTGAATCGAAGAGCGGAAGTCTTCTTTTAAATCAAGAAT
>CALIAG010000471.1 GCA_938041325.1 uncultured Saprospiraceae bacterium | reverse complement strand
TGGGTAATAGGGGACGTCCGTTGCAAAGATGAGCGTCTTGGCTTTTATCTTGTGCACATGGTACAATGGAGATTGATTTTGATAATTGGCTAAGACTTTTTTATCCGTCCAAGGGGAAGAAATATTCGGCATTTGGTAATTGGAATTCAAATGACTTAAAGTCAATAAATCTAGCCAATCGGTTATGGGATTGTGGACGATAATGGAGCTCCACTTGTCGTACTTTGCAGCAAGACCGAGTGCGACCAATCCACCATAACCATGTCCATAAATGGAGATTTTATTTGGATCTATAAAGCCTTGGTCTTGTATGGACTCTAGTCCTTTTATGACATCAAGCGCTGGGCCTTCCATCGCATCATCAATGACAGATTTTTGAAAGGATTCGCCCAAGTTATAACTGCCTCTGTAGTTGGGCATAAATACGATGTAGTCATTGGCAGCGATCATTTTTACAAAGCTGCTGAAGGCTTCGGTGGAGGCGTATTTATTGTGCAAATAGATTAGCGCTGGATAGGTTTTTTCTTTGTCAAAATTGGGAGGATAAAGCAGCACTCCATTTGCTTCAAAATTATCCTGCGTCAACCAAGTGAGGGTTTCTGTTTTTCCAAGATTCAAATTTTCAAAATAAGTATTGAAATTGGTGAGGCGTTCTGGTTTGGAATTTTCATCTTTTAAATAATAAATTTCTTCTGGTAATTGATCGCTTTTAGCGGAAAAGTACAATTCTCCTTTGTGGCTTATGCTGTGGTCTGTTGTGGTGGGTACAAGTTTGCCAATTGGCAATTTTTCGAATGAACCATTGGTCTTTCCTTTCCAAAAACTAGCGCTAGTTTCATCCGCAGCAGCAGCTAAGATCGAACCGTCCGGATAGATCGCTAATTCCTCATGCACATCTCTATCCAAATCCCAAATTGGATTTTCTGTTTTTACTCCTTTCAAATTCGTCTTGTACAATTTAGTCGGACTATTGAATCGGCCATCATTCGTTTTTAAATAAACAATATTCAAATTGTCTTTTGTAAATGTTGGCAACATCAAAATACCTGAATCGTCTAAATCAACAGTCTCTTTCGTTTCAACATTTACATACTTTAAAACCCTCGTCAACAAGTCCGCCTGATACGGAGATGCTTGGCTTATAAATGCGATTTTATTGCCATCGGGAGACCAAACTGGATTGCCACCAATCCAACTTAAAGTAGATTCACCTGCTGTCAGTTTTTCAGGGTTTTCTCCATTGCTATCACATATCCACAACTGCGTAGGGGAAGGTTCTTCTGTTGACAAATAGGAATTGTTTTTCACTTCGAAAGCAGTAATATATTTTTCAATTCCGGCTTTGATTTTTTTGGGTTTTTCAGCAGTATACAGTATGCGCTTGTTGTCCGGACTGTATTGATAATAGTCGATGGAACGGTCCGCATGCGTTACTTGAATTGACTTTTCGGGCGCGTCGTTTATTCCAATTTTAAATACTTGAGCAAAACCTTTTTCATCATTTTTCAGGTAGGTGAAATGCTGTCCATCTTTCGACCAGTTTACAGAACGGCCATTAATTGTGACTTGTTTTTTCGATTTGTTTTTAAGATCCATTAACCAATACGAGTATTCATATTCGTTGTCGGAAAATTTTGTCTTTCTTGTCATAAACAACAAGTAATTTCCATCTGGACTTATCTTTGGACTTCTTACAAAAACTTCTTCGAATGCATTCTCTAAAGTTAGTCTTGTATTTTGAGCAAGACTAAAATGAATGCAGCTGGTGCATATCAAGCAAGTGATGATTGCTTTCATATTTTGGATTATTTGTTGGTGATTTAGTTCTCACTTACTGGGCTGGTAATTCCATTTGATATGGAATATAAAGGAGATAATTCTTTTTTTAAAAAACTTTAAGAATCATTAACAATCATTAACAAGAATTGAGTGGTTGGTCTTTTTCTTTTGACATGATTTCTATTTATACTATTTCATTTTCTATTATTCCAATCCACGGATGATCGTTTGCATAGGTCTTTAGCAGCGCGGTCTTCAGCCAGTTCAATTGATCATTGTTCATTTTTTCAAGGGCACTTGTCAAATCCTTTTCGTCTTTTTCTTTGATTGATTTTGATTTGTACAAAAGTACGATTTCTGGACATAGGATTGGGATCTTGGATTTTGTGCTTTGGATTGTTTTTTCTAAGGTGTGTACAATTTCGGGGTTTCTTCTATAGGTCCATTGGTCACTATCGATTTCATTGAATAGAATTTCTATTTCTGAACCTATATGGCTTCCTTGAATTTCATGGATGGGCAATTCTAAATAGTGGTCGTCATTCCAGTTCATTGCTGTACCGGATTTTATAAATTTTAAATCCCAGTTTTTTAGATAGGATTTGATTTTGCGTTGCTCCTTTCTTGGTATGGCGATTTCAATGTCTTTGTGTGCTCTGGTTTCTTTGTCTAGATATAAATCAATGGCCCAGCCGCCTGCGATCATCCAGGTGCCGGTGTATTGTTCCAATAGTTTTTTTATTCTTTTTGGTTCTTGGAATTTCATTGAAGAAACTTGAGTTTATTTGGTTTTAAATTTACAGGAATTATTTTATTTTTTAGTTGGCTTAACGTGTGATGAAAAAATGTTAGAACACGATTTTTAAGATAAACAGGATAATCAGGATTCGTTCAATCGTGCTCATCCTAAACATCTTATAAATCATGTTCAGACAAAAAAAGGTTCACCATTCGTCTGTCCTAAAACCTGTGAATCCGCGGTTTTCTTTTCACTCATGCAGGTTTTCGATTCCTAAAATACATTTCCACCAACACCAAATTAAAAACCCAACCTAACCATGCTACGATTCTGTAGGTGTCCATTGGAGGAAGTTCTAATGTCGAGACAATGATCCATTTAAACAATCTTAAACTGATCGCCGAAAGCGTAAGCGCATAAGATCTCATCATAAATTTTCGATGATTGATCCAATCTTTCTTTTTTACATATTGAAAAGCTTTGTACGTGAAGACAAACCACAAGATCGCTTGAATGAAGAAGGAGAGTTTAGAAAAAAATCCTCCGTTGGCATAAAAAGCCATCACCAATCCCGATGGACTTGCGATCAGTAATACAAGGAAGATGTATGCTTTTCCTAAATTCCTATGGAGACTGGGAAATTGATTTCTAATCGTTTTCGAAAATTGAAAAATGCCTGTGATTAAAACAAAGATGCTGGTATAAACATGGCTAAAAAAAACGAAGGGATAATGCTTCAATGCAGTTGCTTCTTCCTTTATGTTCAAAAATGCAACATCCAACCTCGCTGGTACATATTGCAAGGTGATCAAAATCATTAAATAAGTAAAATAGCTGATGGACAAGTAATAAATTACTTTTAAAAAATAGCTGGAGATTTGAGGCATATTCATCGTTTATCCTCTACCGAAATAATCATAATATTCCGAGGCGTTTTTCTCGTATTTCAATAGCAGTTGAATGTTCTTTTTTTCCAATTCCGTAAAATCATTTTTTATATTGGTGTGAACGGGGATGTACCAACTTTGTGCATCGAAAAATACGCGCAAGGGCCTGTTTTTAAAAGAATAGCCATGTCGTGCATAAATTGTATTTCTGATAATGGTGAGGTCTCCTTTTTTCAAGTTTTCAACTTCTTCTTTTGACAACTCAACATTAGACGCATTGATTTTATATATCAAATCTGTTGCAGAGGCAAATTCTTTTGAGATCCATTCTTCAAATTCATCTTCCTCCATTTCGACCTCTTCCTTCGTTTCAATGACTTTATTCCAATTGACATATTCTTTGGATTCTTCCAAGGTGATGTCCGGATTGTAAGCGAAGCTTTTTTTCACAAGCGTATATTGCCTTTTCTTGATATCGATATTTTTGTAAGCAGTCCACTTGCCAATGAGTTGACCTTTCTGGATTTTAAAAATAAATTCGCCATCGTATTTATTGTCTCCAGGTTCTTTCACCTTAATCAAAAAAGTATCTTCCTTTTCTTTTTGAATGCTTCCTTTAAACGGTCTATCATTACCTGCTACAACACTGTGGCCAATAATCAGACTGTCCTTTATTTCGTCAATCGAAATATTGATTTTATTGTCTCTGTTCCACGTATACCCTTCATCTACATAAAGGTTTTTGCCATAACTTTCTTCGTCGTCTTTTTCAAAATAACCCACCCAAAATCCTAGGAGAGAACTGGCTTGGAGTTCTTCTTTTTTAATAGCTGGTTTTTGTTCTTCGACTACAGTTGACGCCTCTACTTTTGTCCCTGCTTCTACTTCAACTTTCGCGTTTGG
>CALIAG010000470.1 GCA_938041325.1 uncultured Saprospiraceae bacterium | reverse complement strand
TCTCCATTATCATTAAATGGAATCCCTGCATCAATATCATGAGAAGGATAAATATAAAGTCGACCATTAAACACATGGGCAGATGGATCAGCGGTATACATATGCGTAACGACCGGATCCGAAATGGCTTTTTTTGCCATTTCATCAAAATCAATATGTTCTATACTATCTTCTGGCATTTTATTAAAGTTTTATTAGTTTTAAATTTTACAGTACTTTCCAATTCCTCTATCCTCTTCGCGTAATTAAGTCTTGTTCGATTTGCACTTCCATTTTCTTATTTATTTCATAAAAGAAAAGCAACCCAATACCTATTAAAAAAGGAATGGCTGCAAAAAAGCTGATGGATAATTTAATAGCATTGGTGGTCTCAGGAGATTGAGAACTTAACGCAGGGTCATAGCCATAGCTTGACAATATTCCTGTGGTTAAAGCACCACCAAAGGTCAAGCCCAATTTCAAACCTACCATCATTGCAGAAAAAATAATCGCAGTGGCTCTTCTGTTATTTTTCCATTCTGAATAATCAGCTACATCAGCAATCATTGCCCAAAGCAACGGAATGGTTATCCCATAAAAGAACCCATGTAAAATTTGTGTGATGAAAACGATTCCGATAGACTCAGGAGAATAGAAATAAAAAGCCATTAAAAACACCGTTGATAAAAACAAGGCTATACCAAAAACATCTCGTTTCCCAAACCGATCTGCCAAGCCTTTTGAAAACATAATTCCAACGATCATAAATATTATACCTCCTGCATTAAACAAACTAAATCCGTATTCCGCAGCATCATCAAAACTAGTAAAACCGACGTTCCCTAAAAAGTCAGCAATGTGGGATTCACTTAAATAATTTTGAAAATAGTAAATATACATCCCCCCCTTCAATGCTAAAGTAACAAAGACCAAGGTCGTCAATAGCAACATGATGATCCACGGTCTATTTTTAAACAAATCAGAGAGATCTTGACCAATACTTGATTCTTGTTCTGGCTTTGGAATTACTCTTTCTTTTGTTGTCCAAAAAGTGATCAATAAAAAAATAGTCCCAACGATAATGAGATATGTCATGGTTGTCCCAAATCCTGCAGCTTTGTCCCCTCCTCCTACATACAACATCAAAGGCAACATAAAAACCTGAACGATAAATTGCGCTGCCATAACTGCTACAAAACGATAAGAAGACAAACTATTCCGTTCAGCCATATCACCTGTAATGACTCCACTCAATGCTGAATAAGGAAGATTATTGGCAGCGTATGCGATTAACAACAAGGTATAAGTAATGGCAGCATAAATAATTTTACCTTGCTCACTAAAATCCGGTGTACTAAAAGCCATCACTGAAATGATTCCAAATGGCAAGGCTGTCCACAAAATCCAGGGTCGATATTTCCCCCAACGGGTTTTTGTCCTATCCGCAATCATTCCCATCACAGGATTAAAAAGAATTGCTGCAAATAATCCTACAAAAAATATGATTGCAGTGGCTGCATCAGCTGGTATTTCGTAAATATCTGTATAGAAATAAGCCAAGTAAGTCATTAATGTTTGGAAAACTAAATTGGCAGAAAAGTCTCCTAAACTATATCCAATTTTTTCCTTTACAGATAATTTATGTGAAATTGTATTCATTATAGTATGTATTAACAAAGAGGTTAGGGTGAAAAATCACGCTGACATTCAAGAAATAATTTTATACTTATTTCTTTAAACCCAGTACGCTGTAGTAGGCTTTTTTTGCTTTGAATTCCCGGTCAAATAAGAGAGGATACTGAGTCCTGTTTTTAATTGGCCAATTGTTTAACCAAGAGTGGCCATCATTCACTCCCCAAAAAGTAACCCTACTTATTTTATCTTTATGCTTTAAGAAAAGTTTGAAAATATCCTCATAACGATTGGCCAATTGAACTTGTACAGAATCTGGCAATGAAGTGGGATAAGGATTCATGAAAGGACTTCCTTCAAAATTCTGATCGACATCTGCTCCCTCCAAATCCCAAGGATTTGGAATACAAGTAATATCCATTTCTGTAAACATCACCTTCATTCCTAATTCGGAATAAGCCAAAATACTTTTTTCAATTTCTTCTAATGGAGGATCATTCAAACTCCAATGTGCTTGTAAACCAACACCATCAATTTTAGCACCACCCGCTTGAATCTGTTTCACCAATTTAACAACTCCTTCTCTTTTTTCCGCTCTGCAAAGGTTATAGTCATTATAGTACAGTTCCGCTTTTGGATCTGCAAGAGCTGCAGCTTTAAATACTTCAGGAAGATAATCAGGTCCCATCACTTTCCAGAAAACAGACTCCCTCAATGTCCCATCCTCATTCAATGCTTCATTAACGACATCCCAGCCATTTATCCGACCTTGATATTTTGACACTATGGTTTTGATATGATGATCAATGGCTTTCGACATTTCGTCTTTGTCTTTGATTTCTTCTAACCATTTGGACAATTGACTATGCCATATCAAAGCATGCCCTACAACAAACATTTTATTTTTCTCCCCGAGCGCAACAAACTTGTCAGACATTTCGAAATAAAAGGAATCTCGTTCAGGGTGGATGTACATAGATTTCATAATATTTTCAGAGGTAATTGTACTAAATTCTCGTTCTATTACCTCTTTTGCTTTCGGATCTTCACCATTAATTTGGGTCGCACTTAAAGCGGCACCAATAGTAAAATCATCAATGTAAGCAGACTTCAAACTTGGAATGGAAGATTTAGTGATAGGTTGTGGAGTACTGGCTGTTTTTTCTGCACAAGTTGAAAACCCAAGCACCACCATCATCACTACGAATAATTGGTTAATTGACACAATTAAAAATTTAAAATTGTTAGGCAGCTGTTCAATGAAAAACAGCTTACCGCCCTAAATGATTTAATTAACGTAGTAAGTGAAGATATAAACTTATTGAATCAGGAGATTTACAAGATTATGGATAAATCTGATCCAACAAAGTTGAAAGCTTGAATTTAAGTAATTTTACTTTCCCACCAAAAGTTAATCTGTTTATTTTGAAATTCTCTTGCTTTTTAAACCCCATTCCCCTCAAGCTTATCTTGTGCGAATAAGCTATTTGCTTGGTAAAAGCTTGTTCACTCAAATGTTCATTCCTATCGATTCAAGTATAAAATAATGATCTAAACCTAAAATTTAGCTGATCAAATTGAAATAAAAACCTAAACTTCTTTCGTAAATTGATTGCTCATCAGCTATTATTCAAAAATGAAAAACCTTATCCTCCAATCAATCTTCGCATGTATCCTTTTCAGCTCATGCCAACCAACCACTTCTGACAAGCAATCAGACATACCGGAATCGAAAACTATAACCAAAGCTACTTTTGTCTCAAATCCACAACCAGTAGAAGCTCGGGAGGTGAAAACTTTAGATTTGGGAGCCTCTGCACCTGACTTTAAATTACCCGCAACGGATGGAAAATATTACTCTTTATCAGATTTCAAAAGCGCAAAAGCACTTGCGATTATTTTCACTTGTAATCACTGCCCAACTGCTCAAGCCTATGAAGGCCGTATTATTTCAATCACCAATGACTACAAAGACAAAGGTTTACAAGTTATTGCCATTTCTCCCAACAGTCCTTTGGGTCTTTTATATGAAGAATTGGGCTACAGCGATTTAAATGATGATTACAAAGAAATGATAGTTAGACACAAGGATAAAAATTTCAATTTCCCATACCTCTATGATGGGGATAATGAAGAAGCATCTTTAAAATATGGTCCTGTCGCAACACCACATGCATTTCTTTTTGATGAAAATCGAAAGTTGGTTTATAAAGGACGTTTAGATAAAGTTGAAAAGCCAGGTACTACAAATGGCGAAGATTTAAGAGTTGCAATCGATGCTACATTAGAAGGAAAAGAAGTTGCCAATCCAGAAACCAAAACTTTTGGCTGCTCAACCAAATGGGGTTGGAAATTGGAAATGAAAAAGAAAACCAATGAAGAATGGAAACGAAGAGAAGTGAAGATTCAGGATATTGATGAATCAGGCATTCAAACACTCTTAGAAAACAAAGATTCGAAAAAATTGAGACTTATAAACGTTTGGGCTACGTGGTGTGGTCCTTGCATTATTGAGTTCCCTGATTTTGTTGTCTTACAAAGAATGTATGGCGCTCGGGATTTTGAATTCGTTTCATTATCTGCCGACAAACCGGAACAAAAAGATAAGGCCTTAAAATTTTTGAAGGAAAAGCATGCCGCTTTCACCAATTATATTTTTTCCAATGATGACAAATACGCATTGATAGAAGCAATTGATCCAGAATGGAACGGAGCTTTGCCTTATACCTTATTAATTGAACCTGACGGAAAAGTAGTTTGGAAACAACAAGGCGAAGTCGATTTTTTCGAATTAAAAAAAGCCATTGTTGAACATGAAATGATTGGCAGATACTTTTAAGATTTTTTTCGAGACACAAACTATTATGATTAAAATCCAATGAAGCGATTCATTGATAATCAAATTATTACAATATAACTTCAGAGGATGAACGAAGTGCAGGCGAAGCCCAGAGTGTAAACTCTGACGTAGTGAACCTTGAAAAGGATGGGCTGGCCAATATTAATGCCAATCGATTCATACCTTATCTAAGCTCCGTAGCTGCGAAACCTCACAAAATAACACCTTTAATTACCAAAGCATTCCTAATTATACAATGCACCTCAAAACCAAAAAAGAGAACTTCGACTCCAGAAAACAAACTTTCCACCAATATTGTATATTTTTACAATCATTGGTTCAGACAACATCAACTATGAGAAATACAATTACTATTGCGCTCTTATTATTTGCGTATTCCCTTTCTTACGCTCAATCTTTTTCAACCATTAGCAATCTTAAAAAACAAGACGGTTTTTTTAATTTCTATTATGATGAATCAAAAGATAAACTTTATCTAGAAGTTGATAAATTAAAATCAGAATTCATCTATGTCTATTCTTTAAGCAATGGAGTTGGCAGCAATGACATAGGACTTGATCGGGGACAAATTGGTCAAGAGCAAATCGTTTATTTTCAAAAATCAGGAAATAAAATATTGCTCATTCAACCCAACTTAAAGTTTAGAGCCAATACAAGCAATGAGTTGGAAAGATTATCTGTGGAACAAGCCTTTGCAAAATCAGTTCTTTTTGGTTTTCCAATTTTAGATAGTAAAAATAATGTCCACCTAATCGATGTAAGTCCATTTCTTTTGACAGATGCCCATGGTATTGCCAATAGATTAAAAAAATCCGAACAAGGAGAATACAAAATAGACCTTAGCAAATCAGCATTGGCGATGGAGCGCACCAAAACGTTTCCTAAAAACACGGAATTCGAAGCCATGCTAACCTTGACAGGAAAAGCAGAAGGCGATTGGATAAAATCGGTTAGCCCAAACAATAATATTGTCAGTGTTGTTACACATCATTCATTTATACAACTGCCTGACCCCGGTTACGAACCAAGACTTTTCAATCCTCAATCTGGTGCAATTCATACCAGTTTTTACGATTATGCAAGCCCTGTTTATGCTCCAATGAAAAAGCAATATGTGACCAGACATCGATTGCAAAAAGAAAACCCCGCTGCTAAAGTCTCAAAAGCAAAAGAGCCTATCATCTATTACTTGGACAATGGTACGCCAGAACCAGTCAGAAGTGCATTATTAGAAGGTGCAAAATGGTGGAATGAAGCTTATGAAGAAATTGGTTTTCAAGACGCTTTCCAAGTAAAAATATTACCTGAAGACGTAGATCCAATGGATGTGAGATATAACGTAATTCAATGGGTGCACAGATCAACCCGTGGATGGAGTTATGGGAATAGTGTAATCGATCCCAGAACTGGTGAAATATTAAAAGGACATGTCAGCCTTGGCAGCTTAAGAATTCGTCAAGATTTCATGATTGCGCAAGCATTGATGAACAAACCTTATAAAGAAAATGATGAAAATCATCAAGCCATGCTTGAATTCGCTTTGGCTAGAATTAGACAATTGTCTGCTCACGAAGTTGGGCATACTTTAGGATTCACACACAACTTTGCATCAAGTACTAATGACCGAGCTTCGGTGATGGATTACCCGCATCCACGGCTCACTTTGAATAATGGCGAAATTGATTTTAAAGATGCCTATGACGTTGGGATTGGAGATTGGGATAAAGTAACGGTCGCTTATTCTTATTCTGAGTTTCAAAAAGAAGAGGATGAAAAAAAGGCCTTGGATCAAATTCTAAAAACAGCACAATCAAAAGGCCTTCATTTCATTTCGGATTCCGATGCAAGACCTGTCGGAGGGGCACATGCTTTGGCGCATTTATGGGACAACGGAACTGCAGCTGACGAAGCTTTGAACAACATACTGGCAATCCGTCGGGTAGCCATTCAGAACTTTTCAGCGGATAACATTCCAGAAGACACCCCCTACTCTGTTTTGGAAGATGTCTTTGTCCCTCTATATTTTCTACACAGATACCAAACTGAAGCAGCTGTAAAATTAATTGCCGGTCTCAATTATACTTATGCAAAAAAAGGAGATGGACTGAAAATCGTAGAATCGGTATCTCCAGCAAAACAAAAAGCAGCACTGACAAGTTTACTGGCAGCATTGAGCCCTGAACATCTTGCTATTCCACAAGATAAATTAAAACTATTTCCACCAAGAGCATTCGGATTTTCAAAAACAAGGGAATCTTTCAAAGGAAATACAGGATTAACTTTCGATGCCATTGCTCCAGCAACAATGTCCAGCCAACATACTTTATCTATGTTACTTCATCCACATCGCGCTGTCCGCCTCATTGAACAAAATGCTTTGAATCAGCAGCAGATGGGACTCGATCAACTTATAGATGAATTGATAAACAGCTCAATTAAAAACAACAAATCGAATACACCTTATCAAACTGAGATTCAAAATACCGTAAATTTTAATCTGATCAATCAACTCATTACTTTAGCGAATGACAAATCAACAAGTCATCAAGTAAGAGCGATATGCAGTTATAAACTGAATGAATTAAAAACTTGGCTGAATAGTTACTCTGGAAACCCAAAGTCGACTATGTATTTTAAAGGAATGGCCAAGCAAATAGAGGAAAATAAAGTTGAAAACATTTCAAAACCATTAAGAACACCACCCGGATCACCCATTGGATCAGGATGCACATCTTTTCATTAATGGCATGATATCTTCTAATTATTACTTAATGGATTCATAAGAATCCTTATATTTAACAATAGAACTGCTTATTCAAGCATTTTTTTAATACAAAAGTTCTATAAAGCTGTTTTTCAATAACCGACTACTTAATAAGTTATAATGCTAAGACTATTAACAATTATCGTATTGACACTGACCAGTGTTTACGCGAAGGCACAATTAAACGCCAATTTTACTCCAAACACTTCTATTGAATATTGTTCAGGACAAACACTTGCCTTTTTTGATCAATCTACTGGAAATATAACAAGCTGGGAATGGACCACCAGTGATGGTCAAAGCAATAGCAATCAAAATCCAGAATTCAATTTCTTCAGCCCAGGTAGCTATGACGTTTGCTTGGTCATTCATGATGATAACACTAACGAAAGCGATACACTTTGCATTAATGATTTAGTCGTTATTGAACCGGCATCAGAAACTTACAATTACGTATCAATCTGTGAAGGAGATTTTATCATTATTAACGGAAATCAATATGATCAAACAGGAATTTATACCGAAACATTACCTGACCAGCAAGGCTGTGATAGCATAATAATAACTGATCTTACCGTATTCATAATACCTCCAACAATACTTACACCCGAACTTTGCCCAGGCGAATCTTTTGAAATTGGAGGAATACTTTTTAATGAATTAAATCCTACTGGGATATTACTCCTGACAGCTGCCAATGGATGTGATTCCGTTGTACATGTAAATGTTATTATAAGTCAAGGTGGCATAAACAACATTTTATTTCAGCTTTGTGCTGGAGAAGAAATTACAATTGAAGGGACAATTTATGACGAAGCAAATCCTACTGGAACAGAAGTTATTGTAGGAGGAGCTGTGAACGGATGTGATTCATTTATAATTATCGATATTATTTTTAATGTATTAGATTTAAACACCTTTATAACAGAAATCGGTTGCAGTGGCCAACCCGGCTCCATCCAAATAATTCCGTCAAATGGAGAACCTCCTTATTCTTATGCTTGGACTGGCCCGCAAGGTTTTAGTTCCAATGAACAAAATCCTTTAATTTTTATTGGTGGGGAATATACGGTCACTGTAACAGATGCCAGTGGTTGTTCTGCTGAACTGATTCAATTCATTGAAGAGATAGAAAATATGGAAATAACTCCCACAATCACAGACGCAACATGCGGTGGTTCTGCTGATGGATCCATTGAAGTTTCTGTAACAAACGGAACAGAGCCATTTTCATTCTTTTGGAGCAATGGAGCTTTAGGAAATCCACTTACCAATTTACCAGCAGGTGTTTATAGTCTAACCGTTACAGATGATTCAAATTGCATCGTAACGCAGGATTTTATTGTCGAAGAGGGATCTGATATTATTATTGACTTGATTCCTTCCGCTACTTCTTGCCAAGATGAAGGCATGATCCAATCAAATGTTTCAGGTGGAATTGGAGACCTCACTTATCTCTGGAGCAATAATGAAACTTCAATGAATATTGAAAACGTTACAGCAGGAACATATAGCCTGACCGTCGTAGATCAAAATGGCTGTTCCGCTGCTGCAAGTTCGACAATAGCGTCTTCCATTGATTACACTCTAGAAACAACAACTACGACTTGTGATACTGAAGACGGAACCGCAAGCATACAATTTAATGGATCGGGCAATGCCACCATAGAATGGAGTACTGGAGAATCTGGAGACCAAATTTCGGACTTAGCAACAGGAGGTTATTCTGTGACTATCACCGAAGACATTAACAATTGTATCACCCACGAGAATTTTTACATTTCCGAAATGGAAAATTGTTTTGTCATCATTTCTGGTTATGTTTATTTGGATGAAAGTAGTCCCGATTGCGAAATTGACAGTTCAACTTGGCCAGCTCCTTTTATTAAGGTTGAGTTGGATAATGGACAAACTGTTTGGACGGATACAGATGGTAAATATGAATTTATTGCAGATCCGGGAATGTATACGGTGAGCATTGTGCCTGATCAAGCAAACTATAATTTACTTTGTGCAGATCCGATTATGGTTGATGCATCAGTTTTTGGAACAGAATATCCCAACAATACTTTTTACTTAGAGTTGGAAGATGTTCAAGAATTAGTTATTCATGCGTACAAAGGACCAGCACGACCTGGCTTCAATCAGTATGTATCTGTTTCACTCGTAAATGGCGGAAATAGTTTCGTTGACGGAACGCTTACATTCATTCATGACGAAAATCAAACTTACATTTCAGCAGCAATAGAACCGACCAATTATGATATGGCAACAAGGACTTTAACTTGGAATTTTACAGAACTTATT
>CALIAG010000469.1 GCA_938041325.1 uncultured Saprospiraceae bacterium | reverse complement strand
TTAGGGAAAGTGGTCATCACAACATCTATTGGCTTGGAAGGGATTGATGCGAAAGATCGGAAAGAAGTTTTAATTGCAGATAATAAAAGAGAATTTCTACAAGCTATTCAATATTGCTACGATCAAAAAGAGGCTCTTTTGCAAATTGGTCAAGCAGCAAGGAAATTCATACAAAGCCGATACGATAATTACCAAATATCTAATGAGTTGTTGAAAACTTATGAAAGTCTGATAGAATAAATAGATCTACAAACGGTCTAAATTTCAATTTCCTTACAATTCATAGGTTTCGGTAGATAATAAAAGAACAGAAAAGAAATTAAGTTGTTTTACTAAATATTATTTGCGATCAATTTTATCAAAGATAAAATACCATCAGGGGCCTTTTGTTTCTACAGAGCCTGCCTGCCGTGAGGCAGGATTCAATTGCGTTAAACCATCAATCACTAAATATTCTTTTCAGATCTTGTTGTTTATAAACTATTCCTTGCCAAATTTGCCAATATCAATGTACAATCCTAATTTCACCATTAATATAAACTTCTTGTAAAAGCTACATGCTCTTAATCATCCAAATTATTGTTTGCCTTTCTGTACTCTTGCTGTTGCAAACGTATGTAGTCTATCCATTGCTTCTGCGTTTTCTGGCAAAAAGTAAAGACAATAACAATTTGGTTTATACCAATGAGGAAGATTGGCCAGAAGTCTCTGTGATCATGTCTCTTTATAATGAAGAGCAAGTCATAAAGGATAAGATGGAAAGCCTTCAAGCACTGAATTATCCGACCAATAAAATACAATTCTACATTGGCTCAGATTGTTCATCCGATGGAACAAATCAGATTGTAAATTCCTACAAGGCAACGCTTAATGGATTGCATTTTTTCCCGTTTACTGATCGCCGTGGAAAACCCGGAGTTATAAATGAATTGGTGAGCACCTTGATAAAAACAAAACCTTTGTCTCAGGATCATATATTCCTCTTGACGGATGCAAGCGTCATTATATCTCCTGGCTGTATAAAGCATTTGATGAAGCATTTTAAGAATGAAAAGATTGTTTTGGTGGATTCAAATATGACTCATGTCGGAATGAAAAGTGAAGGAATTTCTAAATCCGAAGACGATTACATCAGCTCTGAAGTACGAATCAAACACAATGAAGGAAAGCTGTGGGGAAAAATGATTGGCCCATTTGGCGGATGTTTTGCAATTCGGTCCAATTTCTTTGAATTTGTACCACCCAATTATCTCGTAGATGATTTCTTTATTGCTATGAAAGTTTTTGAAAAGGGAGGCCTGGCTATAAACGACTTAGAAGCAGTTTGTTACGAAGGTGTATCGCATGACATGAAAGAAGAATACCGTCGAAAAGCAAGGATTTCTGCAGGAAATTTTCAAAATTTAAAAACCTTTAGAAAACTTTGGTGGCCTCCATTAAACCAGTTAAACTTCGCTTTTTTTTCTCATAAGGTGCTAAGATGGTTTGGTCCCTTTTTTATTATCTTTGCACTTATAGGAAGTGCTTTTTTAGCTTGGAAAGGCTTGTTTATTTATAAACTTCTTTTCGCTTTAATTGTCTTCTTAATGATGGTTCTGCCATTATTGGATTCGATATTGAAAATGTTAAACGTTAATTGGAAGCCTTTAAGAACAGTACGCTATTTCTTATTCATGAACTTAGCGCTCTTAGAGGGATTTATAAAATACTTAAAAGGAATCAACACCAATGTCTGGCAACCACCAAAGCGGAACTGAGCAAATCGCATTGAATACGATTGAGGAAGCAATTGATGCAATTAGAAAAGGAGAAGTAATCATTGTAGTCGACGATGAAGATCGCGAAAACGAAGGAGATTTCATTTGCGCAGCTGAAGCGATAACACCCGAAACAATCAATTTCATGGCAACCCATGGACGTGGTTTGATTTGTACCCCAATTGAAGAGGATCGTGCAAACGAGTTGGAATTGAATATGATGGTGAGCAATAATACTGCTCTGCATGAAACCGCTTTTACCGTTTCTATTGATTTAATTGGTTATGGATGTACGACGGGAATTTCAGCTTATGACAGAAGCACAGGAATCAAAGCATTGGTTAATCCAGATATGAAAGCTGCCGATTTTGCAAGACCAGGACATATTTTTCCTTTAAGAGCCAAGTCCGGTGGTGTATTGAGACGAACAGGGCACACTGAAGCTGCAATTGATTTAGCAAAATTAGCTGGATTTGCACCAGTTGGTGTTTTGGTTGAAATATTAAATGAAGATGGGACCATGGCTCGTCTTCCAGATCTTGTGAAAACTGCTGAAAAATTCGACCTGAAATTAATCAGTATAAAGGATCTAGTTGCATATCGAATGCGTACGGAACGCATCGTAAAAAGAGAATTAAATCTTGACCTTAAAACCGTTCATGGTGATTTTGAAGTCATCGCATATACTCAGAATCCAACGAACGATACCCACTTGGTTATTAAAAAAGGAGAATGGGACGCGGACGAACCTGTTTTAGTAAGAATTCATTCTTCTACAGAAACAGATGATATATTTGGAACCTTATTTAAAGGTTATGGCACCATTCTAAATCAATCTCTTGAATTGATTCAAAAAGAAGAGAAAGGTTTGTTTCTTTTCATGAGACACTCAGAAAACAATGATTCTATTCTCAGTAGATTGCGCCTTTTAAAAGATCAGCAAAATGGCATGAATATTCCTGCAAGAAACACTGGAAATGGTGCCGCAAGTACCGCTCAAAGAGATATTGGAGTCGGCGCGCAAATATTACGCGATTTAGGAATTTCTAAAATAAAGTTAATCACCACAAACGCAAGAAGAAGAGTAGGCCTCATGGGCTATGGATTAGAAATTGTGGAGAATGTTTTATTAGAGACGGACAAAAAATAAAACTAAATCTATTTGCCAATTACCAAACGCTACGAGCGTAAATACAAATTTACCGAATTAGAAAGTGCATTAGCGAAACAGTTGGTGCAATTGAACCCTTCTTCTTTCAAGGTCGCGTATCCAGACCGTTGGGTCAACAATATCTATTTCGATACACCAGACTTAACAGCGCTGAATGAAAATTTGAAAGGTGTTTCTCACCGGAAAAAATTCAGGGTAAGGTGGTACGGTGAAACAGTCAAAGACACCAAGAATCCTATACTTGAAGTCAAAATTAAAGAGAATCAATTGGGTTGGAAAAAGTCAAGTAAGATTGAACAGTTCGATTTAAAGAACCTAGTCAATTTGTCTGCAAATACCAATCAACTATTGGCTTTTCAATATGCACTTGCACCAAAGTTAATCAACCGCTATAAGCGTTCTTATTACACTACTTCAGACAACAAATTTCGAATTACAATTGATCGAGAAATGGAATACTTCTCCTTGCTAAATGCGCAATCATTTACAAGGTTTTCTACAAAAGAAGAAGGTGTTATATTAGAATTGAAATATGATGAACAGTGGGAAGAACAGTCAGAATTTGTGCGCCAACATTTGACTTTTCGACAGACGAAGAGTTCGAAGTATGTTACGGGAATGCTGGCTTTTCGATAGTTATGAATGACTAAATTTTAAACTCATGAAACGAAAAATATTGATTTTTCTATTCGATGGTTTTTCTGATTGGGAGATATCCTATTTGACTCCAGAAATCAATAAGAGCGAAGATTTTGAATTGGTTTACTTTACTAAAGACGGAAAGCCAATAACCTCCATGGGAGGACTCCATATCACTCCTGATTCATCACTCCAACAAATAGTTTTTGAAGAAGTCGATATGCTTATTCTACCAGGGGGGGAAGCATGGGAAAAAGGAGTTAAAAAAGAAATAGAAAAATTGACAACAACTTTTTTTGAAAATGGAAAAACAATTGCTGCTATTTGTGCTGCAACAACTTTCATCGGAGAATTAGGAATTTTAAATAATTTAAAACATACCAGTAATGATTTAAATTATCTAAAGGCAATAGCTCCCAATTATCGTGGTGAGACGAATTATCAAAACTTGCTTAGTGTTACGGATGAAAATATAATTACCGCCAATGGAATTGCTCCAATTGAATTCTCTAAAGAAATCTTCAAAAAATTATCGCTATATAATACTGAAGACTTAGAAAAATGGTTTCAATTATTTAAGAATGGAATTTGGAAAGGTTAGTTTGCATTAAATTACTTTGTTCTCGAGAAAACCATTATGAATGGGATTCGTTAGAAAAAGCCTTGAATTAAAACTCTACTTAAAACGAAGGACACAAAACACCTTCATCATCAAAGTCACCCAAGTATGCAATTGAAAATTCGAATGCACCTTGACCTTGGCGATAAGTTCGAATGTCACCAAGGTAAGCATCGTAACTCAATCCAAAGCGCACACTATTCATTTCAAATCCAACAAGGAATACAGCAGCATCCAAATCAAAGCCTCCATTGGTTGTTGCAACAGGTCTAACCCAGGTTCCAATTTGAAAGGCATTTCCATTATAATTGTTTAGTGAAAAACGAACGTTTGTTCCTGCATTAAATCTAGCATGAGGTCCTTGATTGGAAAACAAAACACGTGGGATCAAACTCACTTTATCAGATACCGGAAATTGATAACTTATCTGGCCGGAATATTTTCTATACAATTTACTGTCTCCAGTTCCTTCTTCTGTATTCTCATAAAAACTCAATTGAGGAGTCAAGATATGGTGCAAAGCTGCGCCAACACTCAGCAAAGAATTTTTCTTCACCTTCCAAGTATAATTCAACCCAACATTTAAGTCACCAAAAGAGAAATTATTTTCAGGAAGGTTTTCCAGCGTACCTAAACTAAAAGCATCAATGGAATTGAATTGGTCATCAAAAACAAGGTTTTCATAATTGACGTTTCTTTGCGCCAAAGCTCCTTGAATTCCAATGCTTAATATTTGTTCATTATTGTAATCTAGACTTTTGTGAAACGCAGCACTCAATGCAATTTCATTTGTAGCAAAATCAATTCCACTGACTTGATCATTGAAAAACATTAGTCCAATAGCCACCGCATCTTTATATCTGGAATTAGTATTGACGTTAAACTTTACATCCACTTGGCCAGTAAAGGTCGTATAAGGATTGTCCAACACACCTCGCCACTGATCTCTATATACACTCGAGACTCTAAACTTACCGTTATAGGCACCAGTCAAAGCGGGATTCAATGTAAGTGGAGAGGCATAAAACTGCGTGAAATGCTTATCCTGAGCACAGAGAAGGGTAGAAAATGAAATCAGTAAAATTAGAGGGACTATATATTTCATATTAATTTTTATATGAAGTTGTTCAAAAATGGAGGATTACAATTAAATCATCTATCTATTTTTAAATAACTTCTAACTAAGCGCAAAGTTAACTCAAATGTTCTGAGTTTTTCGAATTTAAATCAAACAGAGTTAATACTCAAAATGATTTTTTACGATTCATCTGTGAGAATTTGCTCCTTTAATTATTCAGATGCTGTCACAGATTTAAAGTGCATTTATCGAACGAGTGTTTTAAAAGGAATAGTATTTAAAAAGCATCCTCTAACACTAATTTGAATCAAT
This sequence comes from uncultured Saprospiraceae bacterium, assembly GCA_938041325.1. Taxonomy (GTDB): domain Bacteria; phylum Bacteroidota; class Bacteroidia; order Chitinophagales; family Saprospiraceae; genus CALIAG01. Next base: position 22,785 of record CALIAG010000469.1, on the reverse strand, counting down.
TTTTTGGCAAAAAAAACGTATTTTGAAACAAGCATTCTTATTGAAAACCAATGCCTTTTAGGCCTTTAATCCGGCAATTCTGCGCATTTTTACCTAATTAGACTATAATCAGTGCTCTATAGATTAAAAAAAAATTGAATATAGTTCACGAACTCGATTATAATGGATAAATTGGTGTCACTTTTAAAAGACGGATTAAATTCCTAAAAAGGAAAAATCCAATTTATTCTGTCCACTTATATATTATACTCAAAAGCTATTCCATAACTAGCATATTCTTTTATGAATTTTGGTATTTGTCATCTTAGTGTTGTTCCTATTCGAAGTAGCTCTTCAGATAAAGCTGAACAAATCTCTCAGCTCTTATTTGGTGAGACCGTAGAAATATTGGATAAAAAAGGCTCTTGGAATAAAATCAGGTGTACTTTTGACAATTATATTGGGTGGATTGATGTCAAACAAGTTAAACCAATCTCTCTTAAAGATTTCAAACTCTATCAAGACAAGTATTCCTGTTCATTGGAGATATTGCAAGGCGCAATGGCTGGTGGTAATTTTATTCCAATCACCTTGGGAGCTACTTTACCCAATTACGATGGCATTAATTTTAATCTGAATGGAAGTTCATTCACTTTCAGTGGTCAGGTCATCAATCCAAAAGAAATAGAACCAAGCATTGAGTTGGTTTTAAAAATCGCAAGAAGGTACTTATATGCGCCTTATTTGTGGGGTGGACGTTCTCCAATCGGAATAGATTGCTCCGGATTTACACAGGTTGTTTTCAAAATGATTGGAGTAAGTCTTCCAAGAGATGCTTATCAACAAGTAGAAAAAGGAAAATTAATCGATTTTGTAGAACAAAGTCGTGCAGGAGATTTGGCCTTTTTTGAAAACAAAACTGGAAAAATTACCCATGTAGGTTTAATTATTCAGGATAACTACGTCATACATGCCTCAGGTCAGGTTCGGATTGATAAAATTGATCACTTCGGAATATTCAATGAAGAAAAAGGCAAATACACCCACAAATTAAGAGTAGTAAAAAGGGTCTTGCCCGATTACTTAGAAGTTCCTTCTACAGTAGATGACGCGGAAGATCAAATGCAAGATCAGCAGGTAGAATTGTTTTGAGGATAAGTGCAAAAGACTCACCCCGATCGCAAGCGATGTTCCCTCTCTTGAAAAAAGAATGGAGTAAAAAGTGTTATGAATTGCTGCGCAATTCTGGTAATAAAATCTGTGAATTCAAATTTAAAACTCCTTTTTCGAAGCATAAACTACTCCCTTCTTTCTTGAGAGAAGGGCTGGGGATGAGTTTTTTAAAAGTATCCCTAAATCCCAAGCTGTACCAAAGCCTTCTCAGCTATCGCCTTACCAATAGCCAATGAAGATGTGGCAGCAGGTGAAGGAGCATTGCAAACATTGATCACTCCTTTCTTTTCATAAATTAAATAATCATCTACCAATTCGCCATTAGGACCGCAGGCCATTGCACGAACCCCAGCTCCTGCAGGCTTGACATCTAAATCTTTGATTTCAGGAATCAATTTTTGCAAAGCTTTAACAAAGGCCGTTTTCGAATAAGAACGTTGCATTTCTTGCATACCATCTTTCCAATATTTTAAGGCAATTTTCCTGAACCCAGAATAAGAAACAGCATCCCAAAGTTCCGTGAATTTAAAATCTGATTTTGAATATCCTTCCCTTCGAAACGCAAGCACTGCATTCGGTCCAGCTTCAATACCTCCTTTAATCATAGGGGTAAAATGCACGCCCAAGAAAGGAAAGTTTGGATTGGGAACAGGATAAATTAGGTTATTTACTAAGTATCTTTTTTCTTCAATCAATCTATAATATTCTCCACGAAAAGGAAGGATCTTTAAATCGATATCGGGCATTGTCATCTTTGCAATTTTGTCAGAATATAAACCTGCGCAGGTAATAACTAATTTAGTGGATACCTCTTTTTTATTTGTTTGGATAGTAATTTGATCACTCTTTTGAATGATATTTTTAACCTCGTTTTTATAGAAAATATCCGCCCCATTTCGAACAATTATTTCTTTGTATTTTTCAGCTACATCCGGATAATGAATAATCCCAGCTTGAGGAACATCTATTGCAGCAACAGCTTGCACATAAGGTTCTTTCTCAGCAACTTCTTCTTTCGAAATAATGCGAATGTTGTGCATCCCGTTGGCGATGCCTTTTTTGAGAATACCTTGTAAAATAGGAATTTCAGAATCTTGTGTAGCAACAATTATCTTTCCACACAAATCATAATCAACCTCATTTTCTCTACAAAAATCCAACAACAAATGGTAGCCTTCAATGCAATTGCGAGCACGCAAGCTCCCTGGTTTATAATAAATACCAGAATGAATAACCCCACTATTGTGGCCACTTTGATGGACGCAAATGTCCTGCTCCTTTTCAATAACACAAATTTTTAAATCCGCATCATACTCTTTTAGCTGGTAAGCTGTCGCTAAACCAACAATCCCTGCACCAACAATCGCAACATCATAAAGCATAGTAGGTAGTTTGAATCAACAGTTTAGTTATTTGCCGCTAAATTAGAAAAAAATTACTGCAATAAATCGAAAGCTTGTATCTTCACGGCTACTGAAAAAATGTTTACAATATGGTTGATAAATTAAAGCAATTAAAAGAGAAAGAATCTTTAGCGAAGCTAGGCGGAGGTGAGGTTCGAATTGAGAAGCAGCATAAAAAAGGAAAACTAACTGCCAGAGAGCGCGTTCATTTTCTGATGGATGAAGGTTCTTTCGAAGAAATAGGTCTTTTGGTAACCCATCGAAGTACTGACTTCGGTATGGAAAACCAACAGTTTTATGGAGATGGAGTCATTACAGGTTACGGGACCATACATGGACGTTTGGTATATGTGTTTGCACAAGATTTTACCGTATTTGGAGGATCTTTATCAGAAACCCACGCTGAGAAAATCTGTAAAATCATGGATTTAGCCATGGAAAATGGAGCACCATTAATTGGTTTAAACGATTCAGGAGGGGCGAGAATACAGGAAGGAGTCAAATCCTTAGGGGGTTACGCTGATATCTTTTATAGAAATGTCATGGCTTCTGGTGTAGTGCCTCAGATTTCTGCAATCATGGGACCCTGTGCTGGTGGAGCGGTTTATTCACCTGCAATGACGGATTTTACTTTGATGGTAGAAAATACGTCTTACATGTTCGTTACCGGACCAAATGTTGTAAAAACGGTCACGAATGAAGAAGTTACTGCAGAAGAATTGGGAGGAGCTTCAGCGCATTCAACCAAGTCTGGCGTAACGCATTTCACTGCAGCTAATGACATTGATTGTCTTGAAAAAGTTAAACAATTGCTGAGCTACATGCCACAGAATTGTGAGGATAAAGCAGCAGATCTTCCTTATGAATTAGGAGAAGAATTGCGACCGGAACTAGAAGGCATCGTACCAGAAAGTGCCAATCAGCCTTATGATATGCGTGAAGTCATTGAGGGGATAATGGATAAGGAAACTTTCCTAGAAGTGCACAAGAATTATGCAGAAAATATTGTTGTGGGGTTTGCACGAATAGGAGGGAAGAGTGTAGGAATAGTAGCGAATCAACCTTATAGTTTAGCAGGTGTATTGGATGTAGAAAGTTCAAAAAAAGGAGCACGTTTTGTTCGTTTTTGCGATTGTTTCAATATTCCTTTATTGGTCTTGGTTGATGTCCCAGGGTTTCTCCCAGGAACGGATCAGGAATGGAATGGAATTATTGTAAATGGAGCGAAGTTACTCTATGCCTTTTCGGAAGCAACGGTCCCACGTGTGACTTTGATTACAAGGAAAGCCTACGGTGGGGCATACGACGTAATGAACTCCAAGCACATTGGTGCAGATATGAATTATGCTTGGCCAGGAGCCGAAATTGCGGTTATGGGTGCTAAAGGAGCGAGTGAAATTATCTTCCGAAAGGAAATCTCAAAAGCAGATGATCCTGCTAAAAAATTATCCGAAAAAGAAGCAGAGTATGCAGAGAAGTTTGCCAACCCTTATTCCGCAACGGCAAGAGGTTTTGTAGACGAAGTAATTTTACCGAAAGAGACCAGAAGAAAATTAATTAAAACCTTTTCAATGTTGAAAAACAAAAAGGTAAGCTTGCCTAAAAAGAAACACGGAAATATTCCTCTATAAAAAGACATAAAAAAAGTGCTTAGTATCTAGTCACTTGGTCGAAACAAATTCTCCAAGCATTCACTAAATACTAAGCACTAAAGTCTAGCAGTCTAACCGTCTAAACTCTAATAGTCTAACCGTCTAACAGTCTAACAGTCTAGCAGTCTAACCCTCTAACTCTCTAACCGTCTAATTCTTAAATATCTTCTGTACAACTGCTCCTGACTTTAATCTCACCTCAGCCACATAGATTCCTGAAATCAAGTGGTTAATGTTTAATCTTATTTCAGAGTTGTTTGCATTCACTGTTGTGATCACTTTTTGACCGACAGCATTGTATACATTGACTAGTATATCTTTATCATTGATTTCTTGCAATCGTATAATTAGATTATCCGTTGATTCATCTGTAAAGATCTTAATGTTCTCAGCCAAAGCATTTTCAGTTGATGTCACTTCGCATTCATTCACGCCAAGTTCAACAAAGGAAGTACAATCCGGGTTATCCAGATCAGTAATTATAAATTCCCAGTCTGTTGCATCTCCTTGTATTGGTCCAACAACAACTCCTGTACTATCATAAGTGAATGTTCCATAATCGTCGCCATTTCCAGTAACTCTGAATCCTGTACCGGTCACGTTGGCATAGTCAAAATTCAAGTTGACCATAAAAGTTCCGTCTTCTTGGCAATCATCTGGAATCGCAGTTACATTTTGAATGGCACATGAAGGACATTCAATTGGATCAATTGTCGTAAAGTTTGCACACGACAATATAGCCTGATCAATTACTACAAATTCATAAGTGGTAAGACCGTCTCCAACAAGTGGACCGATCATTACTGGTAAATCAGAATAGTTGAATAAACCATAGTTAGTCCCATTTCCTAAAACCTGGAAACCAATTATACTAGTATTGATTGCAACAAGATCTAACTCAACCATAAAGGTTCCATCTCCACATTCTTGAGGGGTAGCAACAACATCAAGGATATGACAATCCGTATCACAAATCAAAGCCTCAAATTCTACCGTAAAGCAACACTCAGGATTATCAGCTTCGCAAATCGTGATGATATCCATAGTGTTTCCACCCCAAATGAAATTCGGAATTTCTAATGGAAGATTGGCAACTTGGAAAGTATCAATCAAAAATTGATTGTTGTAAACAATAAACGATTGACCAATCAAACTATCTATTTCTACATCAAGCATTACGCTGTAAGTACCATCTTCATTACAATCAAGTGGATTGACATTCGCACTCAAAATACTGCATTCATTAGGTTCAATACAAGTGACGGGTGACAATTCAAACTCAGCAGAACAGTTACCTATCGTAGAATCTTCAACTCTAAAAATGTGTGTAGTCATACCATCTCCAATAAATGGACCTGCTGTATAAAAGTTTAAACTATCGTTATAATTGTAAGAATCATACAGTTGATTATTTACCAATAAATTAAAGCCGTTTTGAGAAGCATTCAGTCGGTCAAAACCAAAGTCAACGTAGAACATACCTGTCGAATCGCAATCGTTTGCTTCTACAAATAAATTCCAAATTTCGCAAGGCATTTGAACATTCCCGCAATCAATAGGATCAATAACCACTAACTGGCTGCAATCCGGATGAGCATCATCATAAATTACAATTTCATATTCAGTTGAGTCATCTGCTAGAAATGGCCCTACAGTTATGAAGGTTACATTATTGTTGTCATAAACAGCAGAAGTTAAAGTATCTCCATTTACAAGTACAGAAAAAGTAGAACTTGTAAATGCATGATCAAAGGACAATTCTGCATAGATAAATCCAGTAGAATCACACTCAGATAAGTCAACTCCAATTTCTCCGATAACACATTCGTCAGGTTGAACAAAACAATTGACAGATGAAATAACTGTCGAAGCGCCACAATTGAAATCAGTGGTATCTTGAACAACTATTGTATAAGAAGTCACATTGTCTCCTGCTAATGGTCCAACAGAAAAAGATTGGGTAGAACTCGCAGTATAATCGTAAGCACCAGAGTAACTGTTATTCACATATACAGCAAAAGTTCCATTGCTATTTCCTGTTTGAACTTCTAGGTTTGCTACAAAATTTCCTGTAGAATCACAAAGAATATCAGTTATTGAAAGTGAATCAATACCACATAAGTCGCATTGAACTACTGGGATTGTATTCATAAGCATACAAGAAGAATCTGCTTGATCAATTAATACTAAAGAGTGACTTATATTTGCTTCTAGTCCATCAAGTGTATAACCATTGCCATTATAAGGGAAGGATTGTACAAAATTATTATCTAAATATAAAGCAAAACTAGAGCCTACTCCTTCTACATCAAAATTAAAGTCAATCCCAAATTCACCGCTTGCATTACAGGGCAAAGTTTGTAATTGGAAATTGTTAAATAGACATTGTACGGGATCAGGTTGGCAATCCACAGGCCCAACAATTGTTGTAGCCATACAATCAGAGAAGGTAGTGTCTTGGACTGTTACGGAATACGACGTCATGCCGTCTCCAGGATAAGGTCCAATTTGAAATGTGTCTCTAAAGTTTTGGAAATAACTATTAACTCCGACATATTCATTATTTACATAAATACTGTAATGACCACCATTAAACCCTGTTGTGACTTCTAAAAGAGCTGTAAAATTACCAGCTGCATCGCAGTTGAGATCAACTACACGCACTGAATCAATAGTACATGGACCACACGGTATTGCTGGTATTGAGTAACTTATACTACAGTTTGGATCTGCTTGATCAACGATTAAAAGTGTATGAGCACTGTTTGATGAAAGGTTGAATAAAGTATAGCCAGTACTGTCATATGCAAAATTGTATATAGCACCATTGTCTACAGAAACGTCAAATCTAGCTCCTACATTCTCAAAGTCAAAATTGAATTCAATATCATATTCTCCGCTCGGACTACAAGGTAAATTTTCAACAACCAAATTGCTCAAGGAGCAATTATTTGTATTGCAATTAGGAGCTAAAATAGTATCTACAAAAATACACGTTGGAATATTGGGTTCAGAAACACTAAAGATCATATTGCTTCCATCTCCAGTATAAGGACCTGCTAAGTATTCATTATTACCTAAAGCCGTATAAGAACTAAGGACTCCATTTACATCCAATTCAAATTGTGGATCAACAGATGATTGAACACTTAGGTTGACATAATAAGTCCCATCAGACAAACATGCACCAGGTACTACATTGAGACTAGTAATCAAACAGGTATCCGTATTTGGGAAACAATCTTCTGCAAGAATCTCAAACGGAGAACTCATACATGAACTATCTTCTAATGAAACAAACAGGTATTCGAAAGTACTTACCCCGTTGCCCAATTGTGTATCTTGATAAAAAGTCGTCGTTCCAGTTCTTGGAATCGTATCCACAGCAATATTATTCGTATAAACGATAAAACTACCTCCAAAATTATTGTGCTCAAGAGCAATATCAATATTGAAATAACCAGCTGAATCACAACCAAAAACTGAGAAACTAGTCGCTTGAACATCACAAACGCATGGCTGTGCTGTAATTGTTCCATTTATGCGACAATCAGGATTATCAATATCAATTATTTCAATAAAATCATTGCCTTGAAGGACCAAAGGTTGTGTCAAGTATTCAGATATATTTTGATAAGCCATCGTATCAACAATGAGATTATTGATTGCCAAAATAAAATGAGTTCCTGTTGGATTTGCGGCATTAAATCCGAATTGAACAATTCGTGTTCCATCAGATTGACACGGATTCCAATCCAACCACAGATTCGTCAATGCACAAGAGTCAACCACACAGTTTATACCTGACAATAGATAGCTGTCACTACATGCTGAATCCGATCCATCAATTACTTCAAAGTTGTAATTCGTTCCATCACCATTAAATGGTCCAGCAATATAATTGGTAGAATCCTGATAAGAATAACTAGTAACAAAACTACCGTTTGCGTATAAATCAAAAGTACTTGACGAAGTATTCGCATGTTGAAAATTAAAATCAACATAATAAATTTCATTGGGTGTGCAAGGTTGTGGGCTTACCGTTAGACCTGTAATCTCACAACTTGGAACGGTATTGCAAGTGACGGTTCCAACATCAAAAATTTCTGAACATAAAAAGTCATTTGCATCATAAACTAATATTTGTATTCCATTCACATTGCTATCAAACGGCCCTACAATGTGTCGTATCGTATCCGGCGTATCGTAAGGGAATGGTCCCAGTAATTGTGGATTGCCAGGCACTGCCATCTCTATCATATAATTAGTAGCTGGGTTTTCATAAGTGAACTCCAGTTCAATATTATAGAATCCTAATGAATCGCAATCCATTATTGTATTGTTTGCAAATGAGATATCGCATGGAGGAGGATTACAATCAACATTTTCGATCAGTTGCTGAGCGAAGCAATTTTGTTGTACGCTGTCTCTAATTTGAAATAGATATGGAAATGTAGGAAGACCATAAAACGGTCCTGCTAAGTAAGTATCCGTGGAAGGATTATATGTATAAGAAATTGGATTAGAATTTACTGTTAAGTCAAATACACCACTTGAGTTGGCACTATCAAAACTAAATTCTACATCAAAATAACCATCAGTCTGACAAGCCAACGGAACAACATTAAAGTTTGTTATTTCACAGGTGTAACAAAATTGGTTGCCAATAAAAGAATTGACCTGACAGGTCTCGTCGTCTAAATCCGTAATTTGAATTGGCCAAGAAAAAGAACTGTTGTCCATTGGACCTACAAAAAATATTGTTTCAGTGCTACTGGGAGCGTAAGCAACAGTATCCGTTATAATGGTACCAGTGGTAGAATCACCTAAAATGAATTCGAAAAATGTTCCGTTTGGTGCATGATCTATTGTAATTTCTGCATAATCCCCAATATTTTCATCACACATTATCCCGATATTAGTGATGGCCATTGGGCAGCCAAGCGTATCACCTGCATAGCATACATTATCAACGAAAAGTTCACCTGCACCTAACGCAAGATCATTTACTGGCCCTGTTAAGGTCATCGTTCCATCTATTGCTACTCCATTAAAGGTAGTATCAATTTCTACAAGAACTCCTCCTAACATAAAAGGCGTTTCTGTAAAACTAGACATAACGAGTCTATTGCCATTAATGGACAAATTCTTATCTCCACCGCCATCCCAAAAATCCAAGGTTACATGGGTTATTTGACCTCCAGTATTGGTAAAGTCATATTTAATATTACTTAAACTCATATAGGTGGCAAGGCCAGTGATACCCGCTGATTCCCAAGGTTGTACTTCTATGCTGTTAAATACAATAGTACTGTCAATTAGCATAAAGTCTTCAATAGAAACAGGGATTCCAGCTTCAGTATAAATAGAATCACCAGCAGATTGACCGTTGAAAGGTCCATATACTTCGCCGTTGGTTCTAGATTCTGTTGTTAAACAAATTTGAGCATCATTTACGAAGGGTAAATGCAATAGAATAGTGCTTAGGAGGATGATGTAAAGATTTCTCATAAATAATATCGATTAGTGGGATTAGGAAGGTTAAGAAAGATTTAAAAAAAGGTAAAGCTTCCGCTACGGGGTTTAAATATCAAATACGATACCATTGTTAGAAAAATTTTTAATTTAAAAAATGTTTTTACTAAATTATTGATAGTCAATGAATTAGTGTTACTTTTGGTTTTGGTAGATTATTTCCTAAATGTTAATTTTATTTTTTCAGATGATTTAGTTATTGTTACCAATTAATGAATGATCGTCTAAATACTGATGTTAGCCCAGAGCGGTATTACTAAAATCTTATAAATAAACTTAAATATTATGCAAAGATTTATTCTTCTTTTTACACTAACCCTTTGTTATTCAATGCTTTTTGGACAGTCCAAAGAAGGAGTAAGAATGATGAGTCAAGGTCAAAAAAATTCGTTTACTGTTACTTATGAAAACGGTTCTGCCAAGGATTTAGCAGATTCTTGGACTAAATTCATGAAGAAATATAAAGGAAAAACGAAAAAGCTAAAAAAGACAGAAGAGTATTTTACAGATAATGCTGTGATCAAAGAAATGAGTACAAATACTGTCGATGTATATTCTACATTTATTCAAAACGGTGATTACGTTGACATGGTAGTATGGTTTGATCTTGGAGGTGCATTCTTAAGCTCTGAACAACATCCTGATGCTATTCCTACATTGACAAAAATGACCGATGAATTCGGTAATATTGTTAAAAAAGCAGCTATTGAAGAAGAACTTAAAGAACAAGAAACTGTATTGAAAAAAATGTCGAATGAATTTGATGGATTGGTAAAAGACAAAGAAAATTTAGAGTCGGACATCGTAAAATTCGAACAGAAAATTGAGGAAGCGAAAAAGAAAATCGAGGAAAATCTTGTTGCACAGGAACGGAAAACAGAAGAGATAAACGGCCAACAAAAAGTCGTTGAAAAAGTAAAAACTTCATTAACTGAATTATAATCCAAACATGTTAGCTTTGATAATTTGAGTTTTAGCTAACGTTTTTCAAAGAGCTTTAACCCAAGCAAAGGCCTTGTCGGATTTCCGACAGGGCCTTTTTTGATACGATCTTTTTAAACAACATTCAATTATATTTTGGGCGTTTTACCTTTTGTTGTTACTTTTAAGGATTAACACCAAAAAAAACCTCCATGAAAAAGAAAGCTGGTTTTATTCTTTTGCACCGATCAGAATTTAAAAGCTGGTTGATGAAACAGGAAGTAAGTCGTAAAATTACGATGATTCAAAATCACCACACCTGGCTTCCTGATTACACAAGTTTTAATGACAACCATTTCCAACAGGTTCAAGGAATGAAAAACTTCCATGTGAATGAACGCGGTTGGTCGGACATCGGTCAACACATCACCACATTTCCTGACGGGATGATAATAGTAGGCACTCGACCTCTGGAGCGTCAACCTGCAGGCATAAAAGGACACAATGATGGAGCTATTTGTTTGGAACATGTTGGTAATTTTGACAAAGGCAAGGATGTAATGTCATCGGAGCATAAGAAAACAATTGTGCATGTCAATGCAGCTTTGAATCTCAAGTTTGCACTCAAACCTTCCATAGATCACAATGTCTACCATCACTGGTATGACCTTTCTTCTACCCAAAGAACTTTTGGTTCCGGCAACACGAAGACATGCCCTGGTACTAATTTTTTCGGTGGAAATAAAGTGAAAGACGCGCAAAAGAATTTTTATCCAAAGATTTTGAAAGAACTGAAATCCTTTTCTGAATACTCAAAAGTGTTCAAGAAAAGCAATAAAAATAAAGTCATTGCACATGCAAGGGTTGTAAGAGCGCAAAACTTAAATGTGCGCAAAGGCCCGAGCACAAAGAAAAAGAAGGTCGGTACTTTGTCTAGAGGAACTATCGTAGATATTTACGAAATAAAAGACAAGTGGTCGAGAATTTCTACAGATAAAAAATGGGTTTCTTCTTACTTTCTTAAGCCAATTTATTACGGAATAGTGATAGACGATGACAAAAAAGGTTTAAATGTAAGAACAGGACCTGCTGGATCTTTCCGAAAAATAACGGCTTTGCCTAAAGGATCAAAAGTTACTGTTTACGAACAAAGTGACAACGGTTGGTACAGAATCAGTTTCCTTGATAAATGGGTGAGTGGTAAATATGTCAACCTCTTAGCTTAATGCTAAAATTTTTGTCCAAATAAAAAACGCGAAGAAATTAATCTTCGCGTTTTTTATTGCTGAATTGTAACTCGTATTTTAATATCTTATCCTAAGATATCTTTGTTGTTTATGAACGGTTGTTTGTAAAAACGTTTGCCTGTAGCAGAATGAATTGCATTGGCAACCGCTCCACCAGCAGGAGGTAAGGTTGGCTCTCCAAGACCTGTTGGATCGTTTGTACTCTTTACAAAATGAACATCAACTTCAGGTGCTTCATCCATTCTTATCAAACGGTATTCATGGAAATTACTATAAGAAGGTTTACCGTCTTTAAAAGTAAAGTCTCCATACATCGCGTGACCAATGCCATCAATAACTCCACCTTGCGCTTGATTCTTAGCAGCAATCGGATTAACCACAATTCCGCAATCAATCGCACATGTTAATTTTTGCACAACAGGCTTCCCATCTTTCAACACAACATCAGCAACTTCAGCAACATAAGTATTGTGAGAATAATAAGCACTGATTCCTTGATGAACGCCATCCGCAGCATTTCCCCAATTAGATTTTGCTTTTACCAATTCAATTACCCCAATTGATTTATCAACATCATAGGCCAATTCCCCTTGTGGTTTCGCTTTCGCTTGTTTGAAAAGATCAATTCTGAAATCAATAGGATCTTTCTCCATTTTCTCAGCCAATTCACTTAAAAAAGATTGCTCTGCAAATGCTAGGAAATTCGTAATCGGTGCTCTCCATGCACCAGTCGTAATATTACTTTCTGCTATATTGCTATCGACCCTGCAATTTTCAATTGCTCCAGCTGGAAAATTCTGTCCAATACTATCCCACATACCAGAATTAAACGCAGCTTCCGTTAAATGATAGCCAGTAATTGCGCCATCCTTAATAGCGACTTTGAATTTGTATTTAGATGCCGGTCGGTAAGTTCCTGCTTGCATATCGTCTTCCCTTGTGAACAGCAATTGGATAGGAGTTTTTGCTGCTTGAGAAATCTGTGCAGCTTCTTCTGCAAAATCACCATAGAGTCTTCGTCCAAATCCACCGCCCATGCGACTCATCCCAATACTGATCTTTGACAAGGCATCTTTCTTAGCATCATCCTCCGTTTTTTCATCAATCATTCCTAAGGCACCAGCAATTCTATTTTGTGTCCAAGCAGGAGTTTGAATTGGACCGTAGGTTTCTATTTTATCTTCCTTAACATCTGCAAAGAAATTCATTGGTTCTAAGCAATTGTGAGGGAGAAAAGGCGCTTCATAAACTCTTTCAAAAACCTCATCTGCTTCTCTCATTGCTTTGTCAACGTTACCGTCATTCCGTTTAGGTTCTTTGGCTTTTTTATCCAATAAGGCCAATAAGGTTTTATCATGCTCAGCTGAGCTTTCTAATTTATCACCATCTTCCCAAACTGCTTTAATGGCTTTTTTTCCTTTGATCGCTGACCAATTGGATTTGGCAACCACAGCTACTTTGTCTCCAATTTGATAGACACCAGTTACGCCATTTACTCCTTTAGCTTCTGAATCATCATAAGACACTAATTTTTTTCCAAAACTTGGAGGCCTCATAACGGATGCATATTGCATGCCTTCCCTTTTGGTATCAATTCCAAAAAGTGGTTTTCCAGTAATGATATCATTGATATCTACGTTGGGAGTATCGTGGCCTATTATTTTGAAATCTTTTGGATCTTTTAAGCTTGCCTCTTCTGGTACTTCCATTGTTGCTGCAGATTTCGCTAGCTCGCCATATCCAATCTTTTCACCAGTTGGACTGATTACGAATCCATCTGCTGTTTTACAATCCTTTGCTTCTACTTCCCACTGTTTTGCCGCGGTATTGACCAGCATTTTACGAACAGTAGCTCCTGCCATTCTAAGACTTTGCCAACCTTGTTTGATCGATTGCGACCCTCCGGCTACCTGACGCTCATATTTTGTTCCATTAAAAGCAGCTTGTTCTACCACTACATCTTTCCAGGCTACATCCAATTCTTCTGCAACAATCATGGGCATAGATGTCTTGACATTTTGCCCGATTTCAGGATTTGGAGACATGATTGTCACTAATCCGTTATCGCCAATTTTAATAAAGGAATTGATGTCGAACCATTCTTTTGGCATCTCTCTGACGACCTCTGCAACGGTCTGGTTGCCTGTTGGTTTGCAAGATAGCAACCAACTGAATCCTAAGACCATCCCTCCACCAGCGGCGGTAGATAGTTTCATAAAGGACCTTCTATTATGTTGAGTTTTAAAAGTTGTCATATCGTTTGATTTAAAATCATTTTTAAAAAAGGAGTGAACTTTACTTAAGTTCTAAGTGTTTTTAGCTGCAGTTTTAATGGCAGCTTTGATTTTAACGTAAGTTCCACAACGGCAAATATTTCCTCTCATTGCTCCATCTATATCGCTATCACTGGGACTAGAATTGTTTTTCAACAAAGCTGATGCAGACATGATTTGACCTGCCTGACAATATCCGCATTGAGGTACATCGTGTTCCCTCCATGCATTTTGCACGGGATGATTTCCTTTCTCTGAAAGCCCTTCAATTGTAGTTATAGAATTATCAGCTACCGCAGAAATAGGCACAGAACAAGACCTGGCTGCTTTGCCATCTAGATGAATTGTACATGCACCACACTGCGCAATTCCACAACCATATTTGGTACCAACTAAATTGAGATTATCCCTCAAAACCCATAATAAAGGAGTGTCAGGATCTACATCAACTTGATGTTCCTTTCCATTAACTTTAATTTTGTAAGTAGACATATTAAAAGGTTTAGTTTTTTAAATTGAAGTTGATTAAGAATATTTTTTAGTAGCGTAAAATGCTTTTTGCAGGCTCCTGTATTCATTTTTAAGTTCCATAATAGTTTTCTAAAGTAAGCTTATCGCCTCATATGACAAAAAAATGTAGTTTATTAAATCATAAAAAATCAAAATAATTGACGAACGAGGCTTCATATCCTATGAATTACAATGAAGTTTCTCTAGATTTTTAATGATTTTGCCATATAGAACGTAGAAAGGACACTAATTATCGGTTTACCTTTTGTTTTAAATAGGTATAAATATCCTTTTGGGCTTGTTTCTTTTTTTGTCTGCCACTTGGTTTCTTGTAGGGATTGGATTGAGGAATATCTATTCTTCTGGCCTTTGTGTTATCAGCCAATTGCATGTTAATAATATCTCTTAGTTCCTTAAAACATTCTTGATCCTTAACTGGAAATACGACTTCAATTCTTCTATCCAAATTTCTAGTCATCATGTCGGCCGAAGCCAAATATATTTTTTCATTTCCATTATTACCAAAAATATACAGTCTTGCATGCTCAAGAAAACGATCAACGATACTGACCACTTTTATATTCTCGCTCATTCCTTTTACCCCTGGGATTAAACAACATATGCCTCTTACAATTAAATCTATTTTCACTCCAACAGAACTTGCTTCGTATAATTTAAGAATCATCCCTTTATCCTCAAGGCTGTTCATCTTGAGTATCATGTAGGCGGTTTTGCCAGCTTTTGCATTTGCAATCTCCTTGTTTATTAATTTCTCAAAATTTGATCTGGTAGTAAATGGTGAAACGAAAAGACTATTCGTTTTGGGTATAATTATTTTCTTTTCAAGCAAGTCAAAAACTTGTTTGACATCTCCTGCGATTTTCTGATTGCAGGTAAGTAGTGCATGATCGCAATATAATTTTGCTGTTTTTTCATTAAAGTTTCCGGTACCTAGATAGGTATAGTAAAAATTTTCCCTTTTTACTTTTTTACCAATAAGCAAAAGCTTTGTATGGACTTTTATGCCAGGATAGCTGTAAATAACTTTAGCTCCAGCTTTCTTCAATTGCTCTCCCCAATACATGTTGGATTTTTCATCAAACCTAGCTTTTGCTTCAATAAATGCCACTACTTTTTTTCCTTTTTTCAAAGCAAGAAGTAAAGCCTGAGTCACTTTTGATTTACTAGCGACGCGATATAGCGTAATGTGAAAAGACTTCACACTTGGATCGTTGGCAGCTTCTTCTATGAAGTTAGGAATGTACTCATAGGATTGATACGGGAAATGTAAAATCATATCTTTTTTCTCCATTTCACCCATAATGCTAGGAGAATTCTCTAAAATAGGATGGGGGAGTGGAGGATATTCTTCATTTGTTAAATGGGCTTTATTCTTAGGGATGGGAAAACCGAAAAAGTCATTAAAATTATGATATTTCCCACCTTCAGTAATGTCATTTTTACTTAACCCAAAAATCAACATTAACTTGTCAACCATGATTGGTGGCATAGCATTGTCGTACAGAAATCGAGTGGGGATTCCTACACTTCGTTTTTCTATGCTCTTTTTAAGTTTTGCAAGTAAATCCCCATGATATTCATCTCCCAAATAAAGCTCTGCATCTCTTGAAATTTTAATAGAGTAAGAGCTGATTATCTTTTTATTTTTAAAAATTGTTTTTAAATTAATTCTGATGATATCATCTAAAAAAGCAACGACAAACCTGTTTTTTTCGTCAAGAATAGTAACGAAACGAGAATGGATATCTGTAGGTATTTTAACCAGACCAATCTCTGAACATTGTGCATCGAATTGTACAACAAGGTAAAGAGAATCGTTGTCTAAAAAAGCGTTGGTGCCTTCTGATAGAATACTTGACTGTAGCCCTTTTTTGAGCTTAGTCCTAAAATATTTTATTGCGAAATCAGTGTAATTCCTTTTTATGGATTTAATATCAACAAGAAATATTTTTTCTTTTCTTAAAAGAGGAATTAATTCTTCTCTGAAGGTCTTTCCAAATGAGTTTTGCTGCGTGTTTACTATTTGCTTTACTTTTTTTAGAATCTTCTTTGGCTTAAGTTCTTTTTCAGGTCTTTCCTTTTTCTTTAATTCTTTGAATTGCCTCATAGAGGAAACACGTACCTGATAGAATTCGTTTAAATTAGCGGCATAAATTGCCAAAAATTTGATTCTTTCATAAAGCGGAACGGTTGGGTCCTGTGCTTCTTGTAATACTCTGTGATTAAAGGACAGCCAACTAATATCTCTTTCAATAAATTGAGGGTTTTCCATTCTGGTTTTGGTTGTAATTGTTTTCTTGTAAAACTATTTGAGCTTATATTAAATTTAAGCTTCAGTATTGTTTCTTACTTTAAAAGTTACTAAAAATCCCAAACTAGCTGTAATCGGTCCTGTTCCCGAATCCCCTTTACTGCCAGTGCATTGTACGATGCTGAAAAGATCATAGCCCAACTGATCCTGTTCATTACATAAGGCTTGCAGCTCTTTCGAAATCGTTAAACCATCAATTTTTCTACCCGATTGATGCCATTTCTTTTTTTGAAAAGTACTATCTAAAAAAACAACTTTATACGGACCCATAACTAAAAACTTTGTTTAAAATTAAAGTGAATTTAAAAAATCATGAAAATGTTTATGCACTATATCAGGTGCTTCAAAATTAGGATAATGACCAATTTCTTTCAAATGAATAACATCAGGATTGGGAATTATGGAAATGTATTTATCAGCCAAATGTTTGCCAGAGATGGAATCTGCATTCCCGTTTATTAAGCGCATAGGAATTTTGGTTTCTTGCATAACTTTTACCCATCGGTCAAAATTTCTATACCGTTCTTTCATGTATTGAATGATTTTCGGAATTACCTTTTGTCCATTTTGTAAACTGATCAGTTCCCAGAAATTATCAATGTCTGTCCTTGTCGCTTGAGTTTTTTTTCCAAAAATCTCATTGAAATTCTTAGCTAAAGTACGTTTGGTAATCAATCGATAAATAAAAGGCCCAAGAGGACTGGCTAAGATTTTTTGAATAGGTTTGGGAAAGTATACATCTGGCAACATTCCTCCATTCAGAAAACAGAAAGACAAAGCTTCGTAATCAGAGGAAGAACTTAAGTTATTTGATTTTCGATATAGGATTTCCTGTGCGACAGAGTCTCCATAATCATGTGCTAAAACATGGACCTTCTTGATACTTAAAAAATCAAAAAGAGATTCAGTAAGATTTGCTTGATCGATGATCGAATAATTGTAAGAAGTGGGTTTGTCAGAAAAGCCAAAACCTATTAGATCAAAACACAATAGGTTGTATTTTTTATTTTGAATAGACCAAATTTTCCACCAATCCCAAGAAGAGGTAGGAAAACCATGGATTAAAACAATGGTCTCCTGAGCATTATTATTCTCAAAAATATAAAAGATGGAATGACTGTTATAATCGAAAGATTTCCCTTTGGATCGCCAGTTTTGAATTGTCATGTTTTCACGGTTCAATACGCCAATATAAGCAAAATCCGACCACCTTCAAAAGAGATGATCGGATTAACAGTAGGTGAAAACAAGTTTCTTTATTTAATTTCTGCTTGTTACATCGCCAGAGCCTGTAACGCTTGATTTTAATTTACTAGGATTGCCTTTATAATATACATCGCCACTTCCCGCAACTCTAATATCCAGACTTTGATTTGCAGCAACTTTGCAATCTCCTGAACCAGCAATGCTTATTTCAACATGCTCTGCGTCTAATTCATAGGCATCTACATCTCCCGAACCGCTGATTCTTACTTCTAAGTTTTCAGCTTTTCCTTTTATGTCAATGTTGCCTGATCCGCTAATTTTTGAAGTTAATTCATGCGCATCAACATCTAATCTTAAGTCGCCTGATCCACTGACTCCAGCATGAAACTCTTCAACTTCTGGAAAATGATTGGTCGTTGATATATCTCCTGAACCAGAAATATATGCCTTTGTTAAGACCGGCATGGTAATATATATATTGACCCCTTTGTGGTTTCTAACGCTGTTGTGGAATTCGATTTCCCAAATTTTTCCGTTTACATCAGTTTCAATATTATCAATAATGTTTTCTTGTCCTTCAGCAACGACTTTGAACGTTGATCCTTGAGTGATAATAACGTCACCGCTAAATTGAAGCGAAATACCTTGGAAATTGTCAACATCAAGCTCTTTTTTGATGGTTTCTCCCTCACCAGTTATTCCAGATCCCCACCATTTTTGGGCAGATACTGAGTTTGAGATAGTTAAAATAGCGAATAGGATTGCGAAGCTTAGTTTTACTTTTTTCATTTTTCTAGTTTTTTGCTGTAATATAAATTTAGTTTGAAGTCCAATGAAGAAAAACAGATTAACTGCCTATTTTCTTCGATTTAAAAGACAAGGTTAATTTTAAAGGGTTGCAGCCTTCGACTATATTTCTTTCTTTTTAATGCAAAACCTATCTTGCACTTTCAAACCTAAGTTTAAAATATGCTCAAAAGAATTACTGATCTGGAAGAGGTTTCCATCCAATTAGAAACAAACCCCGATGAAAGGCAGGTTATGACTGACGCTGCTAAAGGCTTTGTCGAGGATTTTCTGACCAATATTCGCATTCGCAAAACTTATGAATCGAAAGATTCAACGGGAGATAAATTACTTGAATTTCAAATTGAAGAAGACGGCAAATCTATAGAAAGTTTGATTGAAGTTTTTAAAACGGAAGTTTCACAAGTCGCTTTGAACGCAGCATCCGGTGGACATTTAGGCTACATTCCTGGAGGAGGAGTTTATCCAACGGCAATAGGCGATTATTTAGCAGCAGTTTCTAATGAATATGCAGGCATTTTCTTCGCCAGTCCGGGGGCTGTAAGAATGGAAAACATGTTGCTTCGCTGGCTTTGTGATTTGATGAAATACCCTAAGACGGCTTTAGGTAATTTAACATCAGGAGGATCTATTGCGAACCTAATCGCTGTTGCAACAGCTAGGGATTTCAAACAAATAAAATCAAGAGATATTGATCAATCCGTGATCTATTTAACGCAACAAGTTCACCATTCCGTTCAAAAAGCAATTCGAATTGCAGGTTTAGCAGAATCCAAACTGGCTTATATTCCAACTGATTCTAAATTTAGAATGGATACAAAAGCCTTAAGAAACCAGATATTAGCGGATAAAGCGGAAGGCTTAAAACCTTTTCTCATTATCGGTTCAATAGGAACGACAGATACAGGAGCCGTTGATCCTATTAATGGAATTGCAGATGTTGCAGAAGAGTTTGATTTATGGTTTCACATTGATGCGGCTTATGGTGGATTCTTTGTAATGACAGAAGAAGGGCAAGATCATTTTAAGGGTGTAGAACGGTCGGACTCTCTGACAATCGACCCTCACAAAGGATTGTTTCTTTCTTATGGCACGGGGGCGGTATTGATTAAAAATATTGAAGCTTTACAAAGTACTCATTATTATGTTGCGGGATATATGCAAGATGCAGTGCTAGAGTCTTCTGAACCAAACCCTGCGGATTTATCGCCTGAATTGACCAAGCATTTTCGAGGGCTGCGCATGTGGTTGCCTTTACAACTAAATGGTTTGAAACGTTTTAAGGCAGCGCTGTCAGAAAAGATTTGGTTGGCCAGATATTTCCATCAAGAAATTCAGAAATTGGGGTTTGAGGTGGGACCTGAGCCCGAATTGTCGGTTGTGATTTATCGGTATACTAAATCAATGGAAGAATCAAATCAATTCAACAAGGAATTGGTTGATCACGTTCACAAAGACGGAAGAGTTTTTATTTCATCAACAACTTTAGCTGGAGAAATTTGGCTACGATTAGCAGTACTTAGTTTTCGGACTCACTTGAAAGAAATCAATTTGCTATTGGAAGTAATAAAGGAATTCTTAACAAAGAATAAAAAAAGGGTATGAAGAATCCTTTCTCCATACCCTTTTTAGACTAAAAGTTAAGTCTATATTTTTTGAATCTTACCTGCCGAATTAATCATAAATTTTTCGACAGCAGCATCATTGCTTGACATTTTCAATGCGTTTTTAGATTCTTCGATAACAATTGTTCCTTCAGATTTTACCAACTTCCCATTAAATGATTTCTGATCGATTAGCTGACCTTCCTTTGTATAGGTAAACAATTGGTTGTTGTGATAACAAGCTTCGCAATTTATTTTTCCTGGTATCCAAAGTGTAATAAATTGGTCTGACATCTTGATCTCCCATTGATTTTTTCTATCAATCTCTGATATTGGAAAACCATAGAATTTTTGAGAAAGGTAAATTGGAATTTTTTGTTTATTTCTGGCGTTTTCTAAAAAGAGTGTGAAGAGATCTTTTTCAGAACAAAGCGATACTTCATTATTTCGGCATACTTTATCGATCAATCGAATGTTCGCTTGATCAGAAGAAGATAGAAATTGACCAAGTCCATTGTATTCTTGTAATGGCCCTCCTTTGTCAGATTTTTGCTGCATTCCCTTTATCGCTATGATTTCATTTTTCAATAAATTCAATTCTGATTTAGGCATATATTGCAGATCTTCCCAAGTCAACTGCTGATCAATCACAGATGAATATCTCTGGGCTAGCGTAGAAAAGGAAGCTCCTAAAAAGCAAAAGAATAAAGTTGTTTTAATAAGTTTTCTCATGGTGTATATAAATTCAGTTATCAAAATGAAGTTGGCTTTTAAATTCAGGAATTGCTTTTTGAACAAATGAATAAAAAAACTTCACATAAAATAAAATAGGAATATAGAAGCTGAATTCACACCTAGGAGGGATGCTAGGGAATATAATAATGGTGTGTATGGTCTAATATTACAAATATGGCACCAGATTTTTTAGAATGAATTAGAGAATTATAATTAGAAAAAATCAACATCAACTGCATATGGATAATTCATTAAGTAGTTGATTGCACGTTTTATATCAAAATCTTCAAAAATTACACTGTAAAGCATGTCTGTAATGGGCACATGAATCTTATGGCTTCTAGCTAATAACCGCATGATTTTTATTGTTCTAACTCCTTCAGCTAATTCAGGCATCGATTCCCTTACTTCTTTCATGGTCATTCCTGAAGCGATCTTTGCACCAAATGTATAATTCCTTGATTTAGGACTCGTAGCTGTGGCGACCAAATCTCCAATTCCAGCTATACCAATAAATGCCTTGCTGCTTGCACCCATTGCTTTACCTACATAAACCATTTCCATGAGCCCGCGCGTGATTAACATTGCTTGGATATTTTTACCGAGACCCAAGCCGCCTAGTATTCCTGAACCAATAGCAATTGCATTTTTTAAAACTCCCGCTAACTCTGCACCAAGCATTTCATGCGTACCAAATGTATGAAATTGATCACTGTCTAATACTTTCCTTCCTGATTTGATCACTTCATTAAACCGACTACCAATAACCGTGGCTGCTGGTTGGCCTTCTAGTATTTCAACGGCTAGGTTTGGTCCAGACAAACAACCGACCCGTACAACAGAGGTCTCTTGCCGGATCACTTCGCTCATGGTGTGCACATTGGATCTTGATAGCTTGATATCATCTGATTCGAAAGGTACATCGCCAGTAATATCAAAGCCTTTAGTTCCGTGGATCAAAAGATGATAAGGCCTTAAATAAGGAGATAATTTTTGCATTACCTCGCGGAAATTAATAGAAGAAATGATCGGAAAGATAAGAGTGCATTCTTGAGCTAAATGTTCAAAACTTGAAGTCGCTTTCACATTTTCATTGAATCGCAAGCCCATGTGCTCTTGGCCTTCATTTATATTTTGAACCAATTTTTCTTGGCGAGAATAGATTAAAACATTTGTATTTAAAGAAAGTAGATTTGCGATGGCTGTTCCGAAACTTCCAGCACCAACCACACCTACTTTTTGAAGATTTTCTGGTAATGTACTCAATTCTTTTCCTTTTTATTTCTTTTAAAACTTTGCTTCTCGGCAATTCTTTTTTATAAAGTTGTCTGAAATGGATTACAATTAAGCCATCTATCTATTTTTAAACAACTTCTATAAAAATCTAATTCAATGCAGCATCGATATA
>CALIAG010000468.1 GCA_938041325.1 uncultured Saprospiraceae bacterium | reverse complement strand
TTTCTGTGAATTTCCATACAGGGTTCGGCGACTCCAGGGGAATAGACGAGGGATAGGTCGTCTTTGGTTTGGACGTCTACTTTGCTGGTGACGGAAATTTTTCCTTTTAATTTTTCGTGTAGTTTTACTGATTCTTTGAAGTAATCCATGTATGTTTTTTAATTTTTCTAAATTTTAAACCTTATTCTTTTCTCCTTTAAAACAATTCAAGGAAGGTTCTTAAGTCGTAAAAACTGATTTGGTTTGTAAGAAAAAGAACACACCATACGAGAAATATAAGAGCATATAAGAGGTTCGCGATCGATCGACTTCAATGTACTTATATGACTTATATGGTAAAAAAACGTTTTCGCTCAATTATACCTTTTATTTTCTATACTTGCCGCCACCATTTCTCATTCGATTCCGTTTCCACTTCAAATTGTTCTCCTAATAGAGGCGTTATGTAATTTTGATTTTTAGTTTCAGCAAATTTCACAAAATCATCTGCTGGTTCAAACCAAGTATGTTGATAGGACAATGGGAAACCTGCCCAATGCACCGGCATAGCTTTTTGGACACCGGCATCGAGCGCTGCTTGTACACATTCTTCTGGAAACAAATGAATGGGATGCCAGTCGTCATTGTACTGGCCGCATTCCATAAAGGCGAAATCAAAAGGACCGAAACGTTGACCAATTTCTTTGAAATGTTTTCCATATCCTCCATCTCCGCTAAACCATATATTTTCGTTTTTGGTTTTGAAAACCCAACCTCCCCACAAGGTTTTTGTTCTATCTGTCAAGCCTCTGCCCGAAAAATGTCGAGTGGGTGTAAAGGTGATTTTTATATCTTCGAAGATGGTATCATTCCACCAGTCAAATTCTGTTATTAATTCTGGATCTACTCCCCAAGCCACGAGATGTCTCTTCACTCCTAGCGCTACAAAATATTTTTTTGTTTTACTTTTTAATTTTTGAATGCTATCAAAATCCAAATGATCATAGTGATCGTGCGTCAACAGCACTAAGTCTATCTCAGGAAATTCATCGATCAACGAAAGGGTGTTTTCGGAAAAACGTTTGGTAGCTATCGGAGCGATTGGTGTTGTATTGGGACCGAGCATTGGGTCAATCAAAATCGTCTTTGCATTCATTCGCATCAATACAACAGAATGTCCATACCAAATAAATTTAGTCTTGGGATGTGGAGCTAAAAATGCACTTTTGTCAAAAGGCAAAACGGGTAAAGGACTTGCTGGTTCTTTTTCTTTGTTGCTGCTTAGTTGCTTGTAGATAACACCAGGAATTTTCCACAAACTAATATCTAAATCTGTTTGTTCTAAATTTTGAAATTTCCCATCTTTCCAATTCTCCGACTTTTGATATTCTTTTACCAAGTCCTTTGTTACCTTTCCTCCAAACTGTAATTGAAAATTTTTCATAAATGAATGTGTGTACTTTCTTTAGGGTATTTTAAACTCTTTTACCTACTCCCTTATTTTAATTATAAACTTATTTACCATCGTATCCTCGTCTCAATAAATTCAATAATTCTGTTGTTACTTCTGATTCATCCGAAATCCGGATATGATGAGCCACCTTCTTCGGGTATTTATTTGTCTTTTTGATCAAACGGTGTTGAATTAAAGTTGGAAAATAGAATTTAATATCTAAAACTTTGGCCATTGGCCTTACAATCAACCAAGCAGTAGATTTCGTAAAAACAATAGATTTTGAACTTGTTCCAACGGTACAAGGATCCCAATCTATAACCCCAATCAAAACCTTGTCAAAAGCCATGATCATGTTATCTGATTTCCCTTCAAATATATCATCTATCGTATTTGTATTACAAATATGACTTTGATTATCTGACTTAAAACTACGTTCGCACTTAGGACAAATCCACATGATTATAGTTTTGACAAAGATGTATAAATTTCGTTTAAACATTCCTATAGAAAACTTCTTATTCATTGCTTGGGGCTAACAAAGGGATAATCTTAAAAAAATCCAGTTTTTTTTCCCTAAAACCCTTATAAACTGGCATCCTTCCTAACATTTTGTATTTTTGCACGTCTAATAAAGTAAACAACTAAAATCTAAGATATGTCTGTACCTACTTTGGAATCTGGAATCATGGAAAAAGTAAATGTCTGGTTAAATGGCAACTATGACGAAGCCACGAAATCAGAAATTCAAGCATTGATTGATAAAGACGATACCAACGCCTTGACGGATGCTTTTTATAAAGATCTTGAATTTGGGACTGGAGGACTTCGTGGTATAATGGGCGCAGGTTCCAACCGAGTCAATAAGTACACTTTAGGTGCAGCTACGCAAGGTTTCTCCAATACTTTGCTGGAAACTTATCCGGGACAACAAATTTCTGTGGTAATCGCTCATGACAATAGAAACAACTCTGACGTATTTGCTAAGATGACAGCAGAGGTATTTTCAGCGAATGGCATTAAAGTTTATTTCTTTGAAGCCTTGCGTCCAACACCAGAATTGTCTTATGCAATCCGTGAATTAGGAGCGCAAGGTGGGGTAATGTTGACTGCGTCGCACAATCCAAAAGAGTACAATGGTTACAAAGCATATGGAGCTGATGGTGGACAATTGGTACCGCCGCATGATTCGAATGTAATCAATCAAGTTAGAAAAGTTACCTCAATAGATGATATCAAGTTCTCAGGGAATAGTGATTTGATCGAAACGATTGGAAAAGAGATCGATGATAAATATATGGATACGCTTTTGAAATTGTCAATCTCTCAAGATGCAATCAAAAGGCAAGAAGATTTGAAAATAGTTTTTTCTCCGATCCACGGAACGGGTGGCGTTTTGGTCCCTCCTACACTAGCGAAATTTGGCTTTAAGAATGTTCATTTGGTGGAAGAGCAAATGGTATTGGACGGTAATTTCCCTACTGTAATTTATCCTAACCCAGAAGAGAAAGAAGCCTTGACCATGGCGCTCAATAAAGCCAAAGAAATTGATGCTGATTTGGTGATGGCTACGGATCCAGATGCGGACAGAGTGGGTATTGCCGTAAAAAATAATGAAGGAGATTTTGTATTGCTTAATGGAAATCAAGCAGCTTGCTTATTGATCAACTATGTTTTGAAAGCATGGGAGAAAGCTGGAAAATTAACAGGCAAAGAATACATCGTAAAGACTGTAGTTACTTCTTATTTGATTGATAAAATGGCAGCTGCGAAAAAGGTAGATTGTTATAACACCTTGACTGGTTTTAAATGGATCGGTGAGTTGATGACTAAGTTTGAAAATGACAAGACCTTTATTGCTGGTGGTGAAGAAAGCTATGGCTATTTGGTTGGAGAGCATGCGAGAGATAAAGACGCTGTTATTTCTTGTGCAATGATCGCAGAGATGGCGGCTTTCCACAAAGACAATGGCAGTAGCTTATACAATGCCTTAATTGACATTTACCTTGAGTATGGTTTTTATAAAGAAAAACTAATTGCCATCACTAAAAAAGGCAAATCAGGAGCAGAAGAAATTCAGACGATGATGGATAACTTCAGAGCCAACCCTCCAGCAGTAATTGCAGGTTCGAAAGTGGTCACTTTGAAAGATTACAAATCTGGAGAATCTAAAAACATAAGCGATGGTTCCATAGAAAAAATGGATTTACCAAGTTCCAATGTTTTACAGTTTTTTACAGAAGACGGTTCGATCATCTCAGCTAGACCATCCGGAACCGAGCCTAAAATTAAGTTTTACTGCAGTGTAAACGAGCCTTTATCCAACAAATCTGAATTTCAAAATATAGAATCTAAACTTGATAACAAATTAGATCAGGTTATGAATGACCTTGGAGTGGGTTAACCTATTCCTTCCCAATCCTTTAGGCTTTCTATTCGTGTCCCGTACGCAACACTGCAGTTGCGTACGGGACTTATACTTCCTTTCCATTAACTTATAAAGTTCAAATCTACAGGCTAATTTTTGTCATGGAGAATCTGTCACAAATCTTGGCTTGGTTTTCGTATTTCTACCTAGAGATATGCCTATTAAATCAAATTTTTCCCCAGATTTGAATTAATAATTTGGCGAAAAAAAATATTTAATAAACGCAGAAAATAATATTCCTGCATCTAAACCCTGACGTTCTAAGCAAAGCGTTTTTTAAACCCTTATGTCCTACCTAAATAAAATATTGAATGATTTTATTCCGACCGCATTTCGCAAGGATAAAAAAATCATGACAAGTATAAAACTAATACTGAAGGTAGACCTTGGCATTTTATTCTTTTCTTTGTTTTTTATTCCTTTGTATTTAGCGATTGGTTTTACAGAAGGCATCTATATCTTGATATTTTCTGCTGTATGTGCTATTGTTTTTCCTTTGATTTTAAATCGATTGAAAAGTTTAATGGCTTGTGCTCATTTTTTTGCATTTGCCAGCTTATCCGTATTTGCCAGTCATATCTATTTTTCTGGTGGCATCTATTCTCCTTATTTCATATGGCTATTGACGATTCCGCCAATTGGCTTTTTATATATGCATACGAGGGCTGCATTGTTTTGGCTGGGAATAACTATTACTGTAGGCTTGTTTTTTCTAGGAATAAGTTTGTCCAACATCGAATTGGTAAACAGATTTCCTTCTGAATACTTACCTGTAATTATCACATTTAGCTTTGCTATGGTTTTGAGTTTATTCACCTATGTGGTGGTCAACTTCCAAAGCAGTTATCGCTATTTTAATCATAAATTGAAAAAGACGAATGACGATTTAAAACAAAGCAATACTGAATTGGAACGCTTTGCTTATATCGCTTCACATGATCTGAAAAGTCCTTTGCGGAATATTGTGAGTTTTTCAAATCTTTTAAACATGCAATGCAGTGACAAATTGGGTCCGGAAGGTTTAGAATATTTAAAATTTATAGAAAAGAATTCTCGTCAAATGCATATGCTCATTGAAGATATTTTAGAATATTCTTCTACTATAAACCGAGAATACCAACAGCAAAAAGTTGATTTAAATGAGGTGATATCAGATATTTCAACACAGCTTGAAATGGATAAAAAATATGCTGCTGTAGAAATAAGCTACCCTAAACTTCCAATCATAAATGCGGATTCAACTTTGATTCACCAACTTTTTCAAAACTTAATTGAAAATGGTTTGAAGTACAATAAAAACGAAGCGCCAAAAGTAGAACTCAATTATAAAGAAAAACAAGGAGGTAAAATTGAATTCTCAATCGGTGACAATGGCATAGGAATCAAGCC
>CALIAG010000467.1 GCA_938041325.1 uncultured Saprospiraceae bacterium | reverse complement strand
ATGAGGAGGCTAATTATTTTACAAGTTTTTTACGTGCTTACATCGACTCTCTTTATACCAAACAGAATCACTTTGCAGAAGACATTCAAATAACATCAGTAAGATTAAGTCAAGTATTGAATAATCATAGAGACCCTAGTGATGAGTTTATCCTCAAGTTAATGATACACTCTGAAATGGCATATAAGAATATTTGTTTGTTTCAAAACGAAACTTGGTATCAAGTTTATTATCATGAAAAAATATGTGAGAAATTATCCACTCAAAGCGAATGGAGACCAAGCATATTGCAAAAAGTAAAGTTGAATAGACTCCAAAAAAGTTAATATTCTCTAGCTAGACGACTCTAAACTTTCCATTTCTGGGCAATCAAAATAACCGTCTGCAACATTTCCGGGTTCCAGTTTTCTACCTTCCAATCAGATTTTGCTAAACTTGTTTTCTGCAAGGCTTTTTGTGCTTCAACATAAGTCCCGCTCGTTTCAAGAATGTTGGCCAATTCGCGTTGTTGTTGATGTAGCAGTTCGCTTTGGATAGGAGCATCTAGTGTAATCGTTTGTTTTGGTAAAAACTCGTTTAAGACGCTGGGTTTTGATTCTTTATTGAAAAGAGCAACTATCTTTCTCATTTCTAAAAAATCTTTCTGGAAATTAATTTTATTCTCTTCTGTATCCAATGCAGAACCCATTTGTTCCATCGTTACGTATTGCAGGTTTGGACAGAGTGGAATGGCCTTTTTTAATAAAACAAAAACAGCCTCCGGTACTGAATCATCATGCGTATCTCTTCTGATCTTTTTTTCAGAAAGAATAGAATCTTCCCAACTCCCTCCTGAAATATGAATTTCTCTTACCCGGTCGAGTGGATAAAAGTCAATTATTTTTTCGAAAGAAATATTAAAATTGTGAAGTTGACAATATAGATTGTGTAGATCTAAGATAATGAACCCGTTTATGGGCTCTACCAATTGTTCCAAGAATTCGCCATGTCTTTTTACTTCGTCAATATCATAAGCGATGGCCAAATTTTCAAGACCAACGGGCCTCTCACATGCTGCATGGATTCTTTTTAGGCGATCTTGTCCGATTGATAAAGTCGTAGCGTTGAAAGGAATGCTAATCGGAGCACCTTCATGAAAATTAGCTCCGGTCATAAAACCGAAATGCTCGGTGATATGGTCGAAATTAAAGTCTTTTGATTTTTGTTCCAAGCGATCCAACCAGGCTTGTTGATCCGCAGTCCATCTGCCTGAAAACAAAGAGAAAAATACACCATGACCAATGAGGCGATTCGCGTCACTGAATGATTTGATCAATTCTACAAACCAATCCGGAATATTCCGAACCTTGTACAAAGCATCGAAAGACCACTCAATAGCGTCTACTTGCTCTGCTTCGAAGAGAGGCAGACTGGCCAGCAAAATATTGCGATCCAGATTACAAGCCAGTGTACATTTGATCATGGTGTAAAGGGATTAACCCATTCCGCAAGCTGGACAACTAAAGGGCATTGTTTCACCCGTTGTACATTTTTTGTCATCACAGCCTTCTACACAGGTTTCACTGTGGCCAACATCTTCCATGGTATCCGTTACCAATCCACAAGAAGTGGTAGCTGAAATTGTTAGTCCAAGAGCGATTGTTTTTAACAAAGATTTTGATACTCGCATTGCTTTATATTTTTAGTTATTCATAAAGTGCAAATACTTAGAAAAAGGTTGCTTCACCTTTAATTTTTATTAAAAAATCTGTTTAATTAGGTTTTTACCGCCTTATTGAACTTGTAAACCAAAGAAAAAGCGATCCTTCTGGCATCCAAACCGCTACTGACAGTGATCGAATTTCTTGCTCCCACTGCACCTAAATCAGCTTTTGCTGAAATATAAGGAATGGTTTCCATGGACAAGGTCAGGTATTTGAAGACATCCACTTGGAATCCCAGGACATATCCTAAGGAAAGTCCAAGCTCTCCTCTTCTACGAGAAGATCGGTAACTCGCACTTAAGGTTTTTTCAAGGCCATGAAAAAAGGAAAATCCTTTCTTTCCCAATTCAACCCTGTTTTCATTGCCGAACGAAAAAGCAAGGGATCCATTAAATGCTGTTTGTCTTTGATCAACATATAGATCGGTGTTTAAAAAGGCAATTCTGTAGCGTTTGTATTTATTTGCAACTTTTTGCTTTTTGTAAATGGCACCATAGCTATTGATCCCAGAAACTCGAATACCAAACTCCCGTTTTTGGGTTTGATCACGAATGCTTTGCGATTTGAAAACCGGTTTTTTTGAATATTTGACTTTTTGAGCAAAAACCATAGAATTTACCATTAGGCAAATAAAGATTAAAAGGGGCAGCTTAATACGTTGTTGTTTCATCTTAATGAATTTTAATTATAGAATTTAGTTTAGATAGCATATAGGTGTACCGTTACGAAACGGTGTTCGATTGGAATTTTGGCAAACAATGATCGAAGAACAGAAATCTCGTTCAACAAAATGCATTGCTTAGCCCCTCCCTCTTAGAAAGGTCCACAATTGAAAATCTTATTATTTGGATAGTTAATTCGTTCTCTTTCCTGATCTGTGCATCAGGATTTTTTGGTGTGATAGTTAGATGTGTAAAAGAGGTAGGGAAATTCGAATAGGTTGTATGGGATAATAAATTAGTTGTGAAGTTGAAAGGCAGGTAATTGATAAAACCCATTTTTTTAACTTCCCCATAAGCTCCTTCTTTTTATCAGTTCGGATTTTGGCAAACGACTATTTAAAGAATATAGAATTTCTAATTTTTCCAATCCTTCTCTTTTAGTTAAAACGTTTTGGTCAATTATTTCATCTAATACGAATATGATTCCATGAACTTCAACCCCATCACTGCTTGCTTCTTTACGCAATTTCCTATCCCCTGTTAAGAGCATAGCATTTAAAAGTTTACTATAATACCAGACAGAACAATCTTCAAAACTAAGACCAGATACACTTTGTAAAAGTTGGGTAATTCCATTAAAATCAATCTCAGATGAAGTGGTTATAAGTGTAATTTCACTTGAATCTATTCTCGGCTGTATTTCAATTAGTTGTTCATCACTAATCTCACTTAATACAAAATCTGTTGTATGAAAATCAAAATCAAGTTGCAAGAAATACTCAAGTAGATCTAATTTTACAATATCAATTAAGATGTTTGCATCATTAATAACAATATTCATTTCAAGAATCTAAATTGATGTAAAGTTTTCTTTAACAGTTTCTAAACTAATATTGAGAAGTGCTGATGCTTTACTAAGGGAAATATGTTCTTCGGATAGAGCCCGATAAACTAAGCTTTCATATCTACTCGAATTTTCCGGAGTTTCAAACCGAGAAGCATTAATTTCTTTTTTAAGGCTGGGATTAAAATTAATTTTCTGATAAAACTTTCTGTGGCGGTCAGTAGAAAGAATTTTAGCATCAACCAATCTATATATGATTGCAGGAATACTCATCCCATATTTTTTTTGGGTGCTAATCAATTCTGGTAAAGTGATATTTTGTCTTTTTCCTCCGTACTCTTTTAAGATAATATTCAATGGCAACAAGAATTCTGCAGCGAATTTATTACAAAATTTTTCTTCTTTACTAATTTCACATGCAGGAAGGTTTAGCAATAAATGCCCTAATTCATGTAAAAGAGTAAATCGTTTTCTCTCAATGGGAAATTTTTTATTGATAACAATGACTGGATACTTTTCGTTAATTATAGTTGCTAATCCATCGAATTTCAAATCAACATTTTCTAATTCAATTACCTTAATTCCATTATCTTCAAGAAGTTGAATAATGTTATGTAATGGATCAATTCCTATTTTCCAATACTTTCGAATTTTTCCTACAACTTTCTCAATATCCTTAAGTGATTTGATTTTATCGTTTTTTATAGGATTTTCAAATCCGATTGCTAAGGATAAAGTTTCTTCAATACTTATATAATTTTCTAATTTTATTTTCACTAACTCTTTCAAAGAATTTTCTTTCTTAATAGAAAAATTAGAACGCTTACGAAAATTGACTTGTCCTAAATCAACATTAAACGATCTAAAAAAATAATCAACTTTTTGGTCAAATACTTTGGAAAGAAGTAGAAGTTTTGAACTATCAGGCAATGAGAGGCCTTTCTCATATTTACTAATCATTTGCTTTGAGACTCCTATCTCATCAGCTAATTCCTGCTGGGAAAGTTGTTTTAGCTTTCTCGCATTTTTGATTCTGAGTCCAGTTATATTAGGCATAATACTAAATGGCTTGGTTGACAAATGTATTTAAATATACAATTTTGTCAACCAATAAGTTCAATTTATTTAAGTTTTCTTCAATTTACTGTGTAACAGATATACAAAGTAGAAAATAAATAGAGGTCAAAACAACAAGCAATGGAGGTCAAAATGCTATTCATTTGACTTCAAACTAAGTAATTATTGACCCTTAAAATCTGTTCATAAAAAACCAGGTAAGTCCCAAAA
>CALIAG010000466.1 GCA_938041325.1 uncultured Saprospiraceae bacterium | reverse complement strand
GATTCACAAGCTATTGCAGCTTTCGGAGGTGGACAATTTGGAATATATGTTCAAGATGAATTCCAAGCATCAGACAATTTGAAATTGACAATTGGTATACGTGCAGATTCTCCTTTCTTCGACGATACACCTACTAATGATGAATTCAATAATACTACAATCCCATTATTGGAAGCAGCTGGTCAAGATTTACAAGGAGCTAAAACTGGACAATTTATTAAATCCCAGTTATTGTTCTCTCCTAGAATCGGATTCAACTTGGATGTTACTGGTAACAACAAAACTCAATTAAGAGGTGGTCTTGGTATCTTTACATCTCGTGTACCATTGGTATGGCCAGGTGGAGCATATAATAACTATGGTTTGAATGCAGGTTTTGCGTTTAGTACAAGTGCTAATTTCAATCCTGATATCAATCGTCAATTACCTGGAGAAGTTGATTTGAATAATGTTTCTCCAAACGGAGCAATTGATTTATTTGCAGAAGATTTCAAAGTACCTCAAGTATTCAAAGCAAACATTGCATTGGATCAAAAACTAGGTTGGGGATTGATTGGTAATGTTGATTTAATTTTCAACAAAACTTTGAACAACGTTGCTTACCAAAACCTAAACTTGAAGAACTCAACGGAGACTTTAACAGGCACAGGTGACAATAGAAATTATTACGACAGACGTGATGAGATTGATCCTACTTATGGAAGAATCGTTTTAGGATACAACACCAATGAAGGATACACTTACAACTTCACAGCTTCTGTGACTAAGCCTTTGGATAACGGATTCTCTGGAATGTTGGCTTATTCTTTTGGTGAGTCTTATGCAGTATTTGATGGTACTTCATCTCAAAACTCTTCACAATGGAGAGGCTTGCACAGTGTCAATGGTAGAAATATTGATCAAGCTTTAACTAGATCAGACTTCGCACAGGGACACCGTTTCATTTCAGCTTTGACTTATGGATTTAACTGGGGAGCATCAGATGCTAAAGTTGCACCAAAAACTACTTTCACATTATTTTATGAAGGTGTATCTGGTCAACCATTCACTTATATCTACAATGACAATGGTTCTTTGAACAATGAAGATTCTCGAGAAAGAAGTCTGGTTTATGTTCCTGCAGATCAGAACGATATCATATTGACTGATTATACCAATACTGATGGTGATGTAGTTTCAGCTGCAGCACAATGGAGCGATTTGAATTCATTCATTGAATCGAATGAATACCTAAGTAGCAAAAGAGGTGAGTATGTAGAAAGAAATGCAGAAAGAGGACCATTCGTTGGAGTTATTGATTTAAAAGTTTTACAAGATTTCACTTTGAATCTTGGAGAAAAAGCACACACCTTCCAAGTTTCATTTGACATTTTCAACTTTACTAACTTGTTGAATGAGTCATGGGGAAGAAGAAGCTTTATTCCTTCAAGCTTTGAATTACTAAGCTTTAACGGATTTGAGGAAGATGCAAATGGCAATTCTACTCTGAACCCTACTTACAGTTTCCTTGGAGTTACAGATAACGATCCATCTGCTAACCGTTTCGATGATAGCGGCGTACAGTCGTCACGTTGGACTATGCAGATTGGTTTAAGATACCTATTCAAATAGGAAGAATAGATTTCAAATTATGATTGGAAAAAGGGCTTGGCTGTATAGCCAGCCCTTTTCTTTTTAGAGCATGCAAAGAAGTAATCGCAATGAATTTCTACAAAATACTCTACCCTACTCTTTTTCTCCTTTCGACATTATCCTGCAACAAATCTTTTTATCAAAAAAAGGATTACAACTTTGAGGATGCAAAGTCCTACTTATCCTATCGACCAGATTTTAAGCCTTTAACCAGTGCACATCGAGGTGGCCAATATTATGATTTGAAACCTGAAAATTCAATAGAAGCGTTTGAGCATTCTTTTAGAAACGGAGGTAAAATCATTGAATGTGATGTACAGCTGTCCAAGGATAGTATGCTTTTTCTGATCCACGATTACAGTTTGGATCGTACGACCAATCGCAAAGGAGAGGTTCGCGAAATGTACTGGAAGGACATCAAAGGAACTGCATTGATAGATCACAAGGATCAACTGACTAAAAGCAAAATACCGAGTTTAAAGAGGGCCTTAAAATGGGGCAAACGAAAAGGTATTTTAATGTTGGACGTGAAGCGTGGTGTGCCTTATGACCTCGTAATTAATGAAGTTGAAAAATACAAAGCAAGCAATAAGGTAACGATCATTACTTATACACTTGAAGGAGCCAAAGAAGTTTATAAATTAGATTCAGATTTACTGATTTCTGTAGGAATACAAAATGAGGAGCAATTAAATGATTACCTAAATGCAGGCATTCCTCCTGAAAACCTGGTGGCCTTTACCGGATTGGAGCTCCAAGAAGAATCACTGTATAAGCTACTTCATGAAAAAGGAATCCTTGTCATACTTGGTACTTTAAGAAACTTGGACAAGGACTGCATTGAAAACCCAGAACTTTATAAAACCTATATTGAGAAAGGTGTGAACATTTTAGCGACGGATTATCCTATTATTGCTGGAAAAGCTATAAAATAAAAAACCTCTCCGACTTAATATCGAAGAGGTCAACCAGGATTTTACAAATCATCAATTGTATTTATTAGTCAAAGTTTAGTAGTAAAACAAGGAATTAAAAAACTCTAGTTAGATTAAAACCAAAATGGATATCTCCATTAAAAAAATCACCCGTAGTCTCTGCAATAAACCCTTTTTCAATCATTGATCTTGAGTTGGTAAACTGCAATTGAAAAACATGACCTCCTGTATCAATATCGATTCCAATTGCAATTGGATTGAAAAAAGGATCTTCCTCAATGGTATTGTGTCGGTAATAATATTCTCCATTCAGAGAGATTCTTTGGCTTAATTTAAATCTGGCTCCAAATCCTAAAGCGAGTAAATCATTTTGATTTGGAGATTGTACTTTATTGTAGTGAATCAGGGATGGCATCAATTGCCAGCTCAATTTTTTATTTACCTTTTGCGCTATTAATAGCTGGTGGGAGAAGACCAATGTTTCCACAAAATCTGGTGACTTTTCCGTAAGGGGATCACGAAGAGTTTTAATTGCGGAACTTGAAAACCAGGTGATAGATACTGGTATTTTCTTTTTACCCGTTTGTTGTAAAAGGACTGCATATTTCACAAAGCCATCGTAAGTTTTTTGGAAAGAATTTCTTCCAACACCAACTGTAAGTCTGTCCGAAAGTCCATATTCCAAACCGAATCTCACGTTAGAATTGTCTAGACCAAACAACTCATAAGCTCCTGAATTGATTCTACCAAATCGGTGTGCGATGAGGAATTCCAAATCTCCTTTTTTTCGGGTGATAATGGTATGACCATTTATCAAGCGGCTTCCTTTGAATGTAGCAGTGACAAAGTTTTCCTGGACTTTTTCGTCTTTATTTATGAGATCTAAAAGGTCACTTTGCGCCATGCAAAAACCTAGACTTCCGACTAGGAGGGCAAAGCAAATAAAAAATGTTTTCATTTGATTTTGAATTTTATTATTTATAACATTTCAGGTATCGCTCCTTTTGAGCTTGTCTTTTAAACAATAGTTTCTATTTTTATTTAAACGGAAATAGAAAGAAATCTTTCGTACAGAGCGGAACCTTACCATGAATAATTTCTATGAAGTGATTCATGGTTTTGGCAAACGGTAAAAATAAGGTTTGCCCAGAAGGCAAACCTGTCGTACTATAAATTACGTGTATCGAAACCAAGATTGATTGTAACATCGATTTTCTCAGCGATGTTTTTAATGACTATTTTTGGAATTTTTATTTTATGATCCGCAGTCATAACGCTAAACTTTGTATCGGCGGATAATTTCCCATTGGAGATGCTAATCGTTGCGTTGGTCTTAAGTGGTTTTTTTACTCCGTGAATATCAATTTCGCCTTCCAATTCTACCGCATAAGTTCCATCCTTTTTAGGGTCTATTTTATTTTCAGAAATTAGTTTCCCTATAAAAATAGCATTGGGATATTGATCAGATTCCATGTAATTTTCGTTAAAATGTTCTTGCATTAAAGAGTTGTCAAAAACAAAATCTTTAATGAGCATTTTAACTACAACTTCATTTGTACTTAGATCTAAAGCTGCGGTGACTGTAGAATTTACAGCTTCAATATCTTCCAAGGGAGCATAAGAATAAAAATGCGTTTTTCCCTCCTTGGTTATCATTGTAGTTTGTGCATTGAGTTCTGAATTGATACTCAAAACGAAAAAGAGCATTGGTATTAAAATTTGTAATTTCATTTTTTAAAATTTTTATTGTTTTGTGAAGTTTATTTTTTTTCAACTATTTTTCTTTAAATCAAAATGCAGTTCTCCATAACGATCTCCTTATCCTGCTCTTTGCAAACACCTTTTAATTTTAAGACAGCGCCTGCCTTTAATTTTTTAAAAACGCTTGATTTGTATATTGGAACTTCACAAGAAACTCCACGCAGGTTTTCACTGCTTCCCAAAACCAAAATCAATATTCCATTTGTTCCTTCATGTACTTCTGAAAGTGGCCCGACGATTTCAATGGTTCTATCCAAATACTGCGCTTTGCTGGATAAAGCATTTTTGTCGAATTTTTCTATCAGTTCTGCAGCTTGAAAAGAATAGTCGGCTTTCAATTTAATTTTGCATTCTTCTGTTTTGCACGAACACAGCAATAAAGCATAGCAAAATAGACTAAGGTGAGCCAAAGTGTGAATTGACTTAAGAGCAAGCATAACATAGGTGTTTTATTAAATGGGTTTTTAGATTTATTTTATTGAAAGTTCTCTACCCAACAAGCAATGTCATCTATTGCGGATTGTTCCAAAGTAGTCCCGGAACTCGCAGGTGGCATAGTACCTGCAGTAGTTCTTGCCATAATCCGATCCCTGAATTCAATAATATTATCGTCTTCTCGAAAATCAGGTTCTTGATTACCACCATGACAACTACTGTTTACACAACTCGTATTCAATATTTGCTTAATCTGCTCCAGACCAAGGTTGGATGCTACTTCAACAGTCTGGACAACTTCACAATTGGCATCATCTCTAACGGTCAACATATAGGTACCGGGTTCTAAAGCTGAAAAAGACGCATTGTCTTGTGCTTGGTTATCATCTAATTGATAAGTTACTGTTCCTGAAAAATCGCTGGCTTGAACTTGAATGGTACCGGAAGGATCATCACAATTCGAATCGGTCGCAGTGACTTGAATATTCAATCCCGATTTATTTTCAATTTGAAACGTCTGCTTTGCATCGCATCCTTCTGCAGTTCTGGCAGTAATTTCATAAGAACCGGCACTTAGGCCTTCGAACCTAGTTGCTGTCTGAAAATTTGTACCATCAATGCTGTATTCAAAATCGTTTTGATCTGAAGAAACGCTTGCGCTTATATCCAGAAACCCATTTGAAGTACTACAATCTGTCCCATCTTTTTCTACAAGAATAATTTCGATTGTTTCATCGCATAAGATTATAGGATCTAGCTTAGTATAAGTACAGCTCGTTCCAATCAAAAGAATAAAAGCAAACAGACTAAGGGAATGTTTATTGATCATATTGTTTTATGGTTTTAATTTTTAAAAGTGGAGGATGACAAAGCCATCCTCCTTTGGCCTCCTTTATGGGGTTTTGTTTCTTGGGGTTTTGAAAAAGACCTTTGTAAATTCAAGTATTTAAAAATCGAAAATGATAAATTTTCTTTTTTCAATGATGATTCAAAGATGCACCTAAAAAGGACTTAAAACCTAAACAAAAGGATAGATCAAAGGTGAACAGTGGCAAGAAATACAGTAGATTTAGAATAGACAAGGTCAAAAGAAAGGTAGACAAAAGCAAGACACTAAACCATAAAACACTGACAATCAGTATCTTTTTCGCAAAAACGAGTAGACAAGTTAAAACTAGCAGGTAATCACTAGAAAATCAGACAAGCTCTTTTTCTATTTTAAGAATAAAGTCTAGCAGGTTTTCTTTAGAGTCAATAGAAAGCTTTTTTCGCAATCTGTATCTCGCTGTTTTGGTAGATTCTGGTGAAATTCCAAGCATTGCAGCTATTTCTTTGCTTGAAAGGTTGATGCGAATGAGGGCAATTAGTTTAAGATCATTATTGGTCAGTTTTGGAAAACGATTTTTGAGTTCAGAAATCAATCCGGTATGCGCAGATTCGAAATGCTTTCTAAAATCTTCCCAGTCCTCATCTATTCTCACGGTAGAATCTATCAACCTTTCCAAAGTATTGAGTTTCTTTTTTGATTCCGGTGGAGATTCTTTTTTAATATCCTCAATGGCTTTTTTTACGTTCTGAAACAACTCGTTTTTCTGGACGAAATTAAGCGTATATGAAGTCAACTCCTTTTCTTTTGCTTGTATTTCTCCTTCAAGCGCCAATGTTTTGTCTTGCGCATTTTGAAGGTCCACTTTATTTTCTTCCAGTTTTCTATTTTTATTTTGGATAATAGACCAAGTTAATACGCCAATCATAGCAAAACCCATTAAAAACAAAAGTCGAATTAGATTATTGGTTTTATTCTCAACTTCCAACAAATCTAGTTTCTGTTGGGTCAATATTAGTTCTTTCTCGTTCTGACTAAACTCGTGTTGAGATTTGAGGTTGGCAATTTGGTTAACATTTTCTTCATTAAATAAAGTATCCGATATCGCTACATATTGGTCATAATAAGAAATTGCTTTTAGTGGTTCATTCTTTTTTAAATGCAACTCTTTTAAACTGAAGTAAACTTTTTTCAAGATACTTTTCAAGTTAAAAGATTCGGCCATTTTTTTACTCTTTTCAAGATAAGTACTTGCTTGACCTAAATCATTTTTCTTCAAGTAGAGTTCTCCGATACGTTGGTAATTATCCGAAATCCCAACATGATCGAACCTTTTTTTTCCTGCTTCTACAGATTGAAAGAAATAGGATAATGCAGTCGCGTAATCTCCTTTCCGAGCGAAAAGATCCCCTAATTTATTATTCACCTCACCTATTCCGTAATTGAATTTATTCTCTTCGTGAATTTTTAAAGCTTCGATTAAAAGCGTGTAACTTTTATCATAATCCTTTTGATCCATTAAAAGTAAAGCCCATTTTGTTTTGGTTGTTGCTATTCTTGAAATTTCATTTATTTCCTGAAAAATAAGTAATGCTTCTTTGTATGAATTTTCTGCTTGCCGATAATTGCTTTGGTCATTATAGACCATTCCTGTATTTAGGATTGTATTTGCAATCCCTAATTTATCATTGAGTTGTTGATAGAGATCCGTTGCATCAAACAAAAATTTGAATGCCAGATCAAAATTACCTCTGGCCCAATGCGCAACTCCTACTACTCTATTTGCGAAAGCTTCTCCTTTTTTATATTGAAGTAGCTTTGCTAACTCCAATGCTTGATTCCCGTACTGCTCGGATTTATTAGGATCAATGATCCAATACTCATATCCAATCTTATTTTGCAAATCTACTTTTTGGCTATCCAGAGTTGACTTATTTCGCAATAGCGTTTCTAGGCTATCAATAACAGGTGAGTTTCCTTCTTGGCCGATTGCATTAATTGGAGCAATCAGAATCGAAAGGATTAAAAAAAAGAAAACAGATAAATAAAGAGGAATTATTCTCAAAGTAAATTACTTATTTAAATTAACACAGTTAGAAGTTGTTTAAAAATAAAAAGATGATTGAATTGTAATCTACTTTTGAACAACTTCTTAATCAAATTGATCGAACTAGTTACTCCACGAATATAGCAATGAAGTTATTTAAAAACGAGAATATGAAGAGAAGATAAGGTTAAATTCTTCTAAAAAGTTTCACTAGAATAGCAGTGTTAGAAATTCACCTACACATGCCGGTTTGTCTTTGCCATTAATTTCTACGGTACAATCCCAGGTCACTTTATATCCTTGGGTTTTATACTCTTCAATTTTAGCGATTGTTACTATTAAGCGAAGCTCGCTATTCACAAGAACAGGATGTGGAAATCTCACTTTATTTAAACCATAATTGACGCCCATTTTTGCTTCTTCAATCATGATGGCCTCTTCAATCATTTTAGACAAGAGGGAGACGGACATGAAACCGTGAGCAATTGGAGCACCGAATGGTGATTCTTTATTGGCACGTTCGACATCGACATGGATCCATTGAAAATCCTTGGTGGCGTCGGCGAAGGAGTTGATCATTTCTTGGGTTACCGTAATCCAATCGCCGGGGGGAAGCGTAGTGCCTTCCATGGTTTTGAATGTTGCGAAGTCTTTTATTGTCATGGCTTTGGATTTTTTTTGTAATCTTTTATTTGATTGTTTCACCCCTGCAGGGTTCAGTACTGGTGCTCTGTTTTTTTATAATAATGTCACCCCTTCAGGGTTTGGTTTTAGGTGAACTGGGGTTTACTTTTTTATAAAAATTTCACCCCTTCGGGGTTTGTATCAAATTTAACATTCGATAACAATTTTACCTTTTACTTTTCGAGCCATCATTTCTTCCAAAGCTTTAGCGGTTTGATCTAGCGGGTAAAGGCCATGGATATGTGGTTTGATTTTACCTTCGCCATACCATTGCATTAATTCCATGGCGTTTTGAATATTCTTATTAGGTGTTTTCATCGCAAAGCTTCCCCAGAAGACGCCCATCACGGCACAGCCTTTTAGCAAAGGCAAATTCAATGGAAGTTTAGGAATATCACCTGCTGCAAAACCTACGACGAGAAAGCGGCCTTCCCATGCCATTGCTCGTAAGGCAGGTTCACTGTAAGCTCCTCCTACTGGATCATAAACGACATCTACGCCTTTCCCATCGGTCAATTCTTTTGCTCTTTTCTTTAAATCTTCTTTGGTGTAATTGATTGTTTCGTCTGCACCATATTCTTTGCAAAGTTCTAATTTTTCATCAGAAGATGCTGCTGCTATTACTTTTGCACCCATGAGTTTTCCCAATTCCACAGCGGCTAATCCTACTCCACCAGATGCACCAAGCACGAGCAAGGTTTCACCTTCTTTTATTCGCGCTCTATCTTTTAATGCATGATAAGAAGTTCCGTACGCCATCATGAAAGAGGCTGCTATTGGAAATTCCATTTGGGGTGGTTTAGGAAAACATGCTTTTGCATCAACCACGACTTCTTCTGCAAAGCCACCATTCATAACGAATCCGAAAACTTCGTCTCCGACTTTCAGGTGTTTTACACTTGCTCCTATTTCCTTGACTACTCCTGCAATATCACTTCCGGGTGTGAATGGCAATTCTGGTTTGAATTGGTATTTGCCTTGAATGATTAAGGTGTCTGGGAAATTTACGCTACAAGCTTTGACGGTTACTAGTACTTGTTTTTCGCCGGGCTTTGGGCTTGGTACTTCTTCTAGGGATAAGGAGGAAGGTGGGCCGAATTCTTTGCAGATTATTGCTTTCATGAATTTATGTTTTTTTGTATTGCACCTACGGAGCTTAATTTCGTTTTACTTGATTTGTTATAAAGGTGTCGCTCCTCTGGAGCTTATTTCACAATCTTTGATTTGCTACAATGGTGTCGCTCCTCGATAGCTTTATTTCATACTCTTTGTTTTGCTACAAAGGTATCGCTCCTCTGGAGCTTTATTTATACTTATTGCATTGCTACAAAGATGTCGCTCCTCTGGAGCTTATTTTATACTTATTGCATTGCTACAAAGATGTCGCTCCTCTGGAGCTTTATTCATACTCTTTGATTTGCTACAATGGTGTCG
>CALIAG010000465.1 GCA_938041325.1 uncultured Saprospiraceae bacterium | reverse complement strand
TATGAATAAGTTCCTGAACCAGTAACGTCAATGTTTAAAGGAATTGAACCTGAATTTTGACAAGCATCTACGGGATTGCCTGAAGGGGCTACAACCGTTGGACAGCAACTAGGCCCGCCAGTAGTGATCATACTAAATCCTGCACCTGAATTAGAATAATTATCTACAAAAAGAATATATAATTCATCAGGTTGAATAATTACAGATTCAACAAAACGATTTCCTCCAGCTCCTTCACTATTATCTCCTGCACCTGCCTGCAAGCCTGTATTTCCACCACCTGCTGCAAAAGAGCATCTTAAGGGGGAACCTAAATTTCCACATGGATCTGTACCTGCGGGGAAAGGACCATATAATGCAAAATCATAGTCGTCATTTGCGATTGGACTAATTTCAAAACTGAACTCCGTATTAGGTGCAGTATTAGAAGGAACTTCAAACCAAAACCAAGATGTTTGATGCTCACCTTGGGCAATGCATCCCGCTTGGGTACCTCCAGTAAAATCGTTTGAACCACCTCCTGTAGGTGTTATATTTACGTCTTGGGCAAATTCTGTACAAGGTTCCAATTGATTACCTCCTTCGGCTTCTTGTCCAGGAAGTAATGTACAATCCTGTGGAGCCATGGTAATCGGATCTGGTTGTCCAAAAACAAATACAGGCATAGCAATCGCTAGCCATAGCAAAGTCAAAATTCTCTCTCTCATGTGGGCGGTTTCTGTAAATTTCTCTCTTAATAAATTATTTAATTTGGTAGAACCGCTTTAGTACATAGCTTTTTGTGTTTTTTAAAGGCTGCTAATATCGTTAAATTTTTTAGAAATCATGTAATTCCTAATATGCTTTTGTACATATTAGGCATTGATTTACACCGGTTTAGGTATAAATAATAGATAAACCTATCTTTGAAGTGTTAACTTAAAGAAAATTAGAATTGCTATGAAAAAGGTTTTGATAACTGATGGTGTGCACGACTTGCTTATAAAAGGATTTGAAAAGGAGGGATTTCAAGTAGATTATAATCCAAATATAAGTCTGTCGGAAGTTAAGAGTATTATTGGAGAATATCAAGGAGCAATTATAAATAGTAAGATTATTGTAGACCGTGAAATGTTGGATAAAGCCACAAAACTTAAATTCATTGGTCGTTTGGGCTCAGGAATGGAAATAATAGATCAGCCTTATGCTAAAGAAAAGGGGGTTGCTGTATTTAGTGCACCAGAAGGAAACCGAAACGCTGTAGCGGAACATGCCTTAGGAATGCTTTTGAGTTTAGCGAATAATCTGAATCAAGGAGATAGAGAAGTTCG
Source organism: uncultured Saprospiraceae bacterium (assembly GCA_938041325.1). Classification (GTDB taxonomy): domain Bacteria; phylum Bacteroidota; class Bacteroidia; order Chitinophagales; family Saprospiraceae; genus CALIAG01. The sequence continues at coordinate 34,278 of CALIAG010000465.1, read as the reverse complement.
AGATTTTCATTGGGATCGAGAAAAAAACAGAGGATTTGAGATAATGGGAAAAACCATTGGAATTATTGGTTTTGGCCATACAGGTTCTTGTTTCGCTAAAAAACTTAGTGGAATGGGAATGAGGATATTGGCCTATGATAAGTATAAATACGATTATACTTATCCTTTTGATTATGTTGAAAAAACAGATTTGAAGACCATTCAAAAAGAATCAGATATCATTAGTTTTCACCTTCCTTTGACCAATGAGACGAAACATTTTGTCAATAAAAACTTCATTAGTCAATGTAAAAAGGGAGTTGTTCTTATTAATACGTCGCGTGGAAATGTTATAAAAACCGAAGATCTAATTTTATCTTTGGAGGATGGAAGCATCGGTGGAGCAGGTTTAGACGTTTTTGAAAATGAAAAGCCGCACACTTTCACAGTTGAAGAAAAGCAACAATATTCGAAGCTTTATCAATTTGATAATGTAGTATTGAGTCCTCATGTGGCTGGTTGGACTTTAGAATCAAAACAAAAACTGGCAAAAACATTATTAACGAAGATTTTGACTAATTTTGATTAGCCTATTTCAGACTAAACATGGTTTTTATTTAAAGCAATAATTTTTTAAAAATAGGCTTATCGACATGAAATAGTATTCTAAACCTTTTGCTAGTGTTTTATGTTGTTGATAATCAAGAGTCTATTTGTATTTGGTTTTGCTTTGGAATTGGTTTTTCTTATTTAGAAACCTGACTAATATAAATTTAAAGGCCACTTGATTTTTGTAAGTTTCTTTAACTTAGTGATTCCATCACAGTTTTAACTATCATCCTAAGAGAATTCTAACCGCTTTTAAGCAAAACTTAAATTTTAACAGCAATAACTTTTGTTGAGTTATTCTATATGTATTTTTTCTTTTTGAATAAATCAATTCAATATGTCTATAGTATTGCTAACCATAATTCTTTCTGTCAATTGACAGACAGGCAAAGTTTAATTTTTTTTGAAATCAACGTTAAATTTCTTAACATTGTGCGTTAATCGAACAACTAACTTTTTAGTCAATTTATTATTAAAAAACAGAACTATATGGTACGTCATTTTCTACTCTCACTAATTCTTGTTCTGACAACTTCGATGCTCTTCGCTCAAACTTCCATCCAAGGTAAAGTAAAGGATGTTGAAACAGGTGAAGATCTAATCGGAGCAAACGTTGTTTTGAACAAAGAAGGTGTTTACGCAGCTGGTACTAGCACCGATTTTGACGGCAACTTTTCAATGAATGTTGATCCTGGAACCTATGATGTAGAAGTTTCTTACATCGGTTTTCCTACGAACAGAATTGAAGGTGTTGTTGTAAAAGCTGGACAAGCGAACAGATTGGATGTCGAACTAGGTGGTGGTGATGGAGGTATTACTCTTGATGAAGTAATCGTAAAAGAATACAAAGTCCCCCTAATCGAGCAAGACAATACAACATCTGGTGGTGTAATCACCAGCGAACAAATCCGAAATCTACCTACAAAAGATATTTCGGCTCTTGCTGCTTCAACAGCAGGTCTTTCTCAATCAGATGAAGGAGGAGACATTACTGTAAGAGGGTCAAGATCAGATGGAACGAATTACTACATTGATGGTATTCGGGTTTCTGGTTCTTCAGCTCTTATCCCACAATCAGAAATTGATCAGCTACAAGTTATTACTGGAGGTATTGAAGCCCAGTATGGTGATGTGACTGGTGGAATTATTTCCATTACAACTAAAGGGCCTTCTGCCAAGTATACTGGTGGTTTAGAGGTTGAAACATCTGAAGGTTTGGATGCTTTTGGTTACAACCTTTTAAGTGGAAACTTTAGTGGACCAATTCTTAAAAAGAAATCAGGGGAGTCCATTATAGGATTTAGAGTATCCGGTCAATATCGACAAAGAAAAGATGACCGTCCTCCTGGCCTTGATATCTTTAGAGTAAAAGACGATGTACTCGCAGAATTAGAAGCAAATCCATTGACTAGAGTTGGTAGTTCTTTGGTACCAAGTGCGGAGTTTCTAACCAATGAAGACGTTGATGTCTTAGATGCACAGCCATTTGAAGAATCAACTCGTCTTGATATAACGGCTAAGTTAGATGCAAGATTAAGTAAAGCGATTGATTTAACATTAACGGGTGCCTTTAGTGATGAGGAAGATCAGTTTACTCCAAGAGGAGATCAAAGAACTGGTACTAACTGGAGAGTTTTCAATAGCCATAATAACCCTACGAGTTATGAAACTAGATACAGAGGAAATCTTCGTTTCAGACACAGACTGGGTGGTGCAACAGCAGTAAATGATGATACTGAAGGGACCAATAATAATAATAAAGGATCTATCATCAGAAATGCAGAGTATACACTTCAGTTTGGATATGAAAAAAGATTCTACGACGAATTTGACCAAAGACATGAAGACAGGCTTTTTGATTATGGCCATATCGGTAACTTCGATATTAGTGCAGTTCCATTCATAGATGGAGGTTCTTTGTATACCGGCCCAGGTAGCAATGATTTTACTATCGGTCATTTAGATTGGACAGAAACATTCAATTCATATACACCAGGTACTACAAATCCAGGTCTTGTTAATTATAACAATAACGCAGATCCGGAAAACCTTAATTCATTTCCGATGTTGAATGGACAATACGTTGGAAATATAATCGATGCTTGGGGATTTCACACTAACGTGAATCTTGTTCATAATTTGTTTAGAAAAAGAGATGAAGATCGATTTACACTAAACGTAAATAGTACTTTCGATTTGATGCCGGGAGGTTCTGATAAGGGACGTCACGCAATTCAGTTTGGTATTATGTACGAACAAAGAATCAACAGAGGTTATGACATCAATCCTCGTCAATTATGGAGAGTTGCACGTGGTCAACAAAATAGACATATTCTTGGTGTTGACACAACCAATATTATAGGTATGATTGCAACTCCTCAATTATCAGGGGCTCCTTTCTTTATAGATGAAGTACCTGAGTTCGGAACATTTACAACGACTCCATCTGAGCTTGATTTTTACCGAGAAGTTAGAGACGTGGCTGGTGTACCTTTAGATCAGCAAATTTATATTGATGGTTTATCACCTGATCAATTGTCTCTAGATTTATTTTCTGCAAGAGAATTAAATGACCAATTCAACCTGATTAATCTAGACTATTATGGTTTTGATTATCTAGGAAATAAACTGGCAAACGATGTAACGTTTGATGACTTCTTTACTGCAACGGATGAGAGTGGGAATAGGACTTTTCCTGTTGCAGCGATTCAACCGATTTACGCCGCAGCATTTATACAAGATAAATTTACTTTCAAAGACATCATCTTCCGTTTAGGAGTAAGAGTTGATCGTTTTGATGCAAATACAAAAGTATTAAAGGATCCTTATTCTCTTTATGAAATTATGAATGCGAATGATTTCTATGCTCAAACAGGAGGAGATAGACCAGCAGGTGTAGAAGATGATTGGAGTGTTTATGTTGAAGGTCCGGGTTCAAATGCTGTGAAAGCATTCCGTACTGGTGACGATTGGTATTTCGGAGATGGTGAGCCTGCAAATGGTGGTCAGCAAATATTTGGTGGTGGTGTTGTAACCCCTCAACTATATGAGGATAGAGTAAATGATATTAAGTCAAGAGATTTTGACCCTAATAACTCTTTCAAAGATTACGAAGCACAAATTAATTGGATGCCTCGTTTAGCTTTCTCTTTTCCAATATCTGATGCAGCCAACTTCTTTGCTCACTATGATATCTTAGTACAAAGACCAAGTGCTTTGGGTGTTAACATTAATAGAGCAACAGCGCTTGATTATTTCTACTTCAACGAATCTCAAGCTTTTGCTGCAAACCCAGATTTGAAGCCACAAACTACAGTTGATTACGAAGTTGGATTCCAGCAAAAATTAACCAACTCTTCTGCAATTAAAATTGCGGCTTATTATAAGGAGTTGAGAAATATGATTGCTCGAAGAACTTACCTTTTCCTTGCAGCTCCTATTAGTAGTTACGAGACTTTTGGTAATCAAGATTTTGGTACAACGAAAGGTTTTACTTTTCAATATGATTTACGTAGAACTGGTAACCTTCAATTCAGTACGAACTATACTCTACAGTTTGCTGATGGAACGGGATCTGATGCAGACGGTCGAAGAGGTTTGAGTTCTAGAGGTAATATTAGAACATTGTTTCCTTTGAACTTTGACGAACGCCATCGCTTAGTTACGACTATTGATTATAGATATGGATCTGGTAAAAAATATGACGGACCGACTGTAGGAGGTGCTGATATTTTTGCAAATGCAGGATTAAATATCCAAGCAATAGCAGTATCTGGTAGACCTTATACCGCGAAAAGCCAAGCTCAAAAATTAGACGGAGCGGGTACGGTTGGACAAATTAACGGAGCAAGACTTCCTTGGAACTTTTCTATAAATGCAAGATTGGACAAAGACTTTATTTTGACCAAGCCTAGCGCTAAAAGACAGTTAGCATTGAATGTTTATTTCCGTGTTCAAAACGTAATGAATGCACAAAACATCATCAACGTTTATGAAGCTACAGGATCTCCTTTCGATGATGGTTACATCGCTTCTCCTTTCGGACAAGCTGAGGTTGCTAATATTAATCGTTCTGGAAGAAACCTAGATGCTTTTATCGATGCATATACATGGAGAGTATTGAATCCAAACTTTATCAGTCTTCCTAGAAGAATGTTTATTGGGGCGGTATTCGATTTTTAATTTCTAGGTAAACACAGAAGTAGATATAGAATATAGTTTTATAAAAAAGAAAAAATTAAATCAAATGCGTTATTTAAAATATTGGTTGTTAACACTGCTGATAGTTGGAGGAGTCTCAATGACTTTTGCACATATCAACCCAGAACGTGAAGGACTTGTAAATACGCCTCAAAACAACTCCAACGTTGCTTCGAGTCGTATGGATTGTGCGCAGGCAACTGCTGCAATCGATCAACAAATCAACAACGTTCGTGCTCGTTTACTTACGGGTGGTGATGTTTGGTGGGATGGTGGAGATGCGAAATACATTGTTCCTAATGTAGATCCAGCATCTGGTATCCCTGAAGTTTCTTCTATTTTTGCAGGAGCTGTTTGGTTGGGTGGAATTGACCCAGGAGGTAATCTTAAACTTGCTGCTCAAACTTATGGTACGTCTTCTGGTTCTACAGATTTCTGGCCTGGTCCATTGACTGATATTGGAACAATTGAAGCAGATACTTGTGCGGACTGGGATAGGTTTTGGGTTGTAGACGGAGCTAACATCCGTCAGCACATCAAAAACTTTGAAGATGCAGTAACTCAAGGAATTGATTATGATCCAGACTTAATTCCTGCTGACGTTAAAGGTTGGCCTTCAAAAGGGAATCAATTCTTTTTCGAATTGAATGGTTTCGAACTTCCAAATACTGCTGCTGGTCTTGGAGCATTCTGGGATGAAGACGGAGATGGTGAATACCAACCCGAAAGAGGGGATTATCCGATCATCGAAATTCGTGGTTGTTCAGAACCTCAATTTGCGGATGAAATGATCTTTTACATTTACAATGATGCGGGTGGTATCCACTCAGAATCTAATGGAGATGCAATTCAAATGGAAGTACAAGTACAAGCTTTCGCATACTCTACAAATGACGAGATCAATGATATGACTTTTCAGAGATACAAATTGATTAATAGAGCAATCGAGAGTATTGATAGTATGTTCTTTGCAATGTGGGTGGATCCAGATTTAGGATGTTTTACAGATGATTATGTAGGTTGCGATACTTCTCGTTCTCTTGGATATGTTTATAACCAAGATGCATTAGATGGTGAAGCAAGTTGTAATGATTGTTCTGGTGTAAACACTTATTGTACGGATATTCCAATCTTAGGTGTAGATTATTTCCGTGGACCATTAGATGAGAACTTAAATGAATTGGGAATGTCATCGTTCACCTATTACAACAATGGTGGTCAAGGACCTCCTCCAGGTACAGATGACCCTAACGTTGCTCCTGAATTCTATAATTACCTTTCTGGTTCTTGGAAAGACGGATTGAGATTCACATACGGTGGAGACGGACACAATACGACTTCTGAAGAGTTTATTAATTATGCCTTTACAGAGCAGCCTTCTGATCCTTCTGGTTGGAACATGTGTAACGAAGGACTAGGTTCTGGAGACCGTAGAACAATACAAGCTTCCGGACCATTCCGTTTGGATCCAGGTGCTGTAAATGAGTTGATCATTGGAGTTGTTTGGATTCCTGAGGTAGCTTACCCTTGTCCTGAAATTTCTCAGCTTCAATTTGCTGATGATATTGCTCAGGCATTATTTGATAACTGTTTTGATATCACAGATGGACCTACTGCTCCTGATGTAGATTGGATAGAACTAGATGAAGAGATCATCGCTGTATTAACAAATGATCCATCTTCAAATAATTTCCAGGAACGTTATCAAGAAATCGATTTACGTGCTCCTCCAACTCTTCCAGAAGAGCAAATTTCTTACAGATTTGAAGGATACAAAATTTATCAATTCATTAATGCTAGTGTAAGTATTGGAGAATTAGATGATCCAGATAGAGCAAGACTGGTTAGACAAGTAGATGTTAAAAATGGAGTAAGTAAAATATTCAATTGGACTGACGTAAGTAATCCGAACGATTTTGTTCAAGGAGCACCGGCTGCAATTTGGGTTCCTTCTGAACAAGTGGATGGACAAAACAATGGAGTACAACATACCTTCCGAATTACGGAGGATGCGTTTGCTCAAGGATCTTTGGATCTTGTCAACCACCAGAAATACTATTACACTGTTGTTGCATACGCACATAACGAATACGAACCATTCCAACAACTAGATGCAGGTATCACAGGACAAAGAACTCCTTATCTAGAAGGTCGTTTGAATATCCAGACTTATACTGTATTGCCTAGACCTATAGTAAACGAGAAGTTGAATTCAACTTATGGTGATGGACCAATTATCACAAGATTAGAAGGAGAAGGAATCGGTGGAAATTTTGTCGACTTATCTGAAGAAACGATGAATAGCATCGTTGATGGAAGCAATGATGGTACTTTAGTTTATAAAGCTGGTCAAGGGCCAGTAGCTGTACAAATTTACAATCCTTTCGAAGCTTCTAACGGTAACTTTAGACTAGAGTTTGTTGATAGCGATGTAACGGATGATGAATTAGAAGAAACGACAACATGGAGGTTGACCAATATTGATGATGGTACAGTCATAGAATCAGATCGTTCTATTGAAATATTGAATGAACAGATTTTAGCTGAATATGGGTTTACAGTAAGTATCGTACAAACTGATGACGCTGGTGATATCGCAGATGATACCAATGGAGCTATTGGTCAGGAATTTGAATATGCAGATCCTAACGGACCAGAATGGTTAGTAGGAATAACGGATGATTTTAATGGACAAAATTTCTTTAACTGGGTCAAAACTGGATCTGGAGAAATTGACAACAATCTTGATCCAAACTCTACCTTATCTACGATGGGAGACGGAGTATTCGTACCCTATACATTAGCAGATTGGAGACCCCAGCCTGTTGGTAGTTTCTTAGTCACTCCAGCATGGGATGATAATTCAAACTCAAGTATCGTTCGAGTTAGAAATCCAGTAAGTAATTTGAATAATGTAAATCTTGTATTCACTAGTGATAAATCAAAATGGAGTAGATGTGTTATTGTTGAAACAGCTACTCGTTCTTACACGAACCCAACTATAGGCCTAGGCTTATCAACTGAAGGGGATGCAAGAATGTTTGATCTTAGAGCTGCACCATCTGTAGGTAAAGATGCAGATAGCAATGGCAATCCTAGACCAGATGACGATGGCAATGGCATGGGCTGGTTCCCAGGTTATGCTGTAGATGTTGAAACAGGAAAAAGATTAAACGTATTCTTTGGTGAGAATTCTGTTTATGACGGTTCTATTGAAGCAGATGCTTTTGATGATGAACCAAGAGGTAGAGATATGATGTGGAATCCAACTGGACAAGGTTTCCTTCAAGCTGAAGGAGGTTTTGATATTTTCAACTTATATCTAGGAGGTCAGCACTTCGTATATGTAACCAATGAAGAATACGATGAGTGTGCACAGATCAGAGAAGATTTGAGTGGTTCTGCTTTCAAGAAAGTGAACGCTTTGGATAATGTTACTTGGACTGCAATGCCAGCTGTAGATAATGCAGATTTGACATCTTATGGTGATGGTTTGATTCCAAATGATGTAACGGTAAAACTTAGAGTTGACAATCCTTATAATGTCGCAGTTGGTACTGGTGAACGTGATGGACACCCTACGTACTTAATTTCATTCGAAGAAGTTGCTTCTCAAGTTCTTGAAACAGAAGAAGAAATCAATACCGCATTAGATGCAATTAATGCTGTACCTAACCCTTACTATGGTTATTCTTCTTACGAAACATCTCAATTTACCAATACGATTAAGATTACTAATCTTCCACCTCAGTGTGACGTTACAATCTTTACATTGGATGGTAAATTTATCAGACAATACAAACGAAATGAAGAAGGAGATAATCAAGCAATAAGAGCCAATCCTGGAATTTTGACATCACAAATAACTCCTGATTTAGAATGGGACCTTACAAATAATAAAGGTATTCCTGTTGCTTCTGGTGTTTATCTTATTCATGTTGATGCACCAGGCTTAGGAGAAAGAACAATCAAATGGTTTGGAATTGCTAGACAATTTGATCCATCTGGCTTGTAATATCAGATCTTTACAAGAGGAATATTTATACAACTTAAATGTTCCTCTTGTTTAAAACCTTTTGAAGGTTTGTAATAAATTTAAAAAATTGGACCGTTCAAGAAACTGCTCACTAGTTGATTTACTTTTTTGAACTATTCTAAAATCTTAACTATGAATAAGAGTATTTTTACAATATTAACTTTTGTACTCGTTCTTTTCGCTGTTGAGTTTTCTTACGCAGGAAACCCAGACAGACAAGGTGAAGCTGGTGCAGCTCAATTGCTTATGAACCCTTGGGCACGATCAGCTGGTCTCCATACATTAAACACTGCAAACATCAGCGGATTAGAAGCTGTTAGATTGAATGTTGCAGGTTTAGCTAGGTTAAACCAAACAGAGATTGTTATAGGGCATACCCGTTATTTTGACGGAACTGGTACGAACCTAAACGCAATTGGATTCGGTTCTAAAATGGGAGATAATTCTGCTATTGGAGTAAGTATCATGGCAGTTAGCTTGGAAGATATTGATGTCACTACAACAGATCAACCGCAAGGAACAGGAGGTACCTATTCTCCTTCACTTTTTAATCTTGCACTTTCCTATTCTCACATTTTCGAAAATAAAATTTCTGTTGGTTTTACTTTCAGAGCAGTCTCTGAATCCTTGACTGATGTCAGTGCTTCTGCAATGGCAATCGATGCTGGTGTACAGTATGTAACGGGTGATGACGACAATTTTAAATTTGGTATTTCTTTAAGAAATATTGGAACTAAAATGTCCTTTAGAGGACAAGGTTTATCTCAAGGTGCAGAAAATCCAAGTGGTGAATTGCCTTATACATTGGAATATTTTCAAAGGTCTCAAGCATTTGAATTGCCTTCAATGTTGAATATTGGAGCTAGCTATGATTTTGTATTGGATCCAAGAAATACACTGACTGTGCTGGGTAACTTTACTTCTAATTCCTTTTCCCAAGATCAAATAGGAGCAGGTTTAGAATATGCCTTTGACAAGAAATTTATGCTAAGAGCAGCTTACAAATATGAGTTTGGAACTGGCGATGCTGAAATGGCTCCTATTTATACTGGTTTAGCTGCTGGTGTATCATTCGATGTACCAATGTCTAAGGAAAGCGGTACTCGTTTTGGTGTCGATTATGCCTATAGACATACTCGTCTTTGGAACGGTACTCACAACATAAGTATCAGATTTAATCTTTAATACATATTCATAAAAAGCCAAATATGTAATAATATTGAGGCTTTTTATCAAAAAATTTGTATTTTTGAATATAATTCTTTCGAAAACGTTCCTATCTAACCACGATAGGAACGTTTTCGTTCTATAAGAAAAGACCCAGGTTAAATAAAAATTTTAAAGGCTGGTCAAAACAATCTCTGCTTTAAAACGTCATTTTAACAGAGAATTCGAAAGAATTTAACTTAAATATGCAAGGCTATTTCTCCAAACTTCCGGAACTTTTTTCGGGACGTTATCGTTATTTTCTCCAATCGAAAGCCTTACGATAATGATTTTGGACAAATTAAAAATACAGCAAGGCAGCTAGACTAATGTTTATTTTACCTTGCGATTAAACTTTACACAAATTGAGATAATAGAAAATTCAATTGCTCACATCGAGGAATTTGTATTTCTATTTTTTATTAAAATTTACGCTTTATGTCAAATTATACGTACTTAACAAAAGAGGGATTCGACCGGCTTACAGCAGAGTTAGAAGAAATGAAATCTACTGGTCGCCAGGAAGTAGCAGCAGCTATTGCTGAAGCGAGAGAAAAAGGTGATTTGTCAGAAAATGCAGAATATGATGCAGCAAAAGATGCACAAGGTTTATTGGAATTAAAAATCAATGAACTGGAAAAAGTGATGGCAAACGCAAGAGTATTGGATGCGAGTGATTTGGATGATTCTACTGTTGTTGTCTTATCTAAAGTGACGATTAGAAATGTCAAAACTAAAAAAGAAATAACCTACCAGTTGGTTTCAGAATCCGAAGCTGATTTAAAGTTGAAAAAAATATCTGTTTCCTCTCCAATCGGATCTGGTCTTTTGGGCAAAGAGCCTGGGGATATTGCTACTATTGAAACTCCTAATGGTAATTTGGAATTTGAAATCGTGAAAATCTCATTGGTATAACAATGGCTAGCATTTTTACCAAAATTATTAACGGAGAAATTCCTTGCCACAAGATCGCTGAAAACGAACATTACCTCGCTTTTCTAGACATATTTCCTTTAGTCAAAGGCCATACATTGGTCATACCCAAAATAGAAGTTGACTATATTTTTGATCTGGAAGATGATGTCCTTGGGGGACTAACTATCTTTTCCAAAACAGTAGCAAAGGCTGTTGAAAAGGCTTGCCCTTGTGCTAGAGTAGGAATCGTAGTGGCTGGTCTTGAAGTGCCACATGCACATGTTCATCTTTTGCCGATGAATAATATGCAGGATATGAATTTTGTGAGACCTAAGTTAGAATTATCCACTGAAGAGCTTAAAGAAATAGCTGAAAAGATCAAAAAGGAGTTATAAATATTTACTTGACCCGATTGGGATTGTCTTTTAAGAATTGTGACCAACCACCATATTTTTTCCCTCCACCTAATGCACTAGAAGATTGATAAAAATGGCATACTGCGACTGCCAGTGCATCACTTGCATCCAATGAAGAGGTGTCAATTTTTTCTTTTAGTATTTGGCTCAACATTGCAGAGACTTGTTCCTTCGAAGCATTCCCATTCCCTGTTACCGATTGCTTAATTTTCTTTGGTGCATACTCCGAAATTTCAAGCCCTTTTGTCAATCCCGCAGCCATCGCTACGCCTTGTGCCCGACCAAGTTTTAGCATAGACTGCACGTTTTTACCAAAAAACGGAGCTTCAAGGGCCATCTCATTTGGTCGATATTGTGCAATAACTTCTTGCAAACGCTCAAAGATCTTTTTAAGTTTTACAGGTTGAGATTGTAAATGAGATAATTTAATAACACCCATTTCTACAAGCTTCATTTGTTTTTTCTCAACTTGAATGATTGCCCAACCCAAAACATTTGTTCCAGGGTCTACACCAATGAGTCTATATTTGTCTTTTTTTGCCACTTGAATTGTTCTTGAATTCTAAAGGTAAAACTTTTTGCCAGACCTCATTGCAAACTTTTTGGTAAGATGGAATTTCGTCTGATTTTATAAGTTTTAAATTAATTAAAGTCAATTGCCTTGAGCAAATTACTCCTAACAATTTCATAACTTACTTTTTCATTTATTTTACGTCTAAAGGTAAAACACAGTTTTAAGGCGAAAATGTTATCTAAGCTAATTTGAGTAAAAGCACAACCAATAAAAGTAAGATTCAAAAACTGTTTCGCCTATTGCGGAATAGCCAAATCAATTGGATCATTAAGATATTGGTTTCCTTTTTATTAGTGTGGGCCTTGTATCGCCAGGTATTTGCAAAGGAAGATGTTGGGGAAATATATCAAACATTTCTAGAAAGCCTTTCTGGAGCCAATCTTATTTTCTTATTAATCGCTTGCGCTCTTATGCCAGTCAACTGGGCATTGGAAACTTTAAAATGGAGAGCATTGATCAAGAATTTTGAGGTGCAATCATTTTGGAAAAGCTATAAAGCCATATTCGCAGGTACAACGCTTTCCATATTTACACCCAACCGGATTGGCGAATATGGCGGAAGAATCCTCTTTGTAAAACCAGAAAACAATTGGAAAACAGTCATTGCGACTCTAGTCGGAAGTTATAGCCAACTGATGGTTCTACTTACGGGAGGTTTGATCGGATTGATTTATTTTTCTCAAACCTATTTAGAAATAAATGTCTTCCTCCTTCGAGGCGTTGTGTTTTTGGGATCCTTGCTAATTGCCGCAATGGTATTCTGCTTTTTTAACATCGATCTCATCATCCCAATTGCTAAAAGAATCCCGTTTATAGATTATATAAAGCCCTTTTTGAAAAACTTAACAGTTCTTAAAAATTATACAGTTAAAGAGTTATCTATTGCTTTGGGGATGGGCACTCTTCGGTATTTTGTCTATTCTTTTCAATACTATTTGATGATTCGCTTTTTAGGGATAGATGTTGGAGTTATAGAGGGCTTAGCAGCTGTTGCAACTATATTTTTGTTACAAACAAGTGTACCGCTTCCACCTATTATGGGTTTATTGGTAAGGGGGGAAGTCGCCTTAACAGTTTGGGGCTTTTTTACTACACTCAACTTAAATATCCTTGCTGCTACTTTTAGTTTGTGGATACTAAATTTAATTATACCCGCGTTAATTGGTACCCTTTTTATTTTAAATGTTGATGTGCTGAAGTCATTAGGTTATGAAAGTGAAAAGCATTAAAACGGTTTTTATTTTACCATGTTTGGTTCTACTATCAATGGCATTTACTTCGCCATTGGGGAATACTACTATTCCAAAAGATATCAATTCAGATCCTTATATGGAGCCTTGTCATTCTGAAAACAACACATGGCAGGCAGGCGAAATATTGACTTATAAAGTTTATTATAATTGGAATTTTGTTTGGATTGCAGCAGGTGAAGTTGTCTTTAAAGTAGAAGAGGAAAATGGCCAATATCACCTTTCCGCAGATGGCAGAACTTTCAAATCTTATGAATGGTTTTTTAAAGTTCGGGATTATTACGATACCTATATTGATAAAAATACTTTATTGCCAGATGTCTCCATTAGAGAAGTTCATGAGGGCAAATACAATTTGTATGATAAAGTTTCTTTTGATCATCAAAGCAAAAAAGCAACTTCTCTTCGTGGTAAAACGAAGGAGAAAGCAGTAAGTACCGTTTATGATGTTGGAGAATGTATGCATGATGTCTTGTCTGTTTTATACTATACTCGGAATATTGATTTCGGGACCTTTGAAACTGGAGCAGATTTTCCTGTGAAGATTTTTATGGATAAAGAAATATGGCCATTGAACGTAAAATATTTGGGAAGAGAAGCAGGTAAGAAAATTAGAAATCGGGGCCGTTTCAATACTTTTGCTTTCAATCCTGAGGTTATCTTGGGAGATATCTTTACAGAAAAAAACAAAATGAAAGTATGGGTTTCTGATGACAAGAATCGACTTCCTTTGATGATAGAATCACCAGTATCTGTAGGGTCAGTTAAAATTGTTTTGAAAGAATATTCTGGCTTGAAATATGACCTGACTTCTCATTTAGATTAACCTTCCTTTCTAATTTCGTCCATGCATTCTATAAGATAGACGATTAATAGCGCTTGTTCTTAAAATCAAGCTTATCTTGGACTTACCAATACTTCTATCATGAAAATGGCAAAATACTTAGCACTCTTTACTTTTATTCTAGCAATTGCATTCGGTGTTTTTAAAGGAACGCAATGGTGGTACGAACGTACTGCAGAAATTCACGCGAAGGAACAATCTGTTGTTTTACTGGAGAAAATTAAGTCGGTTACTAAATTGGTAACAGTTGAAGGCTTCTTTTCAGAAATGTATGATTATGAAGATTATTGGGGATATGACGTAGGTCTTTTTCGAAAGAAAGCATTGGTTCGAATTAAAGCAAAAGTATCTGTAGGGTATGATTTGACTCAAATGGAAGTCGAAGCCATCGCAGAAGAAAGAAAAGTAATCATCAGCCAATTGCCAGATCCTGAAATTATTTCAATAGACCACGACCTTGATTACTATGATATTTCAGAAGGCACTTTTAATCAGTTCTCACCTGATGATTACAACAAAATAAACGCCTCGGCCAAAGACAAGGTTAGAGAACAAGCAAACGCTAGTGACCTATTTTTGAAAGCAGAAGAGCAAAGCAATCAGATGCTGGATATTATTCAGTTTATGGTGGAAGGAGCAGGATGGGAACTGGAATATAAACCTCAACCTGTTGACGAAATTAAAAATTAATTTGATCTCCTTTTTTTATTCCATACGCATCACAAAAACCTGCATTGACTTCTACAACATATTGAGCATCGCCTTCAGAGGGCAAAGAACTAGCATTTAATGGCTCGGTGTTTTTTTGAATGGAAACAATCTTTTTATCACTGTCTACATATATGATGTCCAAAGGAATGTAAGTGTTTTTCATCCAAAAAGATCGCGGCCTCATGTCAGGGAATTTGAATAACATTCCTTGGTTTTCTGCCATGCTGCGTCGATACATCAAACCCTGTAGGATATTTGCTTCTTGATCAACGATTTCAACGTCGATTTTTTTATTGCCACTTTCCGTCACAAATTCCAAATCGCCATCTTTTCTAAAAGTGATGTTGGCAGTAGAGTTATTACTGCTAGAACTACTATTAGATGAACTGCTTATTGAGTTGGAAGTACCGGATTTTTTTCCAGTGAAAAACGTACTTGCGATATAGGTAAGAAAAAATAGTACCGCTAGTCCAATCAAGACTCTGCTTAAGTACAATTGTCTGAAACTGGGTTTGGCAATTTTTGGAGTACTGGTTTTTTTAGGTGCTTTTTTACGTTGTTTCGCCATTTCTATTTTGAAAATTTAATCATCTAATAATGCGGTCGCTTCATCTGCAAAGCTTTCTACTTCGCTGGTGTTTTTAACGAAATTACACCAAGAACAATTCTTTTCACCACAGCCTTTATAAAAATCGTGGGCTTTTATTTTGGTATAGGTATTCTTAATGATGCTTGTAACTGTGCTTTTATCTGCGTTTCCAAAAGTGATTTTTGTCGTTTTAAATTTATTGTTTTTATCTGCTTCCAAATAAGAAATTTCGGCACTCAATACTTCACTTCCAGAATACTTGCTTTCATAAAGGATTTTATAAAAAACCAATTGCCTCCAATAATCTCCTCCAAGTTCATTTGTTTTAGAAACCTTGACAGTCTTTTTACTATTGTGACTTCCACTCTTATAGTCTACAATATGAACCATGTTTTGGTTTAATAAATCTACCCGATCAATTGTTCCTTTAATCGGTATTCCTTCCACTTCTACATTGTTTACATAATGTTCTATTTGAACGTTTTTTGGCCACTGTTCAATATGATTGTGGTAATAGGATTTTAAATTTATTTTCCCCAATTCCATTCGCATATCGAAATCTGATTTTGGAAAATAAAATTCAAGACCTTTCATCTCGTTTTCAAAACTCCATATTAAATCTTCAGAAGAGCCGAATTGCTTTTCAGGATCATTCTTCATTTTGTCAAAAAGCTTTCTTAAAGCTTCATGCATGGCCGTTCCATATGCAGCAGCAACAGAGGTAGAAGAAGGAACTTTTAAAATATGCTCATAATAAAAACTCAATGGACACCTGAGATAGGAATTGAGATTGGAAATGCTTAAGGTGAAATGCTCTAGTATACTTTCCACAAAAGCTTTGTCGTTTTCCTTGATTTGTGGTTGCGTGTTTTCTTCTAAGATCAAAAACTTCGACTCCAGAATTTGATCATCTTCTAATGCACGATGTGTAATTTCTAAACCTGAATTTTCTAATAACTCATCTATGAAACGACATTTTTCCGTGACTTTTTCATTCGCATTTTTTTCGGAAAAGGAAACTTGCAAATGAGTTTTGGCTCTTGTCAGCGCAACATAAAATAAGCGTCTTCTAGATTCCTCTACATCTTCTTCACCAGAAAGCGTAAGGGTGTCCGGAAATTTAAATCTCGATCCGCGGTAATTTTTCCCTTCCCATGCATCTTTCGAACAATCTAATAAATACACATATTTAAACTCCAATCCTTTCGAGCCATGAGCGGTTACCAAATTAACCCCGGTTTTGGATAAGACTGTTTTCTGGATGGGTAATGCAATGCGATTGGCATCCATGTTAGATAAAGTCTCTAGGAATTTACTCAGCTTCAATCTCGGATTTCTGTCAGACTCTTTTTTTACAAAGTTGAAAAAAGTATTGTTCACTTGAAGGAACCAAGTCTTTTCTTTATGTCCAATAATAAACCGCAACAAACCACTTTTGTTGATGATTCTTTCTATAAGTGTGATTAAGTTTAGGCTACCGGAATCTTTAATCATCTGATTGATGAAATTCGCAAAATTCAAAATTACCTGAGGGTTTGACAATTGTAGATCTTGCAGAATATCTTCATCATTAATCACTGCTCTCCAATGTGGCCGGACTTTGTAATCGATCTTTGCCATGTAAGCGTTCAGAACCGCAAGATCCATGGCTTTTATTCCTATGAAATTAAAGTGTAGGATCTGAAACAATAAATGTTCTCCTGCAAAAGGAGATTCGTATTCCTTTTTGATATAAGTCAAAAGCACCCGCAAATTCTGGATCATTGGCAAATGAAGAATATTTACCTGCCTTCTTGTCTTATAAGGAATTTCTTTTTTCTCTAATAGTCGAATTAGATCAACAGCTTGTTTGTGTTTGGCATAAATGATAGCCACTTCATCCAAGGATACTCCTGTGTTTTGCAACTCTTGGATCTGTGCTACGATATCTGTTTCTTCATGAAAACGATTAGGATATTGTACGATTAAAGGAACTTGCTTTGATTGTAAAATGTCTTTGTTGCTTGCTTTAAGTTTTTTGTCCAATCCCTCGATTTGATTGACAATTCTTTTTTGATTGTTGTCAATCAGATTTTTTGAAACATCCAAAATGGACTGGTTGGAACGATAGTTTTTTTGTAATAAAACTAATGACAATTCATCTTTGTACTTGATGTGAAAATCGATTAGGTTTTTTAAACGCGCACCTTGAAATTCAAAAATAGATTGATCGTCATCTCCTACCAAAAAAATATTTGGGCTCTCCCAGTAATTGATCAAGCTTTGAACAATTTCATTTTGCGCACCATTCGTATCTTGAAACTCATCGACGAGAACATACAAGTATTGCTCTTGATAATTGCGCAACAATGCCGGATGTTTTTCAAAAGCATCCAACACCCATAAGATCATATCATCGAAGTCATATCGATGTGCTTTTTGAAGATTTTTTACATACTCCTGAAATAAAATAATAGCGGAAGACAATAAGTCCATTCGATCTTTAGACTCATTGAATTTGGCTTGCTTTAAATCTCCAGCAATGTTGTTTTTTGTTTTCTTCTTATAAATGTATTCTTCGCGTGTGGGCAAAGATTCTAAATAACTTTGGATTTTGGATTCAATAAAATCAACTTCCCAATTTTCGGATTTCATCCGACTAAATAAATCTGCCAAATGCCTTTCGTAATAATAAGGATCATTGGCGCGGCCCTTTTTCAAAAGGTGGTCTATTGGAAGGCTGTCGATAATCTCTCGAATAATTTCAACCTTTTCTAATTCACTTACGGGTTCCATATCATGATACCCAAAGAGATCCAAACGGTCTTGTATAATGCTGTTGCAAAAAGAATGGAAAGTATAAATGTGGACCCGATGTGCTTCTGGACCAATGAACTCTAACAAGCGATTTCGCATCGCTTGTACACCTGCATCGGTGAAGGTCAAGCAAAGAATATTGTGAGCTTGTGTATCGGTATCCAATAGAATTCGGCCAATTCGCGCCGAAAGGATATGGGTTTTACCCGTTCCAGGGCCTGCAATAACCATAACAGGTCCATCGATTTGATCGACAGCCATTTTTTGTTCGGCATTGAGCTTTTTAAGATCTTCCTTAAAAGCCTTGTTGTATTGCCCCAATCGCTTAGTATGAGTTGCCTCTGGCATAGCCTTCTTTCAGTCCGAAAATAATTACGCTATAATATAACGTTTTGGAAAGATACGAAGTTTATAAATACCGCTAGCTAAGTTGGGAGGCAAAATGCAAAGCATTGAAATTCCTTTTAAAAAAGCTCCAGAGAAGCGATACCTTTGTAACCTTTTCAAGTACAAGTATTTTTAGCTCCGTAGGTGCGAAACAGAAAACCTCAGCAAACGAGTTTAAACGTAATTCAAATATGATTCGGCTTATTAGAATAGAAAGTCAAATACCCCAAATAATTTCAGAATTGCATAAATGACGATAACAACCAAAAGTCGATACGCCCAGATATCAGCGGAAGGGAATTTTGAGGCAAATTGTGCAGAGTACCAGCCTCCCGCTGTTTGTCCAATAGCAAGGATTCCGCCTATTTTCCAATCAATCAGTCCTTTGTATTGAAAAATTGCGATGACGAGAATGGTGTAAATGGCCACTACAAAAGATTTTACTGCATTTGAATCTATTATGGAATATCTGGCGATTAAAACCATGCTTGCCAAGAAAAAAATTCCCATTCCCATTTGAATGAATCCACCATAAAAACCCAAAGCTAAAAAGATAGGTATTGCGATGACTAGGTTTGGTTTTTTATTAAAATCAGATTCTCTCAACCACCGTTTGGGTTTGATCAAAATAACGAATAGCATCAGGACCATAAGTACTTTGAATACAATCTTAAATTGCTCGTTGCTGACGTAGACTGCGGCGAATACTCCAGCAACCGCACCGATTATTGTAGGGGTGATGTAAGCCCAACTTTTGGTAACATCGAGTTTTCCGTTTTGGTAAAAAGCAATAGAACCAGCCCAACTTTGCGTCAATATGCCAACACGATTGGTTCCATTAGCAACATTGCCAGGAAGGCCTAAGACTTCAGTTAAGATGGTCAATGTAATAGCTGAACCACTTCCGGCTAGCGTATTGACCACACCTGCCAATGCACCACCGATTATTGCGATTAAATATTGCCACCACTCCATTTAAATACTTTGACAAAGCTCCACTAAAACACCGTTTGCACTCTTTGGGTGTAAAAAACAAACCAACTTATTATCTGCTCCTTTTTTCGGCTTTTCATTCAATAATACAAAGCCTTCTTTTTCCATCCTTTTCATTTCTTTTTCGATGTCTTTTACTTCAAAAGCAATATGGTGTATTCCTTCCCCTCGCTTATCAATGTATTTTGCAATAGGACTAGATGGATCGCTTGCCTCGAGTAGTTCTATTTTGGATCGACCGATTTTAAAGAAAGAAGTAATTACATTTTCAGACTCTACGGCCTCCGTTTTATAATGTTCTTTGCCGAGTAGTTTTTTAAACAATTCATTACTTGCTTCCAAGTTTTTAACAGCGATTCCAATATGTTCGATTTTCATCATAAGAAAGATTCTGAGTTTGGAAGGCTAAGATAAAGCCTAAAATTTAGCTTTAATAGGAAGTTGCCGAACAACTTCTAGTTTTATAAGCCAATTGCCTAATGTGTTAAGGAAGTTTTAAAATAAGAAAGTTAATTAAACCACTTTAAACTGGCTTGGTCAAAGAAGCGAATGAAAAATTAATCCCCTATTATTTAAAAACCAATTAAATTTTAAACAGATGAAAATTAAAGTATTATTTATCGGCCTATTTTTCTTGGCTTTCGGAATGAATTCTATTCAAGCGCAAACAGCTCCAATAGTGAAGCATAAGCAAATAAAGCAGAATAAAAAGATCAATCATGGTGTAAAAACTGGTGAACTGACGAGGAAGGAAGCTGCTGGATTGAAAGCGCAACAAGTACACATCAATCGGACTAAGAAACGAGCGAAAGCAGATGGAAAGGTTACAGCGAAGGAAAGAGCTAAAATTGCGAGGAAACAAAAAAGAGCGAATAAAAATATATACCAACAAAAACACGATGCTCAGCAAAGGTTTTAAATGGTCAAGAAATATATTATCGGATCTCTAGCGATTCGAAAATGGTTTTAGTCAAGACTTGTTATATCAGAAGAGCTTCTTGGGATTCCCAAGAAGCTCTCTTTTATAAAACAAAATTTTGTGTAATCTGTGTAGGTTTAAAATTGCTGTTATTGGCCTTGGTTTTTTAAAGGCTTTTTGTGCGACTTCCATCGACTGGAAGGTTTATTCCACTAATATACGAAGCAGCAGGCGATGCTAAAAATGCAATTGCATTTCCAATCTCTTCTGGTTCAGCAAATCGACCTAAAGGCACTCTACTCATCCATTCCTTACTTACTTCTTCAATTGATCTCGATTGTCTTTCCGCTTGCGCAGCAATGATTGATTGCAAACGGTCGGTATTGGTGCTGCCTGGTAAAACGTTGTTGACCGTTATCCCAAATGGCCCCAATTCATTCGCCATTGTTTTCGACCAATTGGCAACAGCTCCACGGATTGTATTGGATACTCCTAGTCCCGGAATCGGTTGTTTTACAGAAGTTGATATTACATTTATAATTCTACCAAATCCTTCCTTTTTCATTCCTTTAATCACGGTGGTAGTCAAAAGGTGATTACAAATAAGGTGATTGTGAAATGCTTGGATGAAGGCTTCTGGACTTGCATTTGCAATAGGACCGCCTGGAGGGCCTCCGGTGTTGTTTATTAGAATATGAATGGGTTTACTAAGGGTCAAAGTTCTTACTTTACTAAGTAAGTCATTACTATTTGAAAAATCAACAATTAGAAAATTATGACTTTGTCCCTGACTATTGTCTAATTCATGGATAACCTCTGTCATTAAATCCAAGCTCCTCGAAGCAAGTGTGATATTCGCTCCCAGTTTTGCTAATTCAACAGCAGCTGCTTTGCCAATTCCTTTACTGCCTCCACATACTAGTGCGTTTTTGCCTTTTAATCCTAAATCCATATTTCTATTTGTTGAAAATGATGAATGTAAATTTTGTTAAATTTAGCACAAATTATGAATTGTACAAATTACTGTATTAATTGCAAAGCATCGAATCCAATCATTCAATTCAATATTAATGAATAAAAAAATTTATTTCGCTTCTGATTTTCACCTCGGTATAGACGCAAGAGTGTCTAGCAAGGAAAGAGAAAAGCAGATAGTCAGATGGTTGGATCTGATAAAAGAGGATGCTAAAGAAATTTATTTAGTTGGAGATGTCTTCGATTTTTGGTTTGAATACTCAACCGTTGTTCCAAAAGGTTATGTTCGATTGCTTGGTAAGTTGGCTGAACTTCGAGATTCAGGGATTCTGATTTACTTTTTTATTGGAAACCATGATATGTGGATGTTTAAATATTTTGAAGAAGAATTGGATATTCCGATTTATAGAAAACCAATAGAAAGAGACCTTTTAGGGAAAAAATTTTTTATAGGTCATGGCGATGGTTTAGGGCCAGGCGATAAAGGTTATAAACGATTGAAAAAGATATTTGCAAATCCTTTGTGTCAATGGCTTTTTGCAAGAATACATCCTAACTTCGGGATTAAATTGGCTTTGTACTGGTCCGGGACAAGCCGTCACTCGAATCCTGCGGAAGAAAACTTTCTAGGTGAAGAAAAAGAATGGTTACTGACCTATTCAAATAAGAAGTTAGACGAAATGAATGCTGATTTCTTTGTTTTTGGACATCGACATTTGCCAATCGATTACACGCTAAAAAATGGGAGTAGTCGTTATATAAACCTAGGGGAGTGGATGCACTATAATTCTTATGCCGTTTTTGATGGTGAAAAAATGGAAATCAAATTTTTTGAAACCAATGCTAAAGCCTACATTTCTAAGTAGTTGTTTGTTGTGTACATTGACTTTGGTCCTGTTCAATCAGGCCGAAGCGCAGGCATTGGTGAATCCATTAGATTCTATCAGGACTGATTCAATTACTAACTTTGTATTTGAAAAAATAAGAAGTACGGAAACGTCTGCAGTATCTTTTACGACAGATAAACTCGGGCAAGTTTATTTAATCGGTGAAGAAAACGGAGTTTCTAAATTTTCTAGAGAAGGAAACCTACTGTTTAATTATACCAATAATACCCTGGGAGAATTGTCCTATTTGGACGCATCAAACCCTTTTAACCTTTTGCTTTTTTATGCAGATTATCTCACCGTAATTACTTTGGACAGAACACTAAATGAAACGGGATATTTTGTGCTGACAGATCTTGAGATGAGTGATATTACCGGTGTTGGAATTTCTACTGAAAACAATATTTGGGTGTTTGATAACTTAAGTTATGAATTGAAGAAGATTGACAGTAATGGGAATTTGCGTTTGAAAAGCAATCAACTTTCGGACTTATTTAAAGGCAATCATTTTCCAATTCAAATTATTGAAAACAATCGGAAAGTACACTTAGTGGTACCAGGAATTGGCGTCATGTTGTTCGATGATTTTGGACAATATTTATACACCGTTGAAATACCAAATGTGGAATCTGTTCAAGTTGGAGAACATGAGTTTGTTTATTTGGCGAATAAAGAACTTCATTCTTTTCCTTACCTTTCAAGGCAAAGCGTTCTTATTGCATTGCCGCAAAAAATAAAAGAAGATTCAAAACTTTCTATTCAAAAACAGCAACTGTATATTCTGGAAGATGGAATATTAATGGTTTATCGTTTTGATAAAAAGGGGATCAATTAAAAAAGCCCTCCAGTTTGTACCGAAGGGCTTTTTTGTAATTCAACATCTTCTCTTTTAGATGGTCATAATATCTTTCTCTTTCGCTGCAATTGCAGAGTTGATTTTTTCAGTATAACTATTTATAATTTTTTGAACATCATCTTCTCTTCGTTTCCCTTCATCTTCAGGATACCCAAGTTTTACCGCTTTTTTGATATAGTCCAGTGCTTTGTGTCTTGCGGTACGGATACTTACTTTGGCGTCTTCACCCATTGCTTTGGACCGTTTTACCATGTCCTTTCTTCGTTCCTCGGTAAGAGCTGGTATATTAATAATAATAGATTCTCCATTATTCATGGGAGTCAGGCCAATATTAGCCGCAAAAATGGCTTGTTCAATTGGACCAATCATCGCTTTTTCCCAAGGCTGAATGCTCAACGTTTTTGGATCAGAAGTAGAAATATTGGCCACTTGACTAATTGGTGTTGCACTTCCATAGTAATCAACTTGGATACCACTCAACATAGCAGGAGAGGCTTTCCCCGCTCTAATTTTTGACAATTCACGTTGCAATCGATCCATCGATTCATTCATTGACTCTTTGGCTTCTTCTAGATGAAAATTAATATCGTCTTCCATGATAAAACTGGTTTGTTTAAATAATACTATAGCAGCAATGTGAGTGATCGAGCAGAATTTTTTCTGTCGGACTACTTGTACATTACATTGTGCTAAAATAGTGAATCCTCTAAAGAATTAGAAATTATTTCGGTATCAGAAATTGTAGGTGACCATTCCTTCCTGAATTTTGATGTCATTGCTTTCCTGCATTTCACCAATGATGCGTTCTATGTTGCCATCGTATTCAGTCAATTCTTGGTTGTAAAGTTGAATGTATTTTTTAAGCGTATCTACTTCTGCAGGTCGATTACCTGAGCGAATCAAACGTCTGATCGTTTCTTTTGCAGTATGGTTATAGATTTGATTGTCGATTGGATTTTCAGGAAACATATTTGCTGGCTGATCATCGCTGTGATTCGATTCGGAATATCCTTCTTCTATTTGAAGCGGTTTTTCCGAAGAAGGAGCAGGAGTTTGAATCCCTCTATTTTTTTTGGTGCCTTTGCGTTTAACTCTTAAACAAGACCTTCCTTGTTCGTTAATGAATGCGATCAGTGGATCAAAACCTTCGTCATTTGAAAGAACAGCAAACTCTATTGTTGAATGAACTTTCTGATGCAATTTCCCCATCAAAAAGCAAAGGTGGTAATTAATGTTTTGTCCTGTAGGTCCATTAAT
The DNA here is from genome assembly GCA_938041325.1 of uncultured Saprospiraceae bacterium. Taxonomy (GTDB): domain Bacteria; phylum Bacteroidota; class Bacteroidia; order Chitinophagales; family Saprospiraceae; genus CALIAG01. Next base: position 9,879 of record CALIAG010000465.1, on the reverse strand, counting down.
CGGAACCCACTTTGCGCCTTTGCCAAGTTTTTGAATTTGTTGAACAAGCAAAAAAGGGACACTTGTTTCTTGTGCATTTATAAAAATAAAAATACGATCACAGACTTTCTCCAATTTCTTAAATCGGACCTTTTTTAGGTCTTCAAAGGTGATAAATACATATCTGCGGTTCTGTGTGTCCATAAATTTTAAGTCCTTAAAATGCAGTAAAATTTTCAATTATTGGAAAGCTGCTAAAATAGTTGAAAAATAACTTATGACCAAATAATAAAGTATAAAAGATAATCATATGTTCAAAGAGGTTAAAATATTTTGACCTTGTTGATTTTCTAAAATAAAACAACCCCGGAAAAATATAATTTCCCGGGGTTGTTGATGGAAGTTGTTTAAAAATAAAATGATGATTTAATACTGATCCATTGAACTCGGCCTGCCCATCTGCTGATGGGGTTCATTCATTTCGAGCATTGTCATACTCGACTCTTCGGGATCGTTCATTTATCGTCTATTGCTTCCTAAATATTTCATAACAAAAAATAATAGTATGATAAGAGAAGAAAGTGCTGCAGCAACATAAGTCATAGCAGCCCACCATAACGCATCTTTGGCTCCATCGTATTCTTCACCTTGGGTTACACCGCTTTCATCCAACCACACCAACGCTCTTTTACTCGCATCAAATTCTACCGGTAAAGTGATAAAACTGAATAAAGATGTAATGGCAAATGCTGCGATTACCAACAACATCAAATCCGGAAATTGTGCTGCTACAGATAGAGCGACTACAAGTAAAACTTGTTGAGCCATTGAAGCCGCTTTTACAAAAGGAACCAAAGCTGACCTCATCTTTAGCATAGAGTAAGAAGTATCGTGCTGAACTGCATGACCGCATTCGTGAGCGGCTACCGCTGCTGCTGACACATGCCTTCCTTGGAATACATCCGGACTTAGTGAGATTGTTTTGGTCATTGGATTATAATGATCAGACAAGAACCCTTGGCCTTGTATGACCTTTACATCTGATATTCCAAAATGCTGTAACATAGCTTCCGCTACTTCTTTTCCGCTCATTCCACTACTGACTCCAACAGTAGAATATTTGCGAAATTTGCTTTTTAATCGATTGCTTATGAATCCTCCGATAAGGGACAATCCTCCTACCAAAAGCATATATATCATATAACCTCCACCCATAATTTGAAGAGAAATTTTAGTTAGTGAATTTAATGTCTATTATTTTGACCACTTTTCTTCGCAAGTGTCACATAATATTTAGTTAAGAATATCAAATTTTGTGTATGGACGCAAAGCTTCTGGTATAACTATTCCTTCTGGAGTCTGGTTATTTTCCAATAAACAAGCTATAATTCTGGCCAAAGCTAGAGCAGATCCATTCAGCGTGTGTGCCAATTGAGTCTTATTGTTCTCATCTTTGTAACGCAGTTTCATCCGATTAGTTTGAAAACTTTCGAAGTTAGAAACAGAGCTCACTTCCAACCATCTTTTTTGTGCAGCTGAGTAAACTTCAAAATCAAAGGTTAATGCTGAAGCAAAACTTAAATCACCACTACACAGGCGTAGAATTCTGAATGGCAATTCTAATTTGTTAAGTAAGCCTTCTACATGAGCCAACATGTCATGCAAAGTATCATAAGAACGATCTGGATGTTGAATTTGAACAATCTCAATTTTATCAAATTGATGCACTCTGTTTAAACCTCGTACATGCGCACCGTATGATCCCGCTTCACGGCGAAAGCAAGGAGTATAACCACACATTTTTATAGGAAAATCTTTTTCTGCTAGAATTTCATTTCTATAAACATTTGTGATTGGAACCTCAGCAGTAGGTATCAGATAGAAATCATCTTTTTCTACATAATACATTTGGCCTTCTTTATCTGGAAGCTGCCCAGTTCCTCTGGCCGTATCTTCATTCACCAATAAAGGAGGAACAAACTCTTCGTATCCAGCAGCATGTGCTTCATCCAAAAAGAAATTGATTAATGCCCTTTGCAACCTTGCCCCTTTTCCACGAAAAACTGGAAACCCTGCACCTGTTATTTTGACACCTAAATCTAAATCAAAAACATTGTATTTCTTTGCCAGATCCCAATGTGGAAGCGGTTCACCATCCAGTACAGGAAGAGGGCCTTCTAAATCTTTGAAAACCTCATTTTCTTCTTCGCTATTCCCTTTAGGAACAGAAGGGTGTGGAATATTTGGAACAGTATATAACAATTCCTGAACAGCATGTGCTGCTTCATTCATTGTGGTTTGTAATTGACTTGTTTTCTCTTTAAGAGAAGTCACCTTCTTCTTCAGTTCATCGGCTTCGTCTCGTTGGCCATTTTTGTACATTTGACCAATGCTTTTACTCAGTTGATTGCTTTCTGAGAGCAATTGATCCAATTCTGTTTGGGCCGACTTTCTTTTAATATCCGTTTCAAGGATCTGATCAATGACTTTTAGCTCGTCAGCTCCAAAATTTCTTTTTTTCAGGCCATCCAAAACAAGATCCCTGTTTTCACGTATAAAACTTACTTGTAACATGTAATTCTTTAGATTAGAAAAGGAAATGGTATAATTAATGTAATATTTTGTGTAATCTTACGTTCAATTCTTGACAAAACTGTTAATTCAGTAGTGTTTATATTGAATTTTTGCAAAGATACTATTTGAAATTAAAAATAAAATGTATTTTTGCGTTATCAAAATCTACTCACGCCTATATACGTAGATTGTTTGCATAGGTTTATAGAACAATAAACTTTTCCTTCAAAGTTCCCACATTTACAAGATTTGTCAAACTTATAAGGGTAACGTGAACCGAATATAGCATATAGCGTAAGTGTTTATTAAGATAATTACATTCCCTTTTTAGATAGCTTCTAAGTTGAATAATCCCCACTACACTGTGTAGGTCAATTAATTAGTTTCCGTGAGGATCTAGAAAATTACAAAAAACTAAGTTTAAACTTTAGCATAAATTATTATGTACGATATACTGCAATTGAATGACATGTTGGTGCCGGAATTGAAAGATTTGGCAGAAAAGATCGGTTTGAAAGGTTATAAAAAACTCAACAAGCAGGAACTGATATATAAAATTCTCGATGAACAAGCTATCTCAGGAGAAGGAAAAGAAAAATCAGAAGAAAAAGAAGCAACTGCAGAAACTCCCGCCGCAAAAAAAGAATCTAAAACACAAACTAAACCTAAAAGGATGAGTCGTAAAGAAGCTCCCGAAAGGAAGATGCGTTCTCGACGCAAGTCTGAATCGGACGAAATGGAAGATGAATTAGAAAATCAAGAACCAAAAGAAAGTGCTGTTGAAACTGCAGAAGTAGAAAAGGCTGAAGTTGTTGAAAAAGTGGAAGTAGAAAAAGCTGAAGTGAAAGAAAAAGTAGAAGCAAAAGCAGAACGAACAGAGAAATCAGCGAAACCTGAAAGAAACGACAGAAACGATAGAGATTCGAGAAGAAACGGGAGATCTAACAATAATAGACAACAAGATGAAGGCATCTCAAAATTCAATATTGAATTAGATGGTGTAATAGAAGGAGAAGGAATTCTTGAAATGATGCCAGATGGTTATGGCTTTTTAAGATCTTCTGATTATAATTATTTGACTTCACCTGATGATATCTATGTTTCTCCATCTCAAATCAAGTTATTTGGTTTGAAAACGGGAGATACCGTACAAGGAGCAATCAGACCTCCAAAAGAAGGAGAGAAATATTTTGCGCTTTTAAGAGTATCAAAAATTAATGGTCTTAATCCATTAGAGATAAGAGAAAGAATTCCTTTCGATTATTTGACCCCATTATTTCCAACAGAAAAATTCACTTTGACAGCTGCTGCTGGTACCAAAGATTTTGGAACACGAATGATTGATTTGTTCACTCCAATAGGAAAAGGACAAAGAGGATTGATCGTTGCACAACCAAAAACGGGTAAGACATTCTTACTTAAGGACCTTGCCAACGCAATAGCTAAAAATCACCCTGAAGTATACTTGATCGTATTATTGGTAGATGAAAGACCGGAGGAGGTGACAGATATGAAGCGTTCAGTTCGAGCGGAAGTAGTCGCTTCTACTTTTGATGAGCCGGCTGATAACCACGTTAGAGTAGCAGGTATCGTTTTGGAAAAAGCCAAGAGATTGGTGGAAAGCCGCCACGATGTAGTTGTTCTTTTAGATTCAATTACTCGTTTGGCAAGAGCTTATAATACGGTTGCACCAGCAAGTGGTAAAGTATTATCTGGTGGTGTGGAAGCAAACGCTTTGCATAAGCCTAAAAAATTCTTTGGTGCTGCACGTAATATTGAACACGGCGGATCACTTACGATTTTGGCAACAGCTCTTATCGATACGGGGTCAAAAATGGATAGCGTAATCTTTGAAGAATTTAAAGGTACGGGTAATATGGAGTTGCAATTGGACAGAAGTTTGGCGAACAAACGTTTGTATCCAGCAATCGATTTAACCAAATCAAGTACAAGACGAGAAGATTTGCTTCTTGATAAAGATACTTTACAAAGAATGTTCATCTTGCGGAAACACTTGGCAGATATGAAGCCAGACGAAGCAATGGAATTCTTGAGAAAGAATATGCTACATACCAGTTCTAATGATGAGTTTTTAGCTTCAATGAACGGTTAGATCAGCAAGATTTGCTATAAAATAAAAACGGCAAAATAGTCTTGTGGCTTTTTTGCCGTTTTTTTAGCGTTTTAAAGCTGATATAGATCATATCGTGATGGTTTTTATTTGTTTTAAGCCTATTAATTGAATACAGTTTAAAAAAAGGGGCAAAGTCTATTGTCAAATTGTTAAAATAGCCTTATCTTTGCCGCCTCTTTGGTCTATAGGATCAGATATAAAAATTTCAATATTGCCTTTGGGCAAGTAAATAAGTAAAATTATGAAAAGGACGTACCAACCATCAAGAAGAAAACGCGCAAATAAGCACGGATTCCGTTCTAGAATGAGTACAAAGAATGGTCGTAAAGTTTTGGCTCGAAGAAGAGCTAAAGGACGTCATAAATTGTCAGTTTCTGACGAAAAACACGTTAAGTAGACACTACGATTGATTGATGAGTAAGCTTTCGGAGGTTTGAATAAGCCTTTCGGAATTACCTTACTTTTCAATTCTATTCAAAGATATTGATAGGGGGGCCAAGGCCCCACCTTTCTATCTTAAAACAACACCCTCCTGCCTATGCCTTCTTTCGAATTTAAAAAAGAAGAGCGTCTCAAAAGCCGAAAGGTTATCTCACAACTATTCAAGACTGGTTCTTCTTTTAATAATTATCCTTTGCGAATTATTTGGGTGGAAAACGACTACCCTGATTTAGCTTTTCCAATTCAGTTTTGTGTTTCTGTTCCTAAAAGAAAATTTCCCAAAGCCGCCCATCGCAACGTTTTGAGAAGAAGAATCCGCGAAGCTTACCGCTTAACTAAAAATGAAGTCTATCAGGAATTGAATGATGTCCCCAAAAAATATGCTGTAATGGTCATGTATGTGGCAAAAGAAGAACTTCCTTATTCAGAAATTGAGCAAGCTTTGCAAAAAACGATGAAGCGTTGGCTCAAAAAAGTATTGGACTGATACAACCTGCCGCCAAAGTATTCTATCATTAAATTGTATTCTAAAAACAAAAGAAATTATTGGTACTTTACTTTAGAGCAATTGATTTCGAACTGATACCTCATACAGACATGAAAAGAATCCTACTTTGCCTCGCTTTATTTCTTTCTCTAGCAAATGTTTTTGGACAAAGATTCGTTCAATTAGAGAAAAGTGGTTCCCTGAGAATTAGTAAATTTTATATTGGTGATGAAATCACCTTTAGACTGGGAACTGAAAAGTACTGGTATACCGAAACCATACAAGATTTATTGATCGATGACAATATCATTTTGTTTACACATCGTGGTGTGAAGCCAGAAGATATTTCTGCCATTAGATCTTTTCGAAATAGAGGTTGGTCTAGAGCATGGGGATTAAAGCTTTATGTGTTTGGGACAGCATGGGGAGGGTTTTCATTGCTAGGTCCTTTTGCGGGAATTCCATTAACAAGTCTCGCTTGGATTGTACCTGCAACTTCCATAGTGACCGGATTTATAATTCAAAAATTATTTAAATCCAGGACTTTGAAAATTGGAAAGAAAAGAAGATTACGGATGATGAATTTGAACTTCTATGGTCCGTAGAAGTTTTTATTAGCAAATAACAATTACATTGACTTGTAATGTGGTGAAAAAAAACAAGAACAAATTCTTATTTTCGCATATGATGCAAATGAATTTTAAACTTATAATTTTCGGATTTCTATTCACGCTTTCATTGAGTTCTTGCGTTAAAGACGCTGGTGAAAAACAAAATACAAATACTGTAACAGCTATTGAGTCAACGGGCAATCCAACGCTGGATGCATTGAATGCAAAAATTCATGACAACCCAAATGATCCTATTCTGTATGCTGGACGTGCAGAGGTTTATTATAAAGAAAACGCTTACAAAGAAGCGATTCAAGATATGGCATTTGCAATGTCAATAGACTCCACCAATGCAGGCTATCATCATTTGCTCGCAGATATTTTTATGGATTTTCGACAATCGCGTCAAGCTTTGAAAACGATGGAACGAGCAGCAGCTCTTCACCCTGAAAGAATTCCAACTTTGTTGAAGCTTTCGGAATTTCAAATGTTGCTGAAGCAAAATCAGCTTTCCATGAAAAGCATTGACAAGATTTTACAACTTGATAAACAGAACGCCGAAGCTTATTTTATGATGGGTTTGAACTTCCGCGAGTTGGGTGATATTCCTAGAGCCATTAATAGTTTTCAAACCGCTGTTGAAAATGAACCGGATCTAATTGACGGATGGATCATTCTAGGAAAATTATTTGCAGGGCAAGAAAATAAAATTGCTATTCGTTATTTTAATAATGCAGTAAGACTTGATTCTTTAAACCCTGATGTGTTGATGGCTAAAGCCGGATATTTACATAATGAAGGCGACTTAGACGAAGCGCTTCAAGTGTATGATAAAATTGTCAGAGTTTCTCCGCAATATTCTGATGCCTTTTATAACATGGGCTTAGCAAAGTTGGAGCAAGAAAAAGTAGACGAAGCTTACAAGGATTTTGATATGACCATCAAGACTGATCCGCTTCATATAATGGGTTATTATTATCGTGCACTTACCGCAGAGCAATTGGGCAATAGGAAGCAAGCGGAAGATGATTATAACCATGTATTGAAATTTTCCCCTGATTTCGAACGCGCACTGCAAGGTCTGGAACGATTGGCCAAAGGCTAGCAGAACTGTACTATGAATGCTTTCCTTTAGGTTTTAGCCAATTTCTTGATTTGCCTAAGACAAATGCAGGTTTGATTTATCTCATTAACCATAATTCGAAATTTTTAGCATAATTGTTGACTTTTTAAAGTGAAACAATGATTCTTGTGTATATCCATCGCTTTGAAACTTTAACAAAGTAGGATCATTCGTCTTCAAAATACTCAACTTACTCGCAAATTATCCGTAAACCCATATCATATGTCAAGGTTACTTTTACTCTCTTTAATGATGGTTTTCTTTTGTGCTTGCAACTCTCAAACAGAGGAAAGCAATCAGGAACAAGAAAAACCAGCTGTTGTAAAAAAAGTATCTCAAACTGTAAACCAACAGGTTGCTAAACGAGATACCAATATTCCGAAGACGCCGCGCCACTCCTATATTATAGATCAGGCAAGGCCAAAGGATCAAATTGACCAGAAGTTTCCATTTGATATTGATATGAAAACAATAGCAGGAGATGTAAAAAAATCTTCTGAAATAATAGGATCGGAAAATAAGCCTACCATAATGTTATTCTGGCTAACAACCTGCTATCCGTGCCGAATGGAATTGGATGCGATTGATAAAGTATATGATTCTTGGCAAGAAGAAACTGATTTTAACATGGTAGTGGTCTCAACAGATTTTCAGAAAAATTTTGGAAATTTTGTAGATAGGGTAGAAGAAGAAAAGTGGAAATGGACGACTTATCATGATATGAGAAGAGAATTTCGACATGTAATGCCTGGAGGTTTGAATGGCTTACCTCAAGTATTTGTTTTTAATTCTAAAGGGGAAATTGTTTACCACAAACGAAAGTACTACAGCGGCGATGAATTGAAATTGTATGAGGCGGTGAAGAAGGCGGGGTAGATGGTTTTCGGTAGTTCGGGTTTCTTTTGGTTATTTTGTTCACGTTCGTTCGACCTTTAATTCGTGCATTCGTGGTAAACCCTCTTTACGGTCGATCCTTTTTCTAATCGGTATATCCGTGGTACTCCATTCATCAAGTATTCAAAAAGATATCATTAATAATTTTTTATAACATTTTTAAAACACAATCACCAATGGCAATAATGAAAGTTATTGAAGTGCTTTCAAGCTCTGAGAAGAGTTGGGAAGATGCTGCAAAGAGAGCAGTTGCAAGAACTGCAAAATCAGTAAATAATATTAAATCTGTTTTTGTTCAGTCTCAAAGCTGCGTTGTCAAGAAAAACAAAGTAACAGAATTTAGAGTCAATGTTAAAATTACTTTCGAAGTGAAGTAGTCATACAGATTCTATAAATTCTGAAAGGCATCGAACCGAGCGTTCGATGCCTTTTTTTGTTTTTTTTGACAAATTGACAGCTATTTTTGGAATTTAATGACATTTTGTCAATCAATTTGTTCGTTTTCTGTAAAAAAGTCTGAAAAATTGGAATGGAATAGCTCTTGATGTATACCCAATGTGTTTATCAATGAAATAAATTTAAAAACCAAAAAAATATTTTAATTATGACTTTTATAAAAGTGAATCCAAAGAGAAGAAGAAAACCAGTTTTTGATCAATTTATTGACGAATTGTGGAAAGACTTCCAGCCTCACGTTGACAAGGTTGCTGCGACTAAAACGAGACCAGCAGTTAACATTTCTGAAAACAATGACGCTTACGTATTGGACCTTGCAGTACCAGGTTTAGAAAAAGAAGATTTGAAAATTGAAGTAGACAAAGGACTCCTTTCGGTTTCTGCTGTAAAAGAAAAAGTGGAAAAAGAAGGCGAGAAATTTAAAAGACGGGAATTCGATTTTACCAATTTCAAAAGAAGTTTTAGACTTCCAAAAAGTGTAGATGTGAACAACATTAAAGCAGCCGTAAACAATGGAGTGTTGACTTTGACTCTTGGAAAAAAAGAAGAAGCAAAGGAGCAACCTGCAAGAACGGTGGAAATCAAGTAATCTCTATTATATAAACATTGCAATCATCATCGGGCAGTTGCGTACTGCCCGATACCGCAATGAAAATTTTAAACTTAAATAAAAAGAATCATGAACCATATAAATTTTAATTCGTTATCACCTGCAAAGAACGCTGTTGGAAACTTGTTGGACGAATTGTTTAACAGTAGCGTAGGAGACTTCTTAGGAGCTGACTTTGTAAATAATTTTCCATCGGTTAACAGCATAGAAACTAAGGAAGATTTTAGAATTGAGTTAGCAGCACCAGGTGTAGATAAGAAGGATTTGAAAATTGATATTGATAAAAATCAATTGACAGTTTCTACGAGCAAAGAAGCTACAACAGAAAGCAAGGAAGAGCATTTCAAAAGAAGAGAATTTAATTATAGCTCTTTTAGTAGAAGTTTTCAAATACCAGAAACGGTAAACGTAAATGATATTTCTGCCAACCATGAAAATGGTGTCCTAGTAATTACACTTCCAAAGAAAACGGAAGCCAAAGAACAAGGCAGCAAAACAATTGACATAGAATAAGGTTTTTTCATAAGGCGATGGTTGTCTATAACTATCGTCAATAGGGTTTTAGGTTTT
>CALIAG010000464.1 GCA_938041325.1 uncultured Saprospiraceae bacterium | reverse complement strand
GCAGATGATTTAGGAAATGTTGGACCAGATTACATTTATGGATTTGGAAGCATCAATGCACAAAGAGCAGTTGAAACAATTGAAGACAATAGATTCATCCTTGATAATATTGCAACAGGTGAAAGCAAAACACATACCATTGACGTTGGAGCAGATACCAGACAGCTTAAAGTAATGTTGTATTGGACTGATAAAGAAGCACAAGCTTATCCTGAAAAAGTATTAATCAATGACTTGAACTTAGAAGTAAAAGCTCCTTCTGGAACTTCTTATCTTCCTTGGGTCTTGAATGCAGATCCAGAACATGTAGCTGATCTTGCGGAAAGAGGTGTGGATTCTTTGAATAACATCGAGCAAGTAACGATCAACACTCCGGCTGCTGGTCAATATGAAATTAAGGTAAATGGTTTTGACATACCAGTAGGACCACAAAATTATTACATCGTATTTGAAGCAGTGGATGGAGACATTGATTTGACTTATCCAATGGGTAGTGAGAACATGGAGCCTGGTAAAAAAGAAATGATTTCATGGAATGCTGAAGCAAATAATACCAGCACTTTCAAAATCGAATACTCTATAAATAATGGAACGACTTGGACTCAGATTACAGATAATATTCTTGCAAATGTACGTCAGTATTCATGGACTGTTCCAGCTGAATATACAGAACAAGGAAAAATCAGAGTTTCTAAAAACGGTACCAATAATACAGATGTAAACACAGTTGCATTCTCAATCATGACTGCACCGACTCTTTTAGAAGTGTCGCCAAAGTGTGAAGGTAGAATTTTCCTTGAATGGGAAGAACTTGATTATGCAAGTGAGTACGAAATACTAATGTACGATGGAACAGAGATGACACTTTTAGCAAGTGTATCTGAAACATCCTATTTACTAGAAGATGGATTTGACATCGGTGAGATGTACTGGTTCTCAATTAGAGCCGTTGCCGACTCAGGTGCGAAAAGCGCAGCAACCTTAGCTAATTCTGTTGTAACTGAATTTGATGCAGTTTGTCCTTGGGAAAATGAAGGATTGATTAAACCAATATTAGTTAGAAAAGCAGGAAGGGTAGGGACCAATTCTGTACTCGGAACCGAAGAAGAGATCAGTGTAATAATCAAGAATCTTGGAACAGAAAACATGTCGGACTTTACCGTTTACTGCCAAATGAACGATGGAGATGCAGTAAGCCAAGTTGTACCAAATACAATTTTGCCAGGAGATAGTTTACTATTTGTTTTTGACCAAACTTTAGACTGTTCTGCAGTCGGAGAATACGAAGTAAAAGCATGGCTTGAAATAGCTGGAGACACAACTCCTGAAAATGATTCCTTAACCAACCAATACGTTTTTGTACAAATCGACAATGACGCAGCAACATTACCATTTGAAAATACATTTGAAAACATCCAAAACACACTTTACACATCTGATTATTTAGGCATAGAAGAATTGAATCACTGGGATTTTAAAACATCTGGGAACGGATTTTTAGAAACGAAAGCAGCTGGATACTTCATGCTAGCTTCTACCGAAAACCCACAAGAAGGTGATTTTAATGAAGCGATTATGACCCTAGATATGACCAACTATTCCAATACCAATCAAAGACTAATATTGTCTTTCGAATACGGAACAAATGATATATTGGGACAGGCTTCAACTGGAGCAGCATTTTCAGCTACTAATTCAGTTTTCGTTCGAGGAAATGATATGGAAGATTGGTTGAAAATAATGGACCTAGAAAATAGAGTAGATTGGAATACAGTAGATCTTTTGGATCTAACAGCACTGCTTTCTGAAGCAGGACAATCTTTATCATCAAGTGCACAAATTAAATTCTCCCAACTGGATGCAGTAGGCTTCTCTTTCAAGAATATTGACTTGAGTCTCGCAGATCCTCTTCCAGTAGAACTAAGTTATTTTAAAGTCCGAGCGGAACGCAACGACGTAATCATAGACTGGCAAACTGCTTCAGAATTTCAGAATTCACATTTTGAAGTTCAGGTAGGAGCCAAAACCAATAACCAAATTGAATGGAGAACAATCGGAAAGGTTGAAGGCCAGGGGAATTCATCTCAAATCAACAATTATCAATTCATCGATGATGAAAAAGATAAAAAAGGAGAACGATATTATCGTTTAGTCCAGGTAGATTTTAATGGAGACCGTAACCTTTCACCTATCCGAGTTCTTCAATTTAGCGAAGTCGACAAGCCTTTGGAAATCTATCCTAACCCATTCGTTTCAAGTGTCACTGTACATTATGAAAGCAATTCAGATGCTACAATTAACATCGAAGTGATGAATGCAATTGGAATAGTGATTGACAAAATTCAAGTTGACGTGTATGAAGGATCGCAAGACTTGCCTTTACAGTTGGACAGCGATTTATCTCCAGGTCTATATTATTTGAAAATAGATACTGGCAATAGAACTCAAACTTATCCTATCAACAAAGTAGATATGTAATTGATAGGAAAGCATAAATAAAGAAACCATAGCATGGTGAGGGTTTTTCTCTTAGTGAGGCTTTCACTATGTATTTCAAATGGCATTATTTGAAATGATCGGCATCCGGGTAGTACCGCGATGCCTTTTTTTTGTCTTTTTAAGCTCCAACAAGCCTTTTTCTCACTTTTTTTTACAAAAAAATACGTTGTTTATTGGGGAATAAATAATAAAAAATTCACAAAATATATAAAATTTTAAAACGCAATAGGCTGTATTTCAGCTTATTGCGTTTTTTTATAAAGATTTTAAAAGTAAATATTTTTTCACAATAACCTCATTTTGTATTTGAAATAACTTGAGTTTATATCGATCATTGTAATGTGAAAGGAAGTAAACAGTGAAGATTGAAAGCGCGGCTAAATGTAGCCGACTCAAATTTGGATATGTTCATGGGATTATAATTTGTTGTTAGTGAGTAAGTCGATCAAATTATTTTTGGCCGACTTGCCTACTACACTTTTTCAATCTCAGATCAAATATAACGGGCTGTTGAAAGCAACACTCCATTCAGCAAGGCTGG
>CALIAG010000463.1 GCA_938041325.1 uncultured Saprospiraceae bacterium | reverse complement strand
GATATAGGATGTACAGGAACAACTACATTTAGTGAAGCAGTATTGGTAACCAAACCAGTTGCTAATTTTGAAGGTGATAGCTTGACCTGTACAGCCGGTCCAGTTCAATTTTTTAATACTTCAGAAGGAGTAGATTTAGTTTACAACTGGGATTTTGGAGACGGTAATTCTTCAAGCGTCGAAAACCCTATACACAATTATGCAACTGAAGGAGTATATGATGTATGCTTGACTGTTACAGATTTATTCAGTTGTGATTCAACTATTTGTAAACCAAGTTTTATTAATGTAGCAGATCCCGTAGCTAATTTTACACCAGATAATACTTTTGCTTCCTGTCCTCCGTTGATTGTTAATTTTGATAATACTTCTCAAAATGCTTCAACTTATGAATGGACTTTTGGAGATGATAGTGGAAGTTCAAATACGGAGGATCCTGCACACGTTTATTCTGTACCGGGATCTTATGCAGTAACTTTGATCGCCCGTTCAACTGAATTTTGTGCGGATACGCTCATTGTACCAGATATGATAAATTTGTTAGGGCCTGTTGGTGAATTTAGATTTGACACCTTGGCAGGATGTGCACCATTAGAAGTTACTTTCGTTGGAACATCTATCGAACCATATGACTATATTTGGGATTATGGAAATGGAGTATTGGATACTACCTCAAATGTAACCTACGATTCTCTAACTTATCAATATAAGCAAAATGGCAATTACGTCCCAAAATTAATTTTGGTTGATGCTGCAGGTTGTCATAGAACATTAGAATCACCAGATGAAATTTCTGTAGATGATATTTTGCCAGATTTTCAGGCCATTGATTCCGTTTTCTGTAACGAAACAAATGTATCTACCACTTTTATAAATACCAGTTTTAGTAATACAGCAATAACTTCTTCCAACTGGCTCTTCGAAGGAGCGGATAATCCCAACAGTTCATTAATCGAACCCCAAGTAACTTATTCCGTTCCCGGTACTTATGATGTATTACTTATCGTAGAATCTGCATCTTGCCGAGATTCAATTTTAAAAGAAGATTATATAAGAATTGGTGATGTCCCAGATGCATCATTCACAATGTCTGCTCCTATAAGTTGTACCAACGAATGGGTGGACTTTACCGATCAATCAACAGTAGTAGATGCAACAATAGATACTTGGGTTTGGACCTTTGGAGATGGAGATGTAGCAACCTTAGAGAACCCGAATCATTTATTCCAGGCTTCCGGAACTTATGATGTGCAACTGAGAGTTATGTCGGATATTGGTTGTGCCGATTCGACTTCGCAATCTATTGACATTAGTGCTTTACCTACAGTAGATCTTACTGGCGACAGTGGCATCTGTATCGGAAACTTATCGCAACTAGATGCAACATTTACTTCTGACGATACCGGAGCAATTTATTCATGGGTTAGCGATCCTACTTTAAATTGTACTGATTGCTTGGATCCATTGGTAAACCCAGTTGTAACAACGACATATACCTTTATTGCTGAAAATAGTGGAGGTTGCATCGATTCATTTGAGGTCGTAGTAGAAGTATTACCTTATGAAGCACCTGTTATCGATATAACCCCAGATACAATTGTCTGCGAAAATAATATAATGCCTCTATCTGCTTCCGGAGGTGAAACAGTATATGCATATAATTGGGATTCTTCTGCGGAAGGACTCAGTTGTTACGAAGCTTGTAATAATCCGATTGCTAGTCCTAGTGTTTCAACTATGTACACGGTTACAGTTACCAATGATGTTGGTTGTTACTCCATAGATTCAGTAAACGTTGATGTGATAAATCAAGCGCAGGAATTTGCGGGCTTAGATAGAGTGATCTGCGAAAGCGATACCGTTCATTTAGAGGTTTCAACAGGAACGAATCCAAATTGGATTATTGCAGAAGGATTGTCCTGTGCTTATTGTCCTGATCCAATAGCTTCACCTGCAATTACAACTGCATACATTGTAGAAGTCACCAGCGATGAAGGATGTCCAATAATTGATACAGTGAATGTAGAAATTGTTCATCCTGAAGATGTAGATGCAGGGGTTGATATAGTCGCCTGTCTTGGAGAAGAGATTTTCTTAGAAGGTGTTGGCCAAGGAGAAGCTTCTTGGACACCAGCGTTGAATATACAAGATGCTGATAACCTCTTAGCTTCCACAACTCCCCAATCCAGTGGTGTTTACTATTTAACGATGACTTATGGCGATTGTATACTTTCAGATTCGGTGAATGTTGATGTTTTAGAAAAAACAGTTATTGAAGGGATTGATGAAACCATCTGTGAAGGAGATTCTTTGTACCTTTCTTTAGATGGAGAAGCTGATAATTTCGTTTGGTTTGGCCCTGAAACAGCAACGCCAATTTCAAATGAAATTAGTCCAGAAGTCCATCCAGTAGAAACAAGCGTCTACACAGTAATTGCTCAAAACGCTACCTGTGAACCCGATACTGCATATGTTACAGTTGAAGTTAATCCTGCTCCAGAAGTGTATCTTACTAGATTATATGAATTCTTCCCCGGCCAAGCCGTAAAAGTTGAAGTGGAAACAGAAGAATTTGGTTACAATTATTATTGGGATCAAGCAACTGAATTATCCTGTTTGGATTGCCCGAATCCTAACGCAATATCGGATAGCACAAAAACTTTCAAAGTAGAGATTGTCAATGAGGTAACGGGTTGTACTACGGAAAGAGAGACTATCTTAAGAAGATTAGAGTCCTGTCCAAATGAGATCATTTCAATGGCGAATATATTCTCTCCTAATGGAGATGGTGAAAATGATTTTTTCGAAATTTATACTTCTGCCGTTGAAGAAATAGAAAGCTTCAGCATTTTTAATAGATGGGGAGCATTGGTTTTTGAATCTGATGATATAAACGCAAAATGGGACGGAAGATTTAAAAACCAAAACGTTCCCGCAGGTGTTTATATTTATATGATAGAACTAAGGTGTGAATTGACTGGTGACCTCATGATTATAAAAGGAGATGTCTCAATAATTAGATAATTCAAAGACTTTATTATACTAATTTAAGAAAAACAGACCTGAGTTCAATTGTTGAGCTCAGGTTTGTTTTTGTATAACATATTATGATTTTTTTTAATTCAAAAATTTTGTACTTCAACTAGGATTCCCTACCTTTACATTCTGTTCCACTCGAGAATAATTTCTCAAAAAACATAATTACCTAAAGTTTATTTTTCAATAGGAAAATAATCATCAGATTAATCACTTTGCAGAATCGAGTGTTTTGATCTTTTAGACTTTGTGTTTGACTAGAGAGTATCCCAGTTTTAATCATATCAAAATAATTGGACTCAATATTTCTTTTGAGTCGGACACACCGTTTTTAGGCAAAACCATACTATTAAAAAGGATAAGAGTATAAATAGTGTACTGAGGTCGTATTGTCAGACTTCTATCATACAATGAAGAAAACTAAATATTTTTTGGATTTAAGCAAGATGTGAATCCAGAAATACGTTTCGAATCCATTGAGAATAACCAGATAGGAAAGTTAAGGTTGTAATAAGACCTTAAACCCTTTTAACCTTTTAATGAAAATGCCCACTATACGTACAATTGTTCTACTAATTGTTTGGAATTTAACCACCCTAAATTTTACCTCAGCGCAGGTAACAGCTGACTTTTCTGTGAATGATGATTCAGGATGTGCACCCTTGGCGGTTTCGTTTTTTGATGAATCTACTACATCAACAGGCTCAATTAATTCCTGGATTTGGGAAATTGATAATGTCCAGTTTGCCAACGTCGAAGAGCCTAACCGTTTGTTCGAAACACCAGGTGTTTATACCATATGCTTGACGGTTACCAATACCAATGGAGATTCTGATGAAGAATGTAAAACCAATTTTATTTCAATATTTGCGTTGCCTATAGCTGATTTTACTTCCTCTGCAACAGAAGGGTGTATTCCTCATGAAGTCTTCTTTACCGATAATTCTAATTCTCCTGATGGAAATATTACCGACTGGTACTGGGACTTAGGCGGTTCTTGTGGGGTATTAAGTGAAACCAATCTTACCAATACTTCTTGTGTTTATAACGATGCCGGTCAATTTCAAATCACGCTGATTGTTGAAGATGACAATGGATGCGTAGGAATTGAATCAAGAGAAGATTTTGTTACTGTAAATGATAATCCAGTCATTGATATAGACTTTGATTTAATTGACAATTGTGATCCGCCATTTCAAGTCAACTTTACCAATAATAACCCAAATGCAAATATCTCTTATGCTTGGGATTTTGGCAATGGTTCTACTTCTAACCAAAATGCTCCTCAAGGAGTTACATATACTACTGGTGGACCTTTTGAAATTGAGGTTATAGCGACCAACGACCAGACTGGATGTCGGGATACCTTCGTTATTGATCAAGGGATAGAAGCAGGCTTCGAAATGGAAATGGCTTCTGATGTTCCAGGAGGCTGTGGAACATTGACATTGAATTTAGAGGGCATCGGTGACAATGCCGTAGATTCTATTCGTTGGAATTTTGGCGATGGAAATTCTTCAACCGATTTTAACCCTAGCTATGACTATGCTACTTTTGGCTGTTACACAGTGGTGATGACTGCTTATATTCAAGGTTGTGCGATTGTTGATTCTGAAGAGATTTGCTTATTGGCAGATGGAGAAGACATAGCAGCCTCTTTGACTTTAAGTAACACAAGTAGCTGCACAATTCCTTTTGTAGTCGGTTTTAATGTAAATACCACTCAACCTGTAGAATGGGAATTGGATTTTGGCGATGGATCAACCTCAAACTTGTCGAACCCTTCACATCAATATGTTGACTTTGGAGTGTTTCCAGTTTCACTTACGCTTACCAATTCGGCAGGTTGTACTCGAATAATTAGAGATACTGTAAATGTAATAGAGACCACTGCTGCACTCCCTGATATTATTTACAATGGTTGTGCTCCACAAACGATTACTTTTGTCGACGAATCCATTACAGCATCTAGCATAGTAAGTTGGAATTGGACTTTTATTGATCCCGCTGGATTGCCTGTTGTCAATTCTAATTTTGCCAGCCCAACTTTTACCGCCACCGATATTGGATGCTATGACATTATTTTGGAAGTTACAGATATGCAAGGGTGTTCAAGTACGGAGACTTTTATTGATAAGATTTGTCTGGGTACTGCTCCGAATATCAGTTTGGTAGCTGCACCTTTACAAGCATGTGCCAGTCAAGCAATTACATTTGAAGGGATTACTGTTGACAATGCTGATTACTGGGCTTGGGACTTTAACGAAGATGGTATTTTTGATGAATTTGATCAAAATACTGCTTACGAATTTAGGGATACAGGCTGTTTTGATATCACTCTTCTAGCAGCTGAATTTGGATGTGAAACATTAATTACTGTTCCTGAATATGTTTGTATAGATGCACCAGTTGCACGCTACAATACCTTGTTGGATTGTGAGCTAGATCTCGAAAGAACATTTAATAGTGTTTCTTTTGGTGCAGATTCTGTTTACTGGGATTTCGGAATTGGAGGTATTGATACTGATACCAGTACGATGACTCCAACAACTTTTACTTTCCCAGATACCGGAGAATATAATGTAATGTTAATCACTTATAACTTCTTAACGGGCTGTACAGATACATTGAGAAAAGATGTCTTAATCACCGATCCTGCGGCGATGTTTACCATAGATGAAACAGAGTTTTGTTTAGGGGAAACATTAGAACCTGTTAGTAACTCTGTGCAAGCAAATACTTATAGATGGACAACTACTGGGGGATCTATTACAGGTCGAACCACACCGAATCCAACGATAACTTTTAATACTCCTGGAGAACATTCTATTCAATTGGTGGTAGAAGATGTAAACGAATGTAAGGATACTACGATTTTCGAACCTATTTTTGTAAATGAAATTATACCTGGATTTACAGCAGATCAAAACGGAGATTGCCTCCCTATTCTGGTAAACTTCCAAGATACAAGTACCAATCTTTTTGCTGCTATAAATGAATGGAACTGGGTCGTAGGAGATACTCTTGCAGTGTTGAATGGCCAGAATCCAACTTTTACTTCGGATACCGTTGGAAATATACCAGTTCAATTGATCGTCACAGATACTTGGGGTTGTACAGCGACCTTAGACGATTTAGAAACACTTGTTATTAACGCTCCCTTTGCAAGTTTTGCAGCAGATACTTCTTCTTGCCCAGGTGTACCTATACAATTTACCAATGAATCTTTTGGACAAGGATTGTCTTATTCTTGGACATTTGGTGATGGGGAAGTGAGTTCTGACCCTAATCCAGAACATTTATATCAAGAAGGAGTTTTTACAACTTGCTTGATGGTTGAAAATGCAGACGCTTGTCAAAATGAAACCTGTATTGATATCACAGTAGCAGAGGTTGTTGCAGGAATCGGGATAGACGATACTTATTCAATCTGTCCTCCTTCTACAGTTGACTTTTTTAGTACTTCTCAAAATGCCGTCAACTTTGAATGGGAATTTGGCGACAATAGTGGGGGCTCAGATGCAGAAGATCCTTCTCATATTTATATTCAAGAAGGTTTGTATGATGTTGGACTGGTAGCTTTTGGAGCAAATATGCAATGCTCTGATACGATTCAAATTGATTCGTTGGTAGAATTGGGCGTACCGGATGGGACGTTTTCATTTACCGTTGATGGTACTTGCGTTCCAACAACAGTGACCTTTATAGGAGCGTCGAATTTTCCTTTTGATTATACCTGGTTTTTTGATGATGGAAATTCTGAAATATCATTGAATGAAATGAATGATACAGTGACCTATGAATATACCACAGGCAGTGAGATTGGTTTTGTTCCTAAACTATTGTTGTTTGATTCAGAAAATTGCGATGTACTGGTTATTTCTCCGGATACGATTTATTTGAATTCTCTAGAAGTGGATTTTTCGGCAACGGATACTTTTCTTTGTGATGGTAATAATAATGTGATTTTTGAAAGCATGGTAGATGCAAGTGGAGCATTGGATTATGTAGAATGGTCATTTGAAAATGGAACCCCGAATAATTCAGATTCAGATATGGTGAGCGTAGACTTTTCGGAGGCTGGCCAACATGACATTAGTTTATTGGTGAGGTCCGGAGAATGTGAAGGTTTTGTTGAAAAAGAAAATCTAATTTGGATTGTTGATTC
>CALIAG010000462.1 GCA_938041325.1 uncultured Saprospiraceae bacterium | reverse complement strand
ACTACTGGTCCCCAGCAGCCAATTTCAACTAAGCATTCTTTGTCCCCATATTCCTCCGCAAAAACACCTTCTTCGTAAAATCCTGCTCGAGTACATCCTCTGTGCACCGTTTCTCCAAATAACCAAGAAGGTCTTCCCAACTCATCAAACTCTGGAAGTGGTCCAAGGCCATGAAGGAATAATAAAACCGCAGCAATGGTTTCTGTAATATTGTCACCTTGTGGAGCACAACCTGGTAAGTTTACGACGGGTAAGCCTAACGCACTTCGGTAATCTTCCCCTAAAAAGTCCATCACACCTGCTGCATCTGTTGGATTTCCAGCAGCAGCGGGAACGCCTCCCCATGTAGCACAAGTTCCTACAGCTACAATCGCTGCAGCATGTTTTGACATTCGAGAAACCCAACTTGAAGAAGGAATTGGTTGTGGATCGCCGTTTTCATCTTCATCCGCTCCTAACCCTGACCAATAGCCGCCAGTTGCAGCAGCAAGGCTTTCATCCATTATTGAACCTTCACATATCACGACGAAAGGCGCCCCTAATTCTCCCTTTGCAGCCAGTCGAAAAGGGTGAATAAACTCCTCTCCGGCAGTTACAGCTAAAACGGGGTGATGCAAAACCACCTTAGGAATACCTGGAATTATGCCTCGCAAAAGGTCTTCAACAGAGGGTGAGCTTGCGCCAACCGCAGCTATCGAACATCCATCACAACTTCCACCTGCAATCCAAAAAGCGTGAACTTCTTCAATATTGTTAGGTAAAAGGGCAGAATTTCCGATTGGTAATGACATAATCTTATTTTAAAATAATGTAAATATTCAATACTATCCCAATGTATCATTCTTATTAATCAATACTAAATTTGGCGGCAGCTTTCGCTTAGAAAAACTTTTCTAATGTATTGATTAGAAAACATTTTCTAATATTTTGTTTATCTCATATGTTGAGGGAATCCTTGTAGTTTCTATTTTTACTTAGGAATTAGAAAACGTTTTCTAATTCTTTTTTCATAACGAAAACCAAATTAAAAATGAAAATTTCAAAAGTTGCCTTTTTAATGACGCTCCTATTTTCGTTTTCAAGCCCAGTTTTTTCACAAATGGACAGTGAACAGGATACTATTCCCAAAATTGATGTTGAAACTATTGTGGTTTCAGCTACTCGCTCCTCCTCTAGTGTTAATGATGTTCCTCTTAACATTGCAATCATTTCTAAGCGACAAATAGAAGAAAACCTTCCTCTTTCGCCGGTGGAAGCCTTGCAATACGAACCTGGAGTGACTCGACAAAGTGATGGGGGTTTGGCCAGTACGCCGATTATTAGAGGTCTTTCTAGAGAAAGAGCTCCTGTTTTGATTGATGGTAACCCTTTTGTTGGAGGACGAATTCGGTCCTATAGTTTGATCGACCCTTTTCAAGTGGAACGGATAGAATTGGTAAAAGGCCCTGCTTCAGCTTTTTGGGGATCTGATGCTGTTTCCGGATTGGTAAATATTGTGACCAGAAAAGCAGAATCCGGTTATGGAAAGGAATTCAAATTTGGAGCAAGTGTATATGGTGGATTTAATTCCGTCAATGAAATGGCAAGAGGCCGAGTGGAAATAGAAGGGCGTGGCAATGGATTTGATTTTTTGATTGGCGGAGGATTGCGAAATGCCAATAATACGATGACTCCTGATGGAGAAATTGAAAACAGTCAGTTTGAATCGCAAAATATTGATTTTAATATAGGCTATTCTCTTTCTGAAAATCAACGGATTGAATTGAGTGGAAAATATTTTCAAAATGACAATGTAGGCTTCCCAGGAGGATTGGGTGCACCGGGTCCTCCGAGAGTTGATAGGAGATTTGCACCAGACACACAAACGGCAATCAACTTAGCTTATGATGCAAAAAATGTTTCTGACAAAATAGAGTCTATTGGAGCCAGAGTGTTTTTGAAAAAGCAGGATTTGCATATTGACCAAATCACGAACATCTATTTCCCAATGACGACGAATACCAATCGGATGATTACTGCAAAACTGGATGTGGATGTTCCGTTTATGGGTGCAAAATTTTTCAGCACAATTCGACACAATGAAAAAGCAAAACTTACGGTTGGTTTAGATTATTTGCGAGAACATCGCATTGGAACACATAGAGATTTGAATATTAAAATTTTCAATCCAATGGGCGTAATGGTCAATGAAATCAACAGGCCTTTTACACAAATTCAACCGGACAGTTATTCTAGTACAATTGGGATCTTTGCTATCGAGGAAATTCAAGTTAGTGAAAAACTAAATTTACTTTTGGCGGCAAGATTTGACAATGTAAACACAAGTATAGAAGATGCTCCTTTTGACATTCCAGCGATTGCAGAAATTTATAATGATGACAATAAAAGTGATAGCGACAATGCTTTTTCAGGTAATTTAGGAATTAAATTTAAAGCCACGGACGACTTGAGTTTAACAGCTAATGTGGCGAATTCTTTCCGTGGCACTGATCTGTTTTCCAAATACCATTTTACTGCTGTAGGCCAAGGATTCTTAGTTCCCAATCCTGACTTAAATCCTGAGAGAGGAGTCTTTTATGAATTGGGTGCAAAATTTGACAATGACAAAATATCAGCTGGTGTTAATTTTTACCAAAACTTCCTTTCTGATTTATTTGTTCAGGAAAACATCACTTTCGATAGTACAGCTTCTGTCCAATGGCAAAACATTGGTAAAGCAACTATGACAGGTGTGGAATGGAATTTTAAAGTAAAATTTGGAACACTGTCTCATTTCTTTTTCAGTGGTGCGTATATCAATGGAACGAATGATGTCACTGATAATCCATTGCCTCAAATTCCGGCGTTACAAAATTGGCTTGGTATTCATTTTAGAGACAAACAAAATAAGTTCTTTGCTCAAGCAGAAGCTTTATTTGTCGGAGAACAAACGAACATTGCTCCCAATGAAATTGAAACACCCGGCTACACTGTTATCAATTTAAAAGGTGGAATTAATTTACACAATATGATTGAAAACTTTCCTCATACGAAACTGATGTTGAGTGTAACCAATCTTGCGGATGAAAACTATCGCAGTCACGTTTCTAGAGGGGCGCCTGGTAATCAAAATACTTTTATGGAAGCGGGAAGAAGTCTTAATGTAGGATTTGTGACGAGATTCGGCGCGGCAGTACATTAGTACTAATCTAAATTTGGATACGAATGAGCCCCTTTGAAATTATCAAAGGGGCTCGTTTTATTTAAGTGAATAATGAATTCTTACCATAAAAAAATATCTGAAATTTAATTTCATTAAAATAGTCTTAGCCTTTACTCTTTTAGTATAAAAAAGCTGCCTTAGAAATATATCTTTGTGCTTTATTTAAAACAAAGAATAAAAGATTTCAAAAATGCGATTTAC
>CALIAG010000461.1 GCA_938041325.1 uncultured Saprospiraceae bacterium | reverse complement strand
GTTCTTAACTCGGTTAATTCATTCGGATCTATGCCGGCCATTCCTGGATATTGAGCAGTCAACGCACCAAATATTTCTACCCGTTTGATGGAATCAATTCCTAAATCTGCTTCCATGTCCATGTTCATCTCTAACATCTCTGCTGGATAACCTGTCTTTTCACTCACGACTGCCAATAGCATCTTTTCCATTTTGCTGCTGTCCATTCCATTTTGTGGAGCGGTAGGAGCTGTTGGAATTGCCTGTACTGCAACTGGTTTTGCAGTTGATGTTGTGCTTCCATTTTGCGAAGGATTCGCTCCGGTCTTTGCACCTACATAAGAAACGATTTCACCCAGCGTTCTTAACTCGGTTAATTCATTCGGATCTATGCCGGCCATTCCTGGATATTGAGCAGTCAACGCACCGAATATTTCTACCCGTTTGATGGAATCAATTCCTAAATCTGCTTCCATGTCCATGTTCATCTCTAACATCTCTGCTGGATAACCTGTCTTTTCACTCACCACTTGCAATAGCATCTTTTCCATTTCGCTATTGTCTACGGTACTGGTTGAAGTCGGGCTCGGAGTAGCTACTTGTACTGGAGTCGCAACTTGTGCAGCAACAGGGGTTGCTACAGTTTGTTGAATATTGCCTCCTGCTTTTTTACCAACGTAAGAAACAATTTCTCCAAGCGTTCTTAGTTCTGTCAACTCGTTAGGATCGATGCCTGACATTTCAGGATACTGTGCGGTTAATGCACCAAATATCTCTACTCGTTTGATTGAATCGATTCCTAAATCTGCTTCCATATCCATATTCAGCTCTAGCATCTCAGCTGGGTATCCTGTTTTTTCACTCACTACCGCTAAAAGCATTGCTTCCAACTTTGTGTTGTTCAATCCATTGGATTTTTGAGCAACAGGTGCAGTTACCGTTGAGCCATTTGAAACGGGTGCTTGAACGGTTGTAACCGCAGGCATCGTTTTAACAGAACCATTCCCATTTGAACTTCCATTTGCGCTTCCATTCTTTTTAAATACTGGAGCAGCAATAGAATTGGATGCAATTGAAGAAACTCCGTTTACAGCATTGCCTTCGTTCAATTGATTGGATAAAAGCGAAATGAGATCTTTTGCTTGTGCATTTTGATCTGTCATCATTTTTTCAAAAATCTCCATGGATTTTCTTTGATGATCTTGAAAATGACTGACTGTATTTTGAAGGAGTTGGAGCGTTTCTTTATTAATCATTTCTTCTTCATTATTTTGAGGAATAGCTGAGGCTACAGGTACGGCGACCTTTTTCTCAACTTCAATAATTTTTTCTACGATTTGCGTTTGCCCACCTGATATTTTAAATCCATTGTTAAGGACATCGGTGTAGGCTTTTTGTGTTCCTTGGGAAACAAAATTATTTCCACTAATTCGAACGTTTAGTTTCGAAGGAGCAGGTTTATTTTTAGCTGGCTTTTTATAAATATCCAATTGCGAAACGGGCAGTCCAAGTACTTGCAATTGGATGTAAGCTTCTCTGATTTGTAAGTCACTATTTTTCTTCGCGTTTGCATTAACTGCAATTGCGAAATGTTCTTTGTCTTTTAAAATGTCTTTTACCAAATTCGTCAATACTCCTTTCGGTCCAAATTCCACAAAAATTCTTCCTCCGTTTGTATGTATATTTTCAACTTGTTCTTTAAAGTTGACTGGATTAAGAATGTGGTCTTTTAAAATCGTTTTAACCTGTGTAAGATTTGCTGGATAAGGTTGAGCAGTTGTATTGGAATAAGGTGTTGCTGTTGCTTTGTTGAATTTCTGTTTGTGAACAAATGCAGCGAAAGGTGCTTGTGCATGCTTTACCAAATCCGTATGAAAAGCAGCAGAAACAGGTAGAGGAATAACGGTAAGTCCTTGCGCTTTCAATTGAGGAATGGCATTTTCAATTGCACTTGTCGAGCCACCTAATACGACTTGGCTCGTAGAATTAATATTAGCGATTGAAACGCCTGGAATGTTTTTAATGGCTTCTGCTACTTGAGTTGAAGGAGCTTTAACCGCTAGCATAGTTCCTGAATCCGTGCCAGGGTTTTGTTGTGCCATTGCCTGACCTCTCGCTTTTGCTAAAGCTAAAAAAGTCTCGTCATCATATACCCCAGCCGCCCACAGGGCCGTCAATTCTCCAAAGCTATGTCCAGCAGTGAAGGAAGGTGTAAATCCAGTCCGTTGGAATATTTTATAAAGTCCCATGCTCAAGGTACCAATGGCTGGTTGCGCATTCTGGGTTTTAGTAAGATTGTTTTGTTGTTGTTTTTTATCTGCAGCATTAAAAACCGGAATTGGGTAAACAATTTCAGAGATCGGTTTTAATCCTTCTTTTGTAAATTGAT
Organism: uncultured Saprospiraceae bacterium; assembly: GCA_938041325.1. Taxonomy (GTDB): domain Bacteria; phylum Bacteroidota; class Bacteroidia; order Chitinophagales; family Saprospiraceae; genus CALIAG01. The sequence continues at coordinate 3,481 of CALIAG010000461.1, read as the reverse complement.
TATTTGCTTGCTCGAAAGTATGTCTTAGTTCAGGAAAAGCATTTAATAATTCTTTTCCCATTCCGACATATTGTGAACCTTGTCCTGAGAACAATGCCACGACTTTAGAGGTATCTAAATTCACCCCTGACTTCCGATAATAAATTCCTTTAGGATGTGTCCAGTTTTCGGAATTCGTTTTTAAATTTTCAATTGTTATCGTCAAACGCTCTATGCATTCTTCTTTTGTGGAAACGACAAACCCTACTCTCGAATCTACTGTTTTGACTTTTTGTTTATTGCTTTTTTCTATAAAGAAATCAAACATGTTATCTCCTTCTGTAGAATTCAATTCTCGAAGTGCAGAAACGCATAATTTCTGAAGTTCTTCTGGAGAAGATTCAGAAAAAATGATTCCTTTATAAGGTTGGTGCAATCTATATTGATCCCCTTGCTTTTTATGGTATTCTTCCAATGCAATGTGGACGTTAATGCCACCAAATCCAAAAGCACTAACCCCTGCCCTACGTGGTGCTCCGTTCTTCATCCAAGGCCTGGTCTCCGTATTGATATAAATGGCTGTGTTTTCAATATCGAATTTAGAATTGGGTTGTTCAACATTGATTGTAGGAGGCAAGACTTTATGGTGTACCGCTAAAATGGCTTTGATCATTCCTGCTGCTCCTGCTGCAGCTTTGGTATGACCGATTTGAGATTTAACCGATCCCAGAGCAATGTGTTGTTTTTTAGGATTTTCCTTTCCAAAAACCATTTGCATGGAGTTGAACTCAGTCGGGTCTCCTGCTCCCGTACCGGTTCCATGTGCCTCTAATAGGCCTACCGTTGATGGATCGTAACCTGCGTCTTCATAAGCGCGCGACATGGCCAATGCTTGACCTGAAGATCGCGGTGCATAAACTGATTTGTATCTGCCATCACTGGACGTTCCAACACCAGTTATAACTGCATAAATATTGTCATTATCTCGTTCTGCATCTGCCAATCTTTTCAGTACAATCATGCCTACTCCTTCTCCAATCAACATTCCATCTGCTTTATCGCTGAATGGGCTAATGTTACCAGATCTTGAAAAGGCAGGCGTTTTACTAAAGGACATATACATAAAAGGAGAATTGTCTGTATCCACTCCTCCGGTTAACATCATATCGCAACGGCCTTCTACCAATTCACTCAGGGACATTTTGATGGCACTTAATGAAGCGGCACAAGCTGCATCGACTACACTATTAATTCCACCAAGGTCAAAACGATTGGTAATTCGACCGGATATTACATTGCCCAACAAGCCTGGAAAAGAATTCTCATTCCAGCCGATGTAAGCTTTTTTCATTTTATCAACAATAGATGGGATATCTGATTCTGCAATTCCGCTAGAACGAAGGGCTTTTTCCCATATTGGATATTGCAAACGCGCGATCAATGGAGTGATCAATTTTTGACCTCCACCGACTCCAAGCAATACGCCTGTTTTCGCTTTCAATTCAGCAGTAAACTTTTCAGAATCTTTTCCATAACCTGCATCTTGAAAAGCATCTCTTGCTGCAACAAGCGCCAATAGTTGTGAGGCATCTGTTACTTCAAGGATATTAGGCGGCAAACCAAATTCCATTGGATTGAAATCAACACTTGGTAAAAAGCCTCCTCTTTTGCAGTAGGTTTTATCCGGTGCAGAAAAATCAGGATCATAGTAATCTTCTATTTTCCATCGACTGTCAGGTACCTCTTTTATACTGTCTTTTGCCTGAACTATATTGGTCCAAAACTCCTCCAAGTTACTGGCATCTGCAAATAAAGCAGACATTCCGACAACGGCAATAGGAGTATTTTTTAAGGAACTGTTGATATTCATTGTATTCTTTTAAATTAAATTGTCAAACGGAATAACTCTTCCTGCATTTCTAAAACTTGAAATCCCTTACTTGTGCAAAGCCCCCGTAAATAGGGAAGCATAACGGAGTAAGTCAATCGTTCTTTTGTGTATTCTGTTTGTGGAAACTGGTCATTGTCTTTTAATAGTTTCAATAAGGCCAAAACTGTTTTCACACTGACATCTATATCCATGTCTTTGATAAAAATGCCATCCTTTATTGCCCATTCTGCCAACTCAACCAACTGGCTGTGGGCAAAATTTCCGGTTTCCCGATAGGATTCGTTTAAAAGACCCGGGTGGTAATGCAATATATCATTGAAGAAATTTGGGTTAACCATTCCGGCTCTGTGCACTATTTTTTGATGCAAATAGGCCATGGCTTCAATTGCGTTATCACAGTTGGCGATGACCTCTTCATTCTCTTTCTTAACCCTTGCGTGATAAACGGACAGACAAGCTTTTAGCAGGGCTGTTTTATCTTTAAAGTGGTTGTAAATTGTTCGTTTGGAAGTATGTAGCTCTTTGACCAATCGGTCAATAGTAATTGTCTTTACGCCATGGGTGGTGTAAAGCTTGGTTGCGGTGTCTATTATATTCTCTCTTGTTACCATATGTACGAGCGGTAATATTTTAGTTCCGATAGTACCACAAAGTAACATACTTTTTCTGGTAATTCCTATAGCTAGGAAATTTTAAATGGGGATTTTAGGTAATATGGTGACTTTATCGGGCGAAAAATGAGCTTTTAAAACGGAGAAAAATTGTTGGGGAGGAAGGTGTATTTTGTACACTTAGGAGGTCCTAGCATTTTGGTGTCACCCCTTCAGGGTTTAGGTCATGGTTTATAGTGGGGTGTTATATTCGTTTCACCCTTTCAGGGTTTGGGATTGAGAGAGGATTGGGGTTTTAAATTATGTTTTAGCGTTTTTCCATTTTTGCTGTTAATTTCTTTTTAGATATCGCTCCTACAGAGCTAAAAGAATAATTATACTTGGAGCTATAAAGATTTCGCACCTACGGCGCTTATTCAATATTTTGTTGATCTGACTATAAAGATGGCGCTCCTCTGGAGCTATTTTTTAACAAACTGGTATGTTTGCAATAATAGATTTATTAGCTGTAAAAAGATTTTTTTAGATGTCGCACCTATACGGCGCTTAATCAAGATCTTGTTGATCAGGCAAAAAGATGTCGCTCCTGGAGCTTTGTACCTTTTTGTTATGTTTCCGCTTGTTAAAAAAATGAGATGGGTATATTTAATAGCTACTAAGGAGCGAAACCTTTATAGAAAATGGGTGTCTTTTTATTTAAGCGCCGTAGGTGCGAAATCTTTCTTGTCGTTTTGATTTTTTGTAGTTAGAAATTTTCATATTTCTGCAGAATAGAAAAAGGGTTTACTACACTGTATTAAAGTTTAGTAAACCCTTTTGGGAATAATCAGCAAGAAGTTTTCTTGGCAGTTTAATAAGCTGATTAAGTCCGGAGGATAGGCCTTTGCAAATAAATTTGCTGGGCTTTCTAAAACCACCCGTATGGTGACGGGTGGTTTATAGCGGGTGGCTTTTTACTCACCAGTGTGCAAGATCATTTTTCTAGTTGCCTGGTATTCAT
>CALIAG010000460.1 GCA_938041325.1 uncultured Saprospiraceae bacterium | reverse complement strand
AATGGTTGTTTGATCTGATACGTTGGCATTCCTCCAAACATAGAATTCGTCCACAACGGATTCCCTTCTCCTTTTTCGATCAAATCATTGATCTCCCCTTGCATCGCATAGGCTCTTACGTTATCCCCTTGCTTGAGAACCTTTCCGGAAAACATAGCCGGAGCAAAGAGAATGCTTGTAACAATTAGCATTAAAACTCCAGTAATAACGTGGGGCAAAAACTTTTTTACAATCGGATTATCCATTGTGAATACTTTGTGTGTTAGCGCATAGGAACGTTGATAAAATAAATTTACATTTTTATACCGATCTTTTATTCTTACTCTTCGTTACAAAAAACTCATTATGCCCTGCATAACTCCGTTTTTTGCGCCTCGATTAAGAACAAAATTTCTGGCCTTAAAACGCATATTTATTTAATCGCCGTCCCATAGAATCTTTAATTCTTTTGTAAATCAGACAATTAGCTAGAGATTCTGTTTACGGTCGAGTTGAACTAAAGGTTTAATAATCAGCGCCAAAGGTACATATTTTTATACATTTTAATATGAGAAAACTGTACATTTGGCTTCAATAAATTTATGGCGAATTCAAATCCAAAAATATCTATAATCACAGTCGTTTATAACGGCGCAGATCTCTTGGAAGGGACGATACAAAGTGTTGTCAATCAGACTTATACTAACATCGAATACCTCATTGTAGACGGCGCCTCTAAAGACGGTACCTTGGACATCATCCAAAAATATGAGTCGAAAATTACCAAATGGATCAGTGAACCTGATAAAGGCCTCTATGATGCCATGAATAAAGCCATTGACCTTGCTACGGGTGATTTTCTTTGGTTTATGAATACAGGAGATCAAATTTTAAAAGAGCATACACTTGAGAAAATGATGGGTTCAATTGAGCAGGACACAGATGTCCTATTTGGAGAAGTCATGCTGGTGGATGAGCAAAGGAAACATATTGGAACAAGAAGTGAATTGTCTACACAAAAGCTGCCTGAGCAATTAGACTGGAAAAGTTTGAAGACAGGAATGGTGGTTTGTCATCAAGGATTTTTACCAAGAAGAAGTTTGGTAAAAAAATACATGGACAATAACCTGAGCGCAGATATTGATTGGGTGATTTCGATTTTAAAAAAATCACGAAAAAATACGAATACTAAAATGATTGTTGCGGAATACCTGATGGGTGGCGTTTCAAAACAAAGACATCAGCAAAGTCTGAAGGATCGATATTCCATTTTACAAAAACACTATGGAACCATTCCTAATTTCCTAAACCACATTTACATTTTTGGAAGAGCGGTTTTAAACAAACTTCAAAAAGGCAATAAAGCTTATTGAAAAGAGGTAAAAAATAAAACCGCAAATCCACAGCACAAGCGAACTGTGAATTCACGGAATTTATTTTTTTTCAAGAGTTATAATTTAAGACCATTCATTGTACAAGTCTCGGTACCTTCTGCATTTGAATAACTATAAGTTATTGTCAAGTTATTCCCATTAATAGAACCTACTCCGTTTTGTATCGAGAGTCCGGCGCCATTATATTGAATTGATTGATTGTTCACAAAAATTTCACTTTGAGAAACATCCGCTACAATCGGTGATCCAAAAGCACCAAAATTTGTAATAACAACACTTGCTTCATCCGAAGCAGATTCCGTAATCGTAATTGTATAATCATAATTACCAGAAGCACAGGATTCAATCACAGAATAAGTCCCAAGGAATTTTTCTTTTGCGGGGATACAGCTTCCATCCTCGACTTCAGCATCTGGATCAAAAGTATCACTAGTCGGATCTGTACAACCTTTCTTTTTGGAGCAAGAAGTCAAACTTACCATGCCAAAAGAAAGCACTAGGAACAAGCTCAAATATTTTACATTCATGATTTTCATATCTATTGAATTTTAGTTTTTCAAAATTGTTTCCAAAAAGATTGAATCGTTTTATCTGCAAGATCCTTTTCTTTTATTTTTTTTGCTTTTACATTTTCTACCATTATAATTATCATCGTAGTCGTAATTATCATTATATCCACCATTGCAACAAGAGGATTGGCAAGCATTCTGATTGTGCTTATGTCCTGATTTATGGTGTTTGTGGTGTCCTTTGCCTTTGGCTTTTTGATGGCCGTATCCATGTCCATTCCCACGCTTAGTATGAGAATCGCAAGAATGAGAAGATGAAGTTTGACAACAATCAGCATCACACTGGCTAGAAGTTCTTGGACGTCTTTGTGGATAATCCTGTCGATCTCGTCTTGGATAATCTGTACGTGGATAATCCGTGCGTGGGTTTTCTGTACGTGGATAATCTGTACGCGGGTAATCATTTCTATCGGTTTGTGGAGCTCGTTTTCTAGGAGATTTTTCACCTTGAGTTTGAGGACCTTTTCTTGGCAGTCTATTTTCTACACGGATATCTCCAGGAGATTCAGTTGGACCTTTACGTGGGGAGGTTTGCGGTGCTTTTTTTCGAGCAGCCTCTTTTAGAACATCTAGTTTTTCTTGAAAAAAACCAACAGTTGAATTTGAATTGTCACTGACCAATTGGGCATTCGATACTTGAATATTTACCAAAAAAAACAGCAGTGTAAAAAGTGTAGTGGGAATTAGATTTTTCATAATTGGCGTATTTTTGTTATACATAAATTTATTCTTGCAAATTGCAACTCGCTTCCTATTGGAATAGAATTGATACTCACAAAATGCAGCATTATTCAACATGAACCAGTTAGAAAATCGTTAAGTTTCTTTCCTTAATAGTTAAAGAAATTTTGAATAGGGGGTCAAAACAAAGTGAAATCACCTGTTTATTGAAAGAGTTTGTTAAAAACCAAAGATAATTCTGCACTCGAGAAGGTGACTAAAAACATGAAACTTGCTTGATTTGCTTTTAAAACATAGCAATAACAAAATAATTAACACGTGCTACTGTTATATTATGGACTGCCATTTCAAAACGAAAAGAATGAGAACCCAACATCTAATCTTCACCTGCTTGTTGTTTTTTTTAACTATAGGTAATCTATCCGCTCAAGAAAACAAGGCTAAACTTGGTATCCAAGCAAGCAATCTGTTTACCTTCACTTTTAATAATGAGGAGGATTTTTTCAAAAGCAATGGAATCATTCGCTATTCGATTGGTGGCTTTTTTCGCAAAACGCTCGGCAGAGGGATACGCCTTCCCAAAATTTTCAATTCAGGACCAAGATCTGGTGTTATAGCATTTGACTATGGTGTGAATCTAGTTTTCAAGGGCTACGAATTCCAAGCTGGAAAAATCTTGAATACTTCTGACCAACTTTCCGTAGAATTTCCGCTTCTTTTAGTTTTTTATGATAGAAAAAATGTTTTTATGCCTCGCAAATGGTACAGAAAAGGAATAGCTGGTTATGGGCGCATGGGCTTAAAACCCAGTTATCTATTTAATCAAAACTATTCGGTGAATACGGCTAATGGCAATAATGAATTTTTAGA
>CALIAG010000459.1 GCA_938041325.1 uncultured Saprospiraceae bacterium | reverse complement strand
CGGTCCTAAATTTATTCTTCGCAACTTTAGTTTTTACTTTAAATGATCTTCAAAGTTTTTCGATCGTAGAAGAGCGTATATGATTTTTGTTAGAACCAAGAACTTATATGTTCTTATATGACTTATACCGCGTAGTGCAGCAGGCGCTATGGTTCAAAAAAATGTCTTCATTTTCATTCAGAGTGCGCTTCGTTCATTCTTACTTTGTTAATTTCAAAATTAGGAATAGGGGGATTCTTGTTCTTCTTTTTAGTTCTTCTTTATCGGTAAAGTTTTGGGGGTTGGGTTTTGATTCTTTTAGTGTTGTGATTTGGAAGTTGGTGTTTTGGGCTAGGGTGAAATAGTCTTCTAGGGTTTTGTGGTATTTGACTACGTTTTTACCGATCCATTTATTTACGCGTTGTCCGGTGGTGAAGTAATTGTCTACGATCCAGTTGCCTCTTTTGGCGCCTTGGTTGTAGGAGTCGTAGCAGCTGGTTATTATGGGGTGTTCTACTGAAAAAATTAGTTGTCCATTGTTGGGTAGTGTGTTGTAGATTGTGCTGAATAAGGGTTCTAGGTTTTCAACATAATGAAAAGCTAATCTGGAAACTACGAGGTCGTATTTTTTATCTGCTAGGTCGAGTTCGTTGAAATCGGCTTTTGAAAATTGCGCTTTTTCTTTTTCTAAGTTGCTGGCTGCTAACTCCAACATTTTTGTCGATGCATCAATTCCGTGGTAACTGCTGATTCCTTTTTCAAAAAGGTATTTGCCAAATAGGCCGTCTCCACATCCTAGGTCTAAAATGGTTTTGTTTTTAACTTCTCCTAAGAGTTCAGCTACAATCGGAAGTTCTAAGGTTTCATTTGGGGCATTGCCTTTTTTTCTTTTTGAAATGTATTTTTCAAAAAAATCTTCATCGTCGTAAACTTTGGACCCTTCGTAATTCATAATTTCTTTTTTTAGCAAAAAATAAATCAACACTAAAATTTGCTTTTATAATTTGGAGATTCGATATTTAATGAACAAACAAAAATCATTTTAAGATGAATATCAAATCTACCAGTGTCGCAGATTACATCAGCAAATTGCCTGATGATCGTAAAGCAGTCGTGACTAAATTACGCAAACTTATCAAAAAACATCTTCCAAAAGGTTTCAAAGAGGGTTTGGGTTATGGGATGCCCGCTTGGTTTGTCCCTCACTCTTTTTATCCTGATGGCTACCATGTTGATCCTTCTTTGCCTTTGCCTTTCATCAACATTGCTTCACAAAAAAACTTTATTGCGCTTTATCATTCTGGTATTTATGCGGATCCTAAATTGCACAAATGGTTTGTAGAAGAATACCCTAAGCATTGTAAACGTAAATTGGACATGGGCAAGAGTTGTATTCGTTTTAAAAAAATGGATGATATTCCTTATGATCTTTTGGCGGAGTTGTTTACTAAGATGACTCCGGGGGATTGGGTTGTTTTGTATGAGGCGAAGATCAAGGGGTAGTGTTATTCATTTTTATTTTATTTTATTGTGTGAAATAAAGCGAATTTATTTGGCTTGGATTTGTTCTTCTTTCTTTTCTTTCTACTTTTTCCTTGATGAAAATGGCAAGCCGTACCGACTGGATACGGCGGCGACAAAAAGTCAAGGCTGTATACATTTGCTCTCACACCCACTCCGTGGTTCTCTCCGCCGGAGCTTACACTCCGCCCTTCGGGTTCGCTTCGTTCATGCTACGAAAAGTTCTAAACACTAAACCAACTAAACTCGCTTTTAAGTGGGTCGGTTTTGAAGTGATTGTAGGTTAATTTCCTTTTTTCTCTTAATCAAAGACTTTATTAGCTCAGACAGTATTTGGTTCTTAACGTGTTTAGATCTTTTCTTCACTAAAATGAATAAGGCCACCCTAGTTTATTCTTCGCAACTTAACTTTTTAATCTAAGTAAGCCTCTGAGTTTTACGATCGTAAAAAAGCATTTATAATTAGACCGTCTAACCTCTAAAAATCTAACGTCTAATGTCTCCTAAATAGTTGCAAAAGCCCTTACCGGGAATGTTCCAAAATTTTCAATCTTGGGAGGGATCGCAGAGAAGGTAAATTCCTTTCCTGTTAATTGATCCAAGGCATTCATATGCTCTACAATCAAGATTTCCTGCTTTAATAAAATGCTATGGACAGGCCTTGAGTTCTCACGTGTATCGTCAATGTTATGCGAATCAATTCCTACAAGCGCTACGTTTTGTTCCATTAAATACTGAGCAGCTTCTTCTGTAACAAAAGGATGGTTTTCAAAGTATTGATCAGTTTGCCAATGCTCCGACCATCCCGTATGAATCAATACTGCTTTGTGTTGAAGGTCTTTGTTTTTAAAAAAATCTATTCCAACATCCAAATGCTCTTTCCAGGGTGCATGAATCAATATTGCAGGCAAATCTGCGATCTTTTTTAAACCAATTTCAGACAAGTCTTTGCCATCTTCATATCGGTGGAATGGACTGTCCATATAAGTTCCGGTATTTCCGACCAGCTCTATTTTTCCAATTTGGAAAGAGGTGCCATTTTCATAAGTAGCTTTGCTCTGTTCCCTTGAAATATAATCGCAGATAATAGGAGCAGGTAAACCTTTGTAAGTCAGTCCTCCGTCTTTAATGGTATGACTGAGGTCTATATATTCTTTTTTCATTGACTCGTTTTTCAAAGTTCTAGTTTCAATTGCTTTAAATAATTTTTAATCAACTTTTCATCCCTTTTATAATAGGTCCACTTTCCATGTCGGGTTGGAATAATTAAGCCCGCCTTTTGCATCAAGGAAAGGTAATGAGAAACAGTAGATTGCGACAAGCCGGTCTTGTCATGGATGAATTGTACACATACTCCATCGTCAAAATGACCTAATTCAGGATGTGGTGGAAAATGGTTTTCTGGATCTTTCAACCAGCCGAGAATCAACAGTCTTGTTCTGTTGGAAAGTACTTTATTGATCTCTATGATATCTAGATTCATACTGCAATATACAACATTTCGATAAATATCGATATGTAGATTTGATTTTAACATTTAATCTTTTTTATCACATTATCCCAAACGGTAGATAGCATTCCAATTCCATTCATCGGAAAAAAATGTGCTTTTATCTATATTATACCTACAAAACAGAAATATATTATGATGGATAAATGATTATTCCTACATTTAAGAACTTAATCACCAGATTAAGAACCTACGAGATCTAATAATTGAAAAAATGTTAACGACATGAAAGGAAAACGACTTGGTGAATTTGAAGAAATCGTTTTACTGACCATAGGAATTTTATTTGATGAAGCTTATGGTGTTGCGATTAAAAATGAAATTGAAGAACGAACGGAACGGAAGGTAAGCATGGGAGCGATGCATGCCACGCTGGTCAGACTAGAAGACAAAGGCTACATCGATTCTCGGTTTGGGGAAGCGACCAAGCAAAGAGGCGGCAAACGCAAAAGGCTTTTTCAAGTCACAGCAGTCGGACAGCAAGCCCTGATCGAAACCAAAGAAGTGCGTGATGATTTGTGGGATTCTATTCCAAAAACGGCTTTCGGTTAACTTTTAAAAGCTATGAAAAAAACTTCATTCGAAGAACCACCTAAATGGGCAGACCGCTTTTTAAGCTGGTTTTGTAAGAAAGAATTGGTGGAACATATCCAAGGAGATTTATACGAGATTTTCCAAGATAATCTGGAAACGTATTCTCTTAAAAAAGCAAAATGGAAATACCGTTTTGCGGTCCTGAGTTTATTCCGACCTGGGATTGTAAGAAAACTTGAATTACCTTCAATAATATCTAGAGCTATGTTTAAAAATTACTTCAAAATTGCCGGGCGGCAAATGCTAAAACACAAACTGTTCACTTTGCTAAATGTAGTTGGTTTGGCGACCAGTATGTCCGTATGCCTTTTGATCATTATGATTTTAGAAGATCAATTTTCTTACGACCATTTTCATACGAATAAAGACCGCATAGTTAGAGTTGTTTCAGATCGCATGAATCTGGAGGATGGCGGGCGTCCTTTGATTTTGTCTAATGCAACTTCTCCATTGCCATTTTCCAAAGAGCTAAAAGAAAACTATCCTTGGGTTGAAAAATCCATCAACATACTGCCTACCCGTGGTTCGATTGTAAAATGGCAAGAGACCTCAAGACCCTATACCGGAATATGGGCAGATCCAGGAATGCATGAAGTCTTTGATTTTGGATGGATAGAAGGAGATATAAAAACGGCTTTGCAAGAACCCAACTCTGTTGTATTGACTCAGAAAGTTGCGGATGAATATTTGAAGATGAGTAATCCGATCGGTCAAACCCTTGATATCGCAAATTGGGGGACTTTTAAAGTAACGGGCTTAATGCCGAACCATCCTGAACGGACCCATTTTAGATTTGATTTTATAATGTCTAATTCGACCATTCCTGGATTAGTTGAACAAGATTTATTTACGGATGTATTGAATGATTGGGACAATATTTATGCAGGCTACAATTATATTCTGCTTGCTGAAAATACGAAGCTAGATGAGGTGCATGCTGCCGTACAAAAAATTGAAGATGAAAAGAATCAAAGCAATAAAGTATATCAATTTAAGTTTGCGGCCCAACCGCTTTTAGACATTACTCCTGGTACGATTAGAAACAATAACATGGGGCCATCCATTCCACCATTCTTTTATTATTTCCTCATTACGTTGAGTTTATTGATTATGCTTACGGCTTGTTTCAATTATACCAACTTATCAATTGCACGATCCTTGAAACGAGCAAGAGAGATTGGAATTCGAAAAGTATCTGGCGCAAAGAGAAGACAAATTGTAACCCAGTTTCTAATTGAATCTGTTTTACTTTCCATCATTGCAGTTCTATTTGCCATCTTTTTAATGGAGTTCATTGTTCCTGCATTTTACCGTTTGGATCCAGAGATTAGCAATGTGATGCATCTTAGGAAAAGTGGATTTTTGTTTTTACTATTTTTTATATTCAGTCTCCTCGTTGGATTGATCGCGGGCTTAATACCAGCCATGCATTTGTCCTCCTTTCAGCCAATACAAGCATTACAGAAATTGTCCAATGTAAAATTATTTGCACGGGTTGGCTTGCGAAAAGTGTTGATCGTTACACAGTTTACTTTGTCCATACTTTTTGTTTTGGGCACCGTGATTATTCTCGATCAACAAAGACTGACTTTAAGCCAGGACATGGGTTTTTCAACAGAGAATATTGTAAATGTCCGATTGGATGAAATAGATTTTGATTTGGTAAAAAAAGAATTTGAAAATGTAAAAGGAGTGAAGAGTGTAGCGGGTTCTGTAATTGTTCCTGGTCTCGGAAGAGATATGATGGAAGATATTAAAACCTTTAATGATTCGGACTCTGTACAGCTAAGCTATAATTATGTGACGGCCAATTACCTCAATGATATGAGTTTGACTTTAAAAGCTGGAACTGGGTTTGAAGAAGCCAGTGATAAGGTGGAATCTATTATTTTAAATGAAGTTGCAGTAGAGAGATTGGGCTATACTAATTTGGAAGAAGTCTTAGGTCAAGTGATCAAATTTCCCAATTTTGAAAATGGAGAAAGAAGCACAGATTTGCTTACGGTTATTGGAGTTGTCGAAAATTTTAATTACCGAAGAGTTTACGAACCCATCGGTTCTTACGGCCTTAGGTATGCTGGAGATGAACCCTTAGAGACGGCTGTGGTAACGATCACCGAAGGAGATTATAGCACAACTATTGCTGGTTTGCAAACGGTTTGGAGTAAGGTGAATCCTAAGGCGGATTTAGCGTACACTTTTTATGATGAGGATATTTCATTGGCGTATACAGAGTTCAATATTATTTCAAAAATTCTGGGCTTCGTAGCTTTGATCGCTATTGTGATTGCTTGTATGGGTTTATTGGGAATGGTGATTTATACAATAGAAGGAAAGCAAAAAGAGATTGGAATTCGAAAAGTTTTGGGCGCATCGATTGGTGGTTTAACCTGGAGATTGTCAAGAGGCTTTTTGATCTTAATTGTCATTGCGGTGATTGTAGCTACTCCAGTAGCGATTGTTTTAGGGAATATGTGGTTGGATGGTTTTACGTTGAGGACGAGTATTGGTGGGCGGCAAATAATTCCTGCGATTGGTTTGGTGTTGATATT
>CALIAG010000458.1 GCA_938041325.1 uncultured Saprospiraceae bacterium | reverse complement strand
TGCAGAGAATGCAGACAAGTCAGTAGAAGAAGTAATTCCACAACCAGGATTGCTTACATTAAATCCAGCGATCCAAGTATTAAAAGCATTATCAATATCAGTTTGCGAATCACAAGCACTAGCAGTATTTCCAGTAGTAGGACAACTCACTGCAACAGCCGTAGTAGCCGTTACCGTAAAGGTAGCAGAACAAGAAGCCGTAGAACACCCATCAGTTGCCGTATAATTAATGGTAACAGTTTGATCGGAAGTTGCACAAGCACTCGGTGCAGAGAATGCAGACAAGTCAGTAGAAGAAGTAATCCCACAACCAGGATTGGTTACATTAAATCCAGCGATCCATGTTGCGAACGCATTATCAATATCAGTTTGCGAATCACAAGCACTAGCAGTATTTCCAGTGGTTGGGCAACTCACTGCAACAGCCGTAGTAGCCGTTACCGTAAAGGTAGCAGAACAAGAAGCCGTAGAACACCCATCAGTTGCATTATAATTAATGGTAACAGTTTGATCGGAAGTTGCACAAGCACTCGGTGCAGAGAATGCAGACAAGTCAGTTGAAGAAGTAATTCCACAACCAGGATTGCTTACATTAAATCCAGCGATCCAAGTATTAAAAGCATTATCAATATCAGTTTGTGAATCACAAGCACTAGCAGTATTTCCAGTGGTTGGACAAGCTACTGTAAGTGTGGGAGTAGCCGGCACGGTAAATGTAGAAGAACAAGCTCCATTACCACAATCCGAAGTATATGCACAGATCACCGTGATAGTTTGTGCTCCATCACACTGATCCGCTAAAGTCAATGCTGAAATATCAGCAATAGGATTGCCATCCGCATCCACATATGTCACGTCAATATTACAACCACCAGTAGGAGCCACAAAAGCATTTTTCCAACTAGTAAATTGAGTTAGAATATCATTATCACAAGCTCCCATCGTTAAAGGAATAGGGCAGGTTCCAGGATCAATGGCAGGTGGTGTGATCATAATTGTCTGATCGCATGTCTCAAATACAACTCCATTGAATAATAAAGAATATGTCCTCGTAAAACTTGCAGATCCATTTGTACATATATCGTCATCCCCTATGTCTTCATGAGCCATAGTTATCGTTTCCCCACATGAAACTACGGAACTAAATATATTGGTATAATCGGTTTCTGCTGTAGGTAAAGTACAAGAGGTTTGAACAATAGGAGGTAGTGGAACACAATCAGCCATTTGAGTACAGCAATTTGTTCCAACTTCCACTGTAGCAACACATATTCCAATATCTCCACTTAGTTGATCCGTAACTGTGACAGAATAGTTGCCAGCTTCCAAACCAGTAATTGTTGCTGTAGTTCCACGAGGTACTTCTGCTTCATCTTCCCATGCATAAGAATAGCTTCCAGATCCATTGGGTACAGATACTGATACCGTTCCATCTGTATCGCAATCAGGGGTAGCTGAACATTCAACGTCCAATTCGGTAAAACAAACACCACAAATCGATATTCCAGCACTGGCATCCTTACAGATAAATAATTCAACAGTATTAATACCATCTGGGTATTCGATAAATACTTCACTTTGAGAACCAGATGTTCCCAAATCATAACAATTACCATCCACCAATGCATAACTTTCATCCACATCTCCTGTGCAACCATTTCCATTTCCAAAATTGAACACAAAGCCATCTATATCAGTTGAAGTCCTAGCAACATCAAATCTATGGCAATCAGAAGTGCCGTTTGCACCATTATTAATTTGACTTCCATTACAATCTGATTGATTGTTTTCATTGTTCCCAAAAATATTACCTAATGGGCATGTAGATGCAACGTCCAATGGAACCGGAGTAATATGGCCACTCAAGCATGGAGTTACTGGAAAGGACGTACATGGTGTCAGGTGCTCATTTTGAGCAATTAAACCAATTTGAGAAATAAAAATGAAGATAATTGTGGCAATTGCTGAATAGCAAAGTCCATTTGCGTTTTGTTTTTTTGAGGGTAACATGATTAGTTGTTTTGGCTTAGAAAACTATAGGAGAGAAAATAGAAGATCTGGTAAAAGATGGTGATCATCTTTTACGTAATAAAAAAATTAACAATTGATTAGGATCGGGACAGATTCTAATACAGCTAAAATTTCTATAATAGAGATTCTAAACTCTTTATAGTTTTGTTAAAAAATTAAAAAATTGTTTAACGAATAATTCTTTGTGTAAAGCCTTTCTTGTTAATTCTAGGAGTGTAATAAATCCTGTAATTTGGACTTATTAAAAAAAGATTTGAGTTCGTTTATTTGGGTATTTCGAAAATTAATTAATACAGTATGCAAGATTGCATTAAAGTTCAATTAATAAAAAATGTAATCTAAGATAGGATTTTTATGTATTAAAACAAATTTTATTATAAAATTATTTTTATAGCAATGTTCAATCTAAAAGATTCCCTTTTATTGGTTCAATTTTGGAGGAATAGCATCCTTGAAATGTCCATTCATTTTCGCTTTTTGCCTCAATCTTTCCATCTCTTTTACCACTGGAATCAGATTCTCCAAATGCTTAATTAAAAATCCTTGACGTTCTATTTCCGATCGGATACATAAAAATTCATACTCCTGTTCTACAGAAAACCCTACGTGATGGGCAACCTCAAAAGTTCTAAACTTAAAAGGATTTTTTTCGATTTTTTTAGTAATTTTTAGCAACGAAAAAAGCTCCGTTAATAACGAAATTATCTTCTCATTTTTTGATTCCTCTCTATCGTCTGAATATTGAATCCGTATGATGTCTGCACCTGAATACAATTTGTTTGGAGCAATCCTATAAAATTCATTAATCTTGAATATTCCGATCCCTTGGGTTTTTATATCTATTTCCCCATTTGGGTGTTTTTTAACTATTTCTAATAATTTAATTTCTGTTCCGAAATCCATCACCTTTTCATTCAAAAAAGCTGGGATTCCAAAGGTGATACCATTTTCATCGCATTCTCTGATTAATTGCTTGTATCGAGGTTCGAATACATGTAGGTTTAATTTTTCATTAGGAAAAACAACCATTTTTAAAGGAAATAAGGGTAAAAAGTCATTCATAAACTCAGTGCTTTTTTCTATAGTGCAAATAATAGAAAATCTCTTTCAAATTCTAATTTACCTCCAACGAATTCTTGTTGAGTCCATACCAAGGCTATAAAATCAACTAATTTTGTTCATATTATCCTTTGAAACCATATTATCGGCCTAGCATTTTGACATCTTTTAATTATCTTTTCGCAAATGATTCCATTTAAGTTAGCAAAATCCTCAATTCACCTAACTATGAATAACCTCAACCGAATTTCCATTCTTTCATTCCTTATTTTAATTGCCCTTTTTCCTTCTTGTAAAAAAGAAACCCAGGTAATCAATGTTCCTGCAGGAACACGGAATTATATTCACGCATTTACATCAGGCGTAGTTTCAAGGACTGCTGTAATCGAAGTGCAATTCGCCAGCGATATAATTGGAGCCGACGCGATTGGTTCAGAAGTAGATGCCGGTTTGTTTGCTGTCAGCCCAAAAATTAAAGGAAAAGCTGTTTGGACCAACGCTAGGACTATATCATTTGAAAAAGCAGAATGGCTTGAATCAAATGAGGAATACGTGGTTTCCGTTCAGTTAAAAAAGCTATTCCCGGAAATAGAAAAAACCCTTTCTACTTTCAAATTCAATTTTGCAACGAAAGAGTTATTTGCAGAAGTGAAAATAAATTCGTTGAAGGCAGTTTCTAATAGCGATCTAAAAAACCAAATCTTGGAAGGTGTGGTTAGCACCAATGATGTAATTGAAAAAGAGCAAGTTGAAAAAGCATTCCTCGTTTCATTAAAAGGTCAAAGCCCGGCTATAGAATGGAACCATCTACCCAACCATACAGAACATCAATTTAAAATAATCAATATTTCTAGATCAGAAAAGGATGTTGATTTAGAGTTGAAGTGGAATGGTAAAAAGCTTGGCTCGGATCAAGTGAGCAACACCTCTTACTCCGTTCCGTCGGTGAATAGTTTCAAGCTGATGCAAGCGGACGTAGTGCAAGGCGAAGAACAATATTTGAGCTTGCGGTTTTCCGATCCAATTAAAAAGGGACAATCTTTTAAAGGCTTAATTAAAATATCTGGTTATGAAGGCAAACTGCGATTTGATGTCAATGACAATGAATTAAGGGTTTACCCCAATTCGCGATTAGCAGGAGAACGGACTATAAATGTGATGGGGAAACTTGTGAATATTGTCAATGTTAAAATGGAATCTCCAACGCAATGGAAATTGGCTTTCGAAGAATTAAAACCTCTTGTGAAAATAACAGGAAAGGGCGTTATCCTACCTAATTCAGAAGGACTTATATTCCCCTTCGAAGCGGTCAACTTAAAAGCGATTGACTTAGAAGTTTTTAAAATTTACAATAATAATATTTTACAATTTCTTCAGAACAATTCCCTCGCAGATGACTACCGTTTGTATGAAGTAGGACGAGTCGTTTTACAAAAGAAAATAGAACTGAAAAATTTAAATGCTTCTGCAAATTCGAATAAGTGGGAGCAATATGCACTGGACTTAAACGGATTGATCAACCAAGAACCTGGAGCCATTTACCAATTAAGAATTGGATTTCAACCTTCTTACACGACCTATAATTGTAGTTCAAATGATGCAAATGAAAATATAGCGGAAAAAGTTTATCCAGAATTCGAGGATGATGGGGAAATCAAAAGTTTTTACGATGGCAACTATTATGGAATAGGAGGTTACTATTCAGGATATAATTACAAACATCAAAAAGATCCTTGTTACCCAGCTTATTATCAAACTTCGAATTTTGTGAGAAGAAATGTGATGGCTTCTAACTTAGGAGTAATTACAAAACTAGGAAATGACGGATCTCTTTTCGCCCAAGTTTCTGATTTGAGAACGGCAAAACCAATCTCCGGTGCAACGGTAGAGGTATATGACTATCAGCAACAAGAGCTCAAAACCATGACTACTGATGGCGAAGGGAAAATTTTCACAGATACAAAACGCAAGCCAGGATTTATTATTGCAAAAAATGGAGATGACATTGGCTATGTTAAAATGGAAGATGGCTTTGCATTGTCAACGAGTCGATTTGATGTAGGAGGTACTGTTGTTCAAAAAGGGTTAAAAGGGTACATCTATGGGGAACGAGGGGTTTGGAGACCTGGGGATTCTTTGTACTTGAATTTTGTATTGGAAGATTTGGATAAAAAATTACCAAATGATCATCCAGTGAATTTTGAATTGTATGACGCTAGAAATCAATTGATTGAAAAACGAGTCTTGTCTCAGCATGTCAATCATGTCTATCCAATGAATGTCGCTACCAAATCCGATGACCCAACAGGAAACTGGCGAGGCGTGGTCAAAGTCGGTGGAGCAACTTTTAGTAAAAACCTAAAGGTAGAAACGATAAAGCCCAATCGCTTAAAAATTAAACTTGATTTCAATGAAGTAGTTCTTAAATACAACGATGTAAATTTGAATGCAAATCTACAAGTAAATTGGTTGCATGGAGCTCCGGGAAGGAATCTGCTTACTAAAATCGAAATGCAATTGAAAACGATTGCCACTAAGTTTTCCAAATACAATGATTTTGTTTTTGATGATCCTGCTCGAAAATACAAAAGCAAATCCTCTGTCATATTTGACAAAGAAGTGGGTTCTGATGGAAGTGCTACTGTAACTGCAGAACTGGCAAAAGATGTAGAAAGATTTCCTGGGAAATTAAAAGTGGATTTTAGGATACGAGCTTTTGAGAAAGGAGGAGATTTTAGCGAACAAAACAAAAGTTTGGATTATTTTCCATTTGAAAGCTTTGTAGGTTTGAGTATTCCTAAATCAAAATATGGACAAAAAAGATTGGACATTGGCAAAGAAAAAGCCATTGATTTTGTAGTGGTTGACAATGATGGAAATCCAATTACTGACAGAGATTTAACGTTGGGTCTCTATGAAGTCAATTGGAGATGGTGGTGGGAAAATAATGGTTCGGATCTCAACAAGTTCAATTCAAGCACCCATTTTAATGCTTACAAAAAAGCAACCTTGACAACAGATCGAAAAGGACAAGGTTCTTGGGATCTAAAGGTAGATCACTGGGGGCGATATCTTGTCAGAGTATGCGATACCCAAAGTGGACATTGCAGTGGCGATTTTTTCTATGCTGGTTATCCTTGGTATGGAGACAGCGATGATGGAATGAATCGACAAGCCGCATCTATGCTTTTGTTTAAATCGGATAAAGAAAATTACGATGCTGGCGAACAGGTAGAATTGAATATTCCAACCAGTAAAGGAAGTAAAATCCTAGTAACTTTAGAAACAGGGAACAAGGTCCTGGAAACTTTTACAATTGATAGCAAAGAAGGGGAGACTGATTTTAGTTTTTATACTACAAAGGAAATGAGTCCAACGGTATATGCACATGTTGCTTTGATCCAAGAGCATGCCAATACGAAAAATGACTTACCAATTCGAATGTATGGAGTCATTCCAATCAACGTAGAAGATCCTAAGACTCGTTTGATGCCTACTATTCGAATGGCCGATGTTTTAGAACCGGAGGGAAAAGTGAGAATAGAAGTGGAAGAAGACAATAATAATTCAATGGCATATACGCTTGCCGTTGTTGATGATGGTTTACTAGATCTAACCAATTTTAAAACACCCAACCCTTGGGATGCTTTTTATGCAAGAGAAGCATTGGGTGTGAAAACGTGGGATGTATATGATTACGTTATTGGAGCTTATGGTGGACCGATGAATCGATTGCTAAGCGTTGGTGGTGATGATGAAGTAGTGCCAGAGCGAGATAAAGATAAAGCGAATCGATTTAAGCCAGTCGTAAAACATTTTGGTCCGTTTTATTTAGAAAAAGGTAAAAAAGCAGTGCATGAATTTGTAATGCCTAATTATGTTGGATCAGTAAGAGTAATGGTCGTTGGTTCGAATGAAGGAGCGTATGGTGCTGCAGAGAAAACCTGTCCAGTCAGAAAACCATTAATGGTATTGGGAACCTTGCCTAGAGTACTCGGTCCCGGAGAAACCTTGAGGCTGCCGGTCAGTGTTTTTGCAATGGAAGAAAAAGTCAAACAAGCGAGTATAACGCTTCAAGAAACCACCGGATTGGTCAATCTTGTTAATTACGCTCCGCAGCAGGTAAACTTCAATGGCCTCGGTGAAGAAATGGCTTATTTTGATTTAAAAATCCCGGAGCAAACAGGTGTTGCAAAGTTTATAATAACCGCTGAGGGTGCAGGCGAGAAAGCTAGCCAAGAGATTGAAATTGATATTCGAAATCCGAATCCTTACGTCACGGAAATTGAAGATAAAATACTACAAGCTGGAGAAACTTGGGACGCTTTAATAAACGCTCCTGGAGTATCTGGAACCAATAAAGTAAGTTTGGAATTGTCTTCCATTCCACCGATCAATCTAGAGAAATGGATGAACTACTTGGTTACTTATCCACATGGTTGTGTTGAACAAACCACCTCAAAAGTTTTTGCTCAATTGTATCTAGATGAAATGACTGAACTGAGTACAGATCAAAAATCTCAAATCGATTATTATGTAAGAGAAGCTATTTCAAGACTTTCTAAATTTCAAACGAGTTATGGCGGCCTGTCTTATTGGCCAGGTGAATCCAGACCGAATTATTGGGGAAGTTCTTTTGCTACACATTTTTTACTAGAAGCGAAGGAAAAGGGATATGCAGTTCCTGCTCAGTTGCTCAATAAGCTTATCGGATTCCAGCGCAGTACTGCGCGTAAATGGACCAACTCGACACTGGAAGGCTATTATTCCGGAAATTACCAATTGGACCAGGCGTATAGATTATATACACTTGCATTGGCCGGAGAACCAGAGTTTGGAGCAATGAATCGCCTTCGCTCTACTACAAAGCTATCTAATACCACAAAGTGGCGATTGGCAGCAGCGTATGCAATGTCAGGACAAAAAGAAGTGGCTTCCGAAATAGTGAATGGTGTTCCGGATGTCGTGAAAAATTATGTTGAAATGTCCTATACTTACGGAAGTTCTCAAAGAGATAAAGCAATGATTTTGGAGACCATGCTTTTGTTAGATGACAATGAAGGAGCAGCAAGAATGGCTAAAGAGATATCAGATTATTTAGGAGAACGAAGATGGATTGGTACACAAACGCTTTCCTACATGCTTTATTCGTTTTCTAAACTTTCTAAGACTTCCAAGCTTAGTAAGAAAATAAGATTTGCCTACGAATTAGCAGGAAAGGGCAGGGTAGAAGCAGGGACTGATAACCCTATATTTATTGTGGATGTTCCTGCTGACAAAGAAGGCATCAATTCCTTTAATTTGCAAAACACAAGTGAAGGGATTCTTTATGCGCGCATTGTCAAAAACGGTCAGCCATTAATTGGCAACGAAAAAACAGAAGAGCGAAATTTGAAAATAAATGTTCAATACAAAAACCTCAAAGGAGAAACCATTAGTCCAGATCAAATAGAACAAGGTGTGGATTTTGTTGCAGAGGTTAGTGTAAGCAATCGAGATAAATCGGGCAGATATCAAAAGGAATTGGCTTTGTCTCAAATTTTTCCATCTGGTTGGGAAATATTAAATACAAGAATGTCTTCTATAACAGGTTTTGAAAATTCTGACGAACCCACTTATAAAGACATCAGAGACGATAGAGTGTATAGCTATTTTGATATCCCATCAGGTGAATCAAAAACATTCCGTGTTCAACTCAACGCCGCATATCCAGGCCGTTACTATTTAGCAGGCCCTAATTGCGAAGCGATGTATGACGACAATGTTTACGCCAGAGAGGCAGGCCGTTGGATCGAAGTGGTGGAGCCGGAGGTGTATTAGGAAAAGAGCAGTGGTGTAGAAACTCACCCCATTCGCAAGCGATGTCCGTTCAGTTGAAAGAAATAGGTATTTATCTTTTTTAGAATTGCAATGCAAGCCGGATTTGATGGCAGTCGTTGTTAAAAAAAAACTTTTTCCCAAATGACAGATTACTCTATGAAGTGGATGGAAGGGGATGAGTTTAAAAAACATAACTATGAAAAATAAATTAAGAAAGATTTTCCTATCGTTTGTTGGGATTTTTGTTCTCATGTTTGTATTAAGATTGGGATATGGATTTCTGTCATATCCAACGAGTCAAATGCATGATGATGGAGGAATTATTAGCAATCTTGTGGATCAAACGAGGAGTTTAACAAATATAGCTTCCACAAAATATGAGTTGAAAAAAGGAGAAGCTTCTAATGCTGAGGTCATATCTGTAGATCAGAAATACGAAAAGACAGCAACCCTTTCTTGCAAGTCAAATAAGTTTGAAGAAGATGAAGAATCATTGAGAAAAACGATTGCGGATGAAGGAGCAATTATTCAATTTCAAC
>CALIAG010000457.1 GCA_938041325.1 uncultured Saprospiraceae bacterium | reverse complement strand
ATTGGTTTCTTTGGAATAAATGATTTCATCAGACAAATCAACACTATTCAAATTATGCGCAGAATAATCAAGCAATTTGGCCCAGGCGAACCCAGCTTGTAAATGTAAAGTTCTCGGCTTGTTGCTATCGGAAAGCATCTTATAACTGACATAAAGTGGAACTTCCAAATGATTCAATTGTATGTTTTTGTATTCAACAATTGGCCAATAGTCCGGAAGAATATATTCTCCATTTTGGCTAAAAAGGATTTCGGTACTGATCGACCATTTATCACTAAGTATTACTTTGCCAACTATGCCAGTATTTAATCCAGGGAAATCCCATACGGATTCACCTTCTAATTCTGCAAAGTTGAGACCGAGTACCAATCCGACATTGAATTTTGAATCTTGACTTAATAGGGGAGAAAAGGGCAGAAGTGAAAACAGAAGAAATAGAATCCCGGAGTATTTATTCATTCTTTTTAATTTCAAATAACGATTCTCAAAAGAGCAACACCCAATTTGGTCAATTGATAAGAAGGAACAACAGGAGCTTGTTCTTCAATAGAAACAAAAGACTGAACCAACCTAAGCTGTTGCAATTGATCAAATATTATTTCTAAAATACTTTGATGGAATCCTGTTTGTGTTTTAATGAATTTGTGACTTAAGGGCGATAATTCTTCTGAATGATTTTGAAAGGAATGTTTATACAAAAGAACAAGAACCGTGTAGGAAGGCAATGAAATGTTTTTTAGAAGATTAATGAAGTAGCCATGAAATTCATTGGGCTCTTCTGGGTTCATTGCACTTATAACAAGTTTCTTCCAGAAGTTGATAACAATCGGATTCTCTATATAAGAGACCGCTTCTAAAATATTACTTAAAAATTCCAATTCGATCTTCCTGAAAGGCCCGTCTAGCCTTTGCGAGACTTCAGAGACATCCAATAGAAAAGCAACTTGGTTTTGAATACGAACGGAATTAGGATCAGCTTCCAAAAAAGAATCTGCCCGCAAATCGTGATCTGCGATTCCTTGCAAAAAAGCTTTTGCCAGTTTCAAGTCTTCCAAATTTAAACCAGTGTCTAAAGGCATATTGTACATTTCATTACCACGAAGTTAACAAACAATCTGGGATGCCTTTTTAGTTTAAACGGCTTAATACAAACAATACTCTTAAAGGCATTACTCTTTAACAACTCCTCCGCTCACTTTTTCATTGTTTTCGTAAATATATTCCATGGTTACGTTGCCTTCTGTATCATAGAAGATATTCTTTCCTTCCAATAATCCATTTTTATAATTGATCTCTCTTTGGATTTTTCCTTGATTATCGTAAGACTTAAATACTCCATCAAGTACGCCTTCTGAATACTCTGCTTCTTCAACAACTCTGCTGCCGAATTTGTACTTCGTTTGTTTGCCATGCAACTGATCATTTTTGTAATAACTTTCTAAAGTTACTTGACCCCTATCTGTCAAGGTCATATGCAAACCGTTTTTAAGACCATCCGCAAAATTTGTCAAACTTTTGACCCTTCCGTCTTTCGTATAATAATCAATCCAAACCCCAGATTTTTTGCCGTTCAGCAAAGTACCTTCTTCTGCTCGAATTCCATCGGTTGTATTTTTAACAGCTCGATTGGTTCCGTCAGGAAGCTCCTCCATTACATATCCATTTACATCTGCTTCAGCTCCAATAGCAGGCGTTGCTGATTTTGAACGTCCTAAAAACATTCCGCCAATGATAAGGCCCAAGACAAGGGCCAATGCCATATTGATTGTGTTAGTCATATTACTTATTATAGGTTTTTGTAATGTAAAGGTCAAAAATAAAATTTTTGTAAAAAAAACGCAAATCGAAATTAAAAGACTTTATGAATTGTAAAAATACTTTTTTCAAAAATCAAATTTTTATTAAATTTGAGCATCAAAAAAAATAATGCAGGGATGTAATTTTAGCTTGTTAAAATTTAAATTTACACAAAATTTAATGGAGGATTTAATTCGCCAAAAAAGAAAATATGGATATAAAAATAGAGAACCTAAGTAAAAGTTATGGAACCCAAAAAGCAGTAGATGGCATCAGTTTCGAAGTCAAAACTGGTGAGATCCTAGGTTTTTTAGGTCCTAATGGAGCTGGGAAAACCACTACCATGAAAATGATTACCAACTATATTGAAAAAGACGGTGGCCAAGTAACCCTTGGAGGAAAAGATGTTGGCGATCCTAAGCTACGCAGGAATATTGGTTATTTACCAGAACACAATCCGCTCTACATGGAAATGCCAGTAATGGATTATTTGGCTTTTTGTGCTGAATTGCAACAAGTATCCAAAGTGCTAATTCCAGAGAGAATAAAAGAAATGGTTCGGCTTTGTGGTTTAGATGTTGAAAAACATAAAAAAATTGGAGAGCTGTCTAAAGGATATAGGCAAAGAGTTGGTTTGGCACAAGCAATGATCCACGATCCGGAAATCCTGATTTTAGATGAGCCGACGACTGGTTTGGATCCTAATCAAATTGTCGAAATAAGAGAGCTGATCAAGCAATTGGGAAGACAAAAAACAGTGATCTTGAGTACGCATATTCTGCCTGAAGTGGAAGCTACTTGTGATCGAATTTTAATAATTAACAAAGGTAAAATTGTAGCAGACGGGACGGCCAATACTTTGCGCAAACAAGCGAAAGGTCAACAAGTTTTGCGGGTCCAAATTGAAGACGGAGATTTCAATACGGTTTATAATGCATTAAAAGCAATGCCTAGTGTGGCATTGGTTGATGTGGTAGATCAAGCTTCCAATCGTTTTGAATTAGAAAGCAAAGCTGATTTTACTTCTAACCGAGCGGTTTTTGAATTGTGTAAAAAGAACAATTGGGCTTTGACAGAAATGGTTCCTTTTGAAACCAAACTGGAAGATGTGTTTAGAACATTGACCTTAAATTAGTTTCTTTAAAAAAAGGTTTGCTTATCCCAATCTATTTAAACTTCAATTAATTTAAAAATATAAACAAAAAATGAATCCAATTTGGACAATTGCCAAACGTGAGTTAGCTTCTTTTTTTGACTCTTTAGCGGCATACATATTGATCGTTGCTTTTCTTGCTTTTACCGGTTTGTTTACTTGGTTGATGGTGCAAGATGTGTTTTTGAGAAAACAAGCAGACCTGATGGCTTTTTTCAATGTAGCTTATTGGTCTCTCTTTTTATTTATTCCCGCCATTACCATGCGCCAATTCGCAGAAGAGAAAAAAACAGGTACAATAGAATTATTATTGACCAAGAATATTACAAACAGACAATTGGTGGTAGGTAAATTCCTGGCTTGCCTTTTAATGGTTTGCATAGCGCTGTTGTTTACTTTGCCTTATTATGTGACTGTTGCCAATATTGGGAATATCGATCACGGGGCGACTATATGCGGTTACCTTGCTTTGATACTCATGAGTGCGATGTACATCAGTCTTGGCATTTTTGCCAGTAGCCTTACGAACAATCAAGTGGTGGCTTTTCTATTGTCACTAATCATTGGAATATTTTTCCATTTTATATTCGGCATGTTGGCTTTTAGCAGCTCTGGAATTTTAGGCGATTTATTTGATACGCTTTCGCTAAATAGTCACTACGATTCAATTTCAAGAGGGATCATCGATACCAAAGATCTCATTTATTTTGCCAGTATGATTTTGGTGGGCATCGCACTTTCTGAGATTAATATTTCAAAAAGATAAACCCCAAAGGAGAACCAAAAAAGAAAAATAGAAATGAAAAATTATACAAGCATATTATTAATACTCGGAATTATTGTCATGGCCAATTTGGTTTCCAGACAATATTTCTTCCGCATGGATATGACGCAGGACAAGCAATTTACGTTATCTAATGCAACCCGTAATATTCTTTCAGAACTCGAAAATCCTATTACGGTGACTGCTTATTTTTCCGAAGATATTCCACAGCAATTTCAAAAAACTAAAAAAGATTTTCAAGAAACTTTGATTGAATACTCCACAAGATCAAAGGGCATGCTCGATTATGTTTTTGTCGATCCAGCAGAAAGTCCAGAGAGGGAACAGGAAGCTGCTCAAAACGGAATTCAACCCAGATTGGCGCAAGTAAGAGAGAAAGATCAGATGAGTTCGCAAAAGGTATTCATGGGCGCAGTCTTGGAAATGGGGGATCAAAAAGAAGTGATTCCGTTTATCATGCCCAATAGTCCAATTGAATATCCAATGTCAACTGCCATTAAAAAATTGTCTGTTTTGGACAAACCTTCGGTTGGAATTGTAAACGGTTATGGATGCCCGACATTGACAGACCTACAAGCTGCTTACCAATCTTTAAGTATTTTATACAATGTTGAAAATGTAGATCTGGCTAGTGAAACCAGTATACCAGATCGGTTCAAAGCAGTTGCATTGATCGCTCCGAAAGATTCTATTCCAGCGATTCATTTAGCAAAGTTGGATGATTATTTAAGTCGAGGTGGAAATCTGTTGATTGGAGCAAATGCAGTAGACGGTAATTTACAAAATGCGCAAGGAACTATTTTGACGACAGGACTTGAAACTTGGTTGAGGAATAAAGGAATTGAGGTCAATCCTAGTTTTGTCATTGATGCAAGTGCAGGAAGTGTGACCATTCAACAACGGCAAGGATTTTTCAATGTTCAAACGCCCGTAAAATTTCCTTTCCTACCTTTGGTCAATAAGTTTGCAGATCATCCTATCACCAAAGGGTTGGAGCAGGTTGTGATGCCTTTTGCTTCAAATATCACTTATACTGGTTCTTCTGAAAATACTTGGATGCCACTTGCTTTTTCTTCAGAACAATCTGGAATTGTTCCCCCACCTACATTCTTTGATGTGGTCAATAAAAAATGGACCGCAGCAGATTTTCCACAATCCAACCTTGTTTTGGGAGGAGTCCTTTCCGGAAATCTAGTAGGGAATGTAGCCTCGAATATTGTTGTATTTGGTGATGGTGATTTTCCACTTCAAGGACGAGATGTTCAATCTGATAATGTAAGTTTGATGGTAAACAGCATAGATTGGTTATCAGATGACACAGGTTTGATCGAACTCCGAACCAAAGGAGTTGCTTCGCGGCCTATCGATGAGTTAGAAGAAGATCGACGAACCTTTTTAAAATACCTCAATTTTGGTTTACCTATTATTCTAGTCATAGCGTATGGCTTTTTTAGAAAGCAAAGAACAAGAAATCTAAGAATGAAACGCATGTCAGAACGGTACGCATAGATGACGTACTGGATATGTGGAAGTATTCAGTACTTAGTACTTAGTACTGAATACGCCAAAGGTCAAATGTCACCTAAACACTAAAAACACAAACGCCAAAACGTCATCTAAATACTAAATACAAAGTACTAGGTACTGAATACTAGGTACTAAGTACTTAATACTATGTACTGAATACTTTACAATAAAAGAAATAGCCAATGAATAATAAAATACTCCTCACTGTATTTGTCGCTTTGTGTGCTGTCTATTTTTTGACAAAAACATTTAGAGGAAACAAACAGCAAAGTTTTAAAACAGAATTGATTGCTTTGGACACTGCTTCGATCACTACTTTTCAAATTGCCTCGCAAGCAGACGACTATCAACCATTTACCCTTTCTAAATCTGGGAATACTTGGACCATCAATCAAGCGGGCAATAGCTATCCTGCATCACCGAGCTCTGTAACTACCTTTTTATCCAATCTCGTTGCAGTAAAAACGCTAAGAGTCGTTGCAAAAGGTGCGGATAAATATAAGGATTACGAAGTAGGAGAGGAGACGGCTAAATCTAAAATAAAGGTATATAATGGAAAAGATTTATTAGCAGATTTTGTGGTTGGTGGATTTCGTTTTGATCAACAAAAAAGATCAGCCACTTCATTTTTGAAATTGGCAGAAGGACCGGAAGTTTACGCTGTTGATGGTTTTATGGCAATGAGTATGGCAGGTGGATACGATTCATATAGAGATAAAACTTTCTTGAAAATAGCCAAAGAAGATATTTCTGGGTTTTCTATCAATGGACCTGGATTTGATTATGCTGTTAACAAAATGTCAGGAACTTGGGCTTCAAATACTGATACGCCTATTGATTCAACTAAAGTGGAAGGTTTTTTAAATTCTTTAGGAAATATGAGTGGTACTCAGATCCTAAACAACTATACACCCAATCCAACTGAAAAAATAGCAGAAATTCAAATATCAAGAAATAATAATCCAAGTATTCAAGTCGATTGTTACGCCAATAGCTCAGGTAGTCCATTCGCATTGCATTCCAGCTTAAATAATTCCGTATATTTCGCATCTGATTCTACCGGAATCTTTTCCAAAATTTTTAAAAGCATTGATTTTTTTCAGTAGGTTATGCCGGAATAAATTGAAAGCGATACCATCGAATGATACTTAAATGACGAATAAAGAAATTGCCAATAAACTCAACGAACTTGGAAAGATCATGGAACTCCATGATGAAAACGCCTTTAAGATTCGATCTTATTCGAATGCTTATTTAAGTATCCGGAAATTGGATACGCCTTTGTCCGAAATGGAAGGTTTCGAAATGGCATCGGTTAGAGGAATCGGAAAAGCCATCGAAGGTAAAATCAAGGAGCTTTTGGAAAAAGGAGAGATGGATACTTTGAACAGGTACCTTGAAATGACGCCGAAGGGAATTCAAGAAATGTTGAAAATAAAAGGTTTTGGTCCGAAGAAAATTAAGGTGATTTGGAAAGACATGGGCGTAGAGACTATAGGAGAATTGCTTTATGCTTGTAACGAAAACCGCTTGATAGAATTGAAAGGTTTTGGTAAAAAAACACAAGAAGATCTGAAAGGGAAATTGATGTATTTTCTACAATCCAAAGATCAATTTCATTATGCAAGTGTAGAAAAAGAAGCTTTTGAGTTAGTTGAAAAAATTGAAGAACGTTTATATGAAAACTTCGTCAGTCTCACCGGCGCAATCAGAAGAAAAGCAATTATCCTCGATAAAATAGAATTGCTAATTACAGACGAAGACAATATCGATGAAATATTAGATGAAGAAATTCTCTCCTTGGAATCTAAGGACGATGACATCGTTTATGCAAGAACACCCAATAACATTCCAGTAACGATCTACCTCTGTGATCCAGAGGAATTTGGTTCAAAATTATTTAGGTATACAGCAGAAGAAAAGTTTCTACAATCTTTTATAAAAACGAATGAAGGAATAGATTTTAAAGAATTGGAAACGGAGCAAGAAGTTTTTGATTTGGCAAAAATGCCATTCATTGAACCAGAGCTGAGAGAAGGCGATACTTTTTTACATTTAGCACAAAAAGATAAGTTACCTGTCCTAATTGAAGACAAAGATATCAAAGGAATTCTTCACAATCACTCGACCTATTCCGATGGAATGTACAGCTTGAAAAAGATGGCTGAATATGTCCGAGATTCAGGATTTGAGTATTTCGGAATCAGTGATCATTCCAAATCTGCTTTTTATGCCAATGGTCTTCAGCCTGATCGCGTCTTAGCACAAATGGCTGAGATAGATAAACTCAACAAAGCCATGGCTCCTTTCAAAATATTCAAAGGGATTGAATCGGATATTCTGAATGATGGTTCGCTGGATTACGAAGAAGACATTCTAAAAAAGTTTGATTTTATTGTTGCTTCGGTTCATACAAATTTGAAAATGGATGAAGAAAAAGCCACCAAAAGATTGATTACAGCAGTTGAAAATCCTTATACCACAATTCTTGGCCACCCAACTGGACGACTATTGCTCGCCCGAACAGCCTATCCTCTAGATCACAAAAAAGTGATTGACGCTTGCGCTGCAAACAATGTAGCCATTGAGCTCAACGCCAATCCACACCGTTTGGACATGGATTGGACTTGGATTCCTTATGCCATTGAGAAAGGCGTGATGATTGCAATTGATCCTGATGCGCATAGCCAAGAAGGCATTCATGATATTCATTGGGGAGTTTGCGCAGCAAGAAAAGGCGGACTTACGGTGGAACATTCTTTATGCAGTCTCGGTCTTTCTGAATTTGAAAAATACTTGGAAAAGTAGAAAGTGGACAGATAAAAGTGGGAGAACAGGATTTATAAGATAGATTAAGATATTCACGATAAGATGATACGAAGCATAGAATGATCCTGCTTATCTTTACATCTTAAAAATCCTGTTCAGATTAATAAGAACCACGCTATTCGAAAACCAAAAGAATCACAAACTACCGAAAACCGAAAGAAACACGTTATTAGAAAACCAAAAGAATCACGAACCACGGAAAACCGAAAGAAACACGGTATTCGAAAACCAAAAGAATCACGACCCCCCGAAAACCGAAAGAAACACGCTATTCGAAAACCGAAAGAATCACGCTATTAGAAAACCGAAAGAAACACGCTATTAGAAAACCAAAAGAATCACGAACCACGGAAAACCGATCTACTTAGCCACCCTCGCATACACATACCGTCCAACTCGCTCAACCTTATAATAAGAATCCAATCCTCCAATACAAATGCCATTCAATTTTTCTAAATTCAAATAGCCATCTTCTTCAATTGTTCCTTCTGGTAAAATCACTTCTTCAATTTTTCCAATAACCATAATAGTTCCATTCGCTTTGATCGGATATTCTTCCAAGAAAGACATTCCAATTTTCAATTGGCTTTCTTTGACATAAGGAGCTGTAAAGGAGTTGATGAATTCTGGTTCCAAATTGCATTTTTCAAACTCTGAAATATTGCTGTCGTAGTTGGCAGAAGTTTGATGCGCCCGATAAGACATCTCTTCCTGAATATGGTTGATGGTATAATAACCAGTTTCTTTTATGTTGGCGTAAGTATCCCGTTCGACGACCATTGGTCGGGTGATCATTCCAAGCAAAGGAGGATTTGATCCCACATGAACCACTGAGCTAAATACGGCCAGGTTTTGTACTCCGTCTTTAGACACCGTTCCGATAAGGTTGGCACTTTTAAAACCAGACAATGCATTTACGAAAGTCAATCTTGGGATTTTTTCCATTCCCATTATATCATCAAAACTTAGTTTCTGTACTTTTTCCATAAATGGTAAATAATTTTAAAAGCAAATTGTTGTATAAATTACAAAAACCCTGAAGCTGATTTACATCTTCAGGGTTTCTAATATAAATATTTTAAAATTTCAAATCAACCAAAAAAGTGAGGCTATTCAAAAAACGCCCTCAAAAATTATAGCCCACTCAAATCCACCACAAACCCAGACATCTTTTTGTTTTTCTTCAATTGCTTTTTATATGCTTCAGCAGCATCGCGATCAGCAAAAGGTCCAAGTATAGCTTTGTAAACTGGACTTGCTTCATCTCCCTTTTCAACACTAATCAAAATGTTTTCAAACCATTTGCCTTGTAGTTCTGCAATCGTTTTTATAACGTTGTCATAAGAAGTCAATGAAGCGACTTGCACACCAAAGCCTACATGTTCAGGTTGTTTGATATCAATTTTATAAAGGTCATAAGTTTTGAAATTCTTCAAAGTCAAAAACTTCATCTCTTCTGGAGATTCTATACTTACGGCGCTATCATCTCCTTTAGTACTTAATACTGGTTTTGGAGCAGGTGCTGTTCTTGCAACTGATTTGGCAGGTGCTGGTTTAGGTTTAGCAGGTGCCTTTACCACTTTCTTTTTTGGAGTAGTAGAGTAAGAAGCTGGTACACTCTTTTTTTCAACTTTAGGAGGAGCAGGTTTGCTGATAGGCTTTTCTATGTTAGCCATATCATCTAAACTTCCTTTTTCAAGAATTTCTACTTTTACGTTTGCGTCTCCATCATCAATCAGGTCAACTTTCTGAGCCGCCACTCTTGACAATTCAATTATCCGACCAGCGATGTAAGGTCCTCGATCATTAATTCGGACTTTTACAGACATCTTATTATCCAATCTTGTCACTCTTACCAAGGTACCGAAAGGAAGGTCTTTATGAGCTGCAGAATATTTATTTTTATCGTACAATTCTCCACTGGCTGTCTTTCTGCCTTGAAATGCATCTGCATAATAGGATGCCATTCCCAATTCAACTCCACTTTGAGCTTGAACTGAAAAAGCAGTTCCAAATAAAAATAGGAAAGTCAGGGTGAAGGTGTAATGTAAGTTTCTCATCAATTAAACATTTAATGGTTAATAGTGTAATTCGTGTTTCAAATAATAGATGCACATCCTGCCAAGAGGATAAGCAAATTTTGTTCAGATAATCTATTTGTATTCTCAGAATTGATTCGAACTGCTTTTGGCAGTCTTGCAGTAGAAAAAAGCGTAGGGTTTTTGGAGTGTTTACCCTTTCTACTAGTGTAAAATTATTAAATATTAGTGATTTTTACAATGTTTCTTGATTTAACTGAATTAAAGTCCTTTTTAGTATTTGGGAGACGAACAAGTAAGGTTTACAGATCTTTTTGTAAATCTTCCCTTTTAAGCGACAAATTTATTTCCTGCAAACTGCTAAAGAGGTGAACTTTAAGGTCGTTATTTTTGTATTTTTGTAGTCTAAAAGGAAAAGCTCGCCAATATTGTAGACATAAAGGCATTATAGAAAGCGCTTTTCAGATAAGATTTAAAGTAATTTACGTTAGAATTATATAACAACATGAGTAAGCACGGTAAAGTATTGGTAGCAATGAGTGGTGGAATCGACAGCACTGTTTCAGCAATGATGTTGCATGATCAAGGCTATGAAGTGATTGGAATCACCATGAAAACATGGGATTATGCAAATAGTGGGGGAGGTGGAAAAGAAACAGGATGTTGTAGCCTAGATTCCATAAATGATGCGAGAGAAGTCAGTGTTAAAATGGGTTTTCACCATTTTATAGTCGATATCCGTGAGGAATTCGGAGACTATGTCATTGATAATTTTGTAGATGAATACATGGCTGGGCGGACCCCCAATCCTTGTGTGCTTTGCAATACGCATATCAAATGGAATTCATTGTTAAAAAGGGCGGATGCAATGGATTGCGAATTTATTGCAACGGGGCATTATGCGATTATAAACGAATTGGAAGGTCGGAAATTCATCAGTAAAGCAGTGGATCGCCACAAAGATCAAAGTTATGTGCTTTGGGGACTTTCTCAAGATTGTCTGAATAGAAGTCAATTTCCATTGGCTCAATTTACAAAACCAGAAGTTCGCCAAATGGCATATGATTGGGGATACGAGGAATTGTCCAAAAAAGGAGAGAGTTACGAGATTTGTTTTGTACCTGACAATGACTATAGAGGGTTTTTGAAAAGAAGAGTAGATGGTTTGGAAGAACGAGTGGATGGAGGTAATTTCGTAGATACGAATGAAAAAGTTTTGGGTCAACACAAAGGATATCCATTTTACACTGTTGGTCAAAGAAAAGGCCTTGGTATTGCCCTTGGAGAACCGATGTTTGTGACTGAAATTCGACCAGAAACGAATACGGTTGTTTTAGGTAGAGTAGAGGATTTGTTTAGGAATGGAATGACCGTTTCTCAAGTCAATTCGATGAAATACCCAGTATTGCCAGATGGAAAAGAAGTAGTTTCACAAATACGATACAACAGTTCGGGAACATTAAGTACCATTCGAAATGAAGATGGTCAAGTTAAAGTTGATTTTCATGCCAATGTCAAAGGGGTAGCCCCCGGACAATCCGCTGTATTTTATGAAGGAGACGATGTGATTGGAGGAGGTTTAATTTATGGAAGTTCGATAAGAAAGAATTAAGGGGAATTTGGCGTATTTCTTGCAAATCTCAAATTAGAAGAAATTTAAATTTGAAAGAAGATTTCAATACAAAACTTCAAAAAAGCTTAATTACACTTGGTAAACACAATCCAATGATCAGATTTTCAACCTTATTAGGAGCCTTCGTTTTATTTCTGCTGTTCTTTTCTTGCAAAAGTGAAAACGTAACAGAGGAATTCCCAATAGATTATGGCTATGAATATTTTCCTTTGGAAATTGGAAAATACAAGGATTATCAAGTGGATTCAATTCTCTACGATACGACAGGTATGGGCGTTTTGACTAGAGATAGTAGAATCTATGTCAGAGAAATGATCATGGATACTTTGACCGATAACCTAGGAAGAACGCAATACAGGATTGAACGATTTGAAAAGAAGAACCTGGCTGATCAGTGGGAAATCAAAGATGTGTGGACAGCTGTGCGAACAGAAACACAAGCCGAGCGAATTGAAGAAAATCTTCGGTTCATAAAAATGGTCTTTCCTTTAGAACGCGGAGCTATTTTTAATGGCAATGCTTTCATTGATGAATATTCGATCATTTCTGTTGAAGGAGAGCCGCTTGAAGTTTTCAAAGGCTGGGAATCAGAAATAGATGAAGTAGGAGAGGCAACAGCAATTGGCAACGAGTTGTATGAAGAAGTGACTACGATCATTCAAGCCAACAGTGAGAATGCTATTGAACTGAGAAGTTCTTTTGAACAATATGCAAATGGTATTGGATTGGTTTATAAAGAACAAAGAATATTGGATTCACAAAATACTTCTCCAATCCCTTGGGAAGATAAAGCGCAAAAAGGATACATCCTTACTCAAATACTCATCGATCACAACTAATACTGCAAACCTCCAATGTCTGAATATACTGCCGTAGGCTATACACAAAAAAGCCATGGTGTGAAGGGCGAAATTAAAATTAAACTTCAACCAGAATTTATCAATAATGTGCTTGATGCAGAGATCCTTTTCATCAATCGTCACGGCAAAATCATTCCTTTTTTTCTTGAAGATATTAAAGCAATAGGCAAGTTGTATATTGCCAAATTTGAAGATGTAGATTCACCTGAACAAGCGACACAGATCAGTTCATCAGAAGTTTTGTTGCCTGCGGATGCGATACAAATCGAGGAAGAAGAACTGCAAGAATTAGAATACCATTTTATCCAAGGCTTTGAAGTTCATGATGAAGAAAAGGGATTAATCGGTACCATTAAAGAAATCTTAGAATATCCTCAACAAGAAATGGCTGTCGTATTTTTTGGCAAAAAAGAAATCCTGATTCCCCTTCACGAAGATTTAATTATAGAACTTGACGAGGAGAAAAAAAGGATTCGATTTGAATTGCCGGAGGGGTTGTTGGATTTGTAAAAAAGAGAATTGAAAAAGGTGAATCCGCATTAACGAATTCACCTTTCTGTAGTTCTTCTTTTTTCTATAAATTCATCTACCGAACCACAACTTTCCGCACTTGCCTCGTTCCATCTTGCTCCAAAACCAATAAGTAAACTCCTTTCTCAAAAGAGCTGAAATCAATAGGAAATTCATTCATCCCTTTATTGCTATCGATTTCAAAAGACTTCACTTTTTGCCCTACAGCATTCATCAAGCTTAAGTTTGCTTTTGTATTTTGATTTGCTGAAAAGCTTAGCACACTTGCACCTGAAGTAGGATTAGGACGAACCTCAAATTCATACGCACCATCTTTTAAGTTTACAATTTCTATATCAGATAGGCTAGCCGTTCCGTCTCTGTCTTTTGTATTGATTCGATAAAACAAATCTTGGT
Source organism: uncultured Saprospiraceae bacterium (assembly GCA_938041325.1). Taxonomy (GTDB): domain Bacteria; phylum Bacteroidota; class Bacteroidia; order Chitinophagales; family Saprospiraceae; genus CALIAG01. The sequence continues at coordinate 4,316 of CALIAG010000457.1, read as the reverse complement.
TGTTTCGCACATTTTTATCAACAAAACGGTAAGTATATTTATCAGAAGTGCCAATTGCTTTTTCAAAATGAATGGTTTCAAAATTACTTCCATCATAAGACCGTTGAACTTCATAGCCTTCTACATTTTCCTCTTGTGCAATGGTCCAGTCCAATAAGACATTTTGGCTCTCTGGTCTTGCATGAAAAGAAAGCAATTCAGCTGGCAAAGCACTCAAGGCTTTTTCAACCCAAATAGAATAAGAACGTGCTGGCAACTCGATGTACATTTCATTCGAACCATTCTGAACCACGGCATATGGAAATGCGGAATTTCCAAGTATATCCTCCATTCCTCGTTCTACCAAACGGCTGGCATCTATTTGCTGATCCACTTTTAAAGACGTTCCAGAAAAATTGATGGCAACAACGACTTCTGGTTGTGAAGGCTGCGAGATTTGATAAATCAAAGCTGCACTTTCCACCGAACCCGCTAAATGTGTAGTCGTATAAGAACTGCCAATTCCATTCAAATTATAAACAATATCACCTCCATAAATATGTGCTACATGCGCAGCGATTAATTCATCTATTTCTGTTTTTAAAGAAGGGATACGAGAGCGAGCCGCAACAGGATTTGAAGTCGGGCCTCCAAAATAATCTGGATAAAAAACAGTCGGAACTCCAACTTTATTATTGGTCAAAATATAAGCATAAGCCAAGATAGGATCGTTGATGACTTCTTCCCCCGGATGTCTGTAATCATGGTTGTTGATGAAAGTCACCGCATTAAAAGAGCTTCCGCCAGTTCCGTAAATTCCTGAATTAAAAACATTTCTTGAATCGTATCCAAAAGCATCACAAGCGTTTTTTAAAGATTGCCGCAAGTCAAAATCGAAAGCTCTGACCTGTACCGCAGCTTGAGTTGCAGGATCCATGCTACCTTCTACAGCACCAACCCAGTTTTTGAGCGCGCCGGCATCGACAGTAAAATGCTCTCCAACAACCATCCCCGGCGAATGACCACTGGCCACCACTTGATCCAACATATCTCCGACAAAAGAAGCCGGAAAATGTTTGACGGCATCCATTCTCAAACCACCAATCCCTACATCGCCTAAAAGCCAATCTGAATAATCAAATAAAACGCTTCGGGTATCTGCTGCGTTTTGATCGTAGTCGTAAAAGAAGAGCATTGCATCCTCATCATTGTTTAAACCAATAGTAGATGCATTAGTAGAATTCGGACTGAAGCTATTCCAATCCAATCCTCCTTGTCCACTTGGCAAGCCATTGAAATTGGTAAAGGTTTGGAACTTTAACTGACCGATTACATCCGCTCCAGCCGCTGCATTCCAAATGCCATAAAAACGATGATCAGAATAACCACTGCCTCCAATATTGTTCAAATAAATAATCAACTCATCACCTGCAGGGTTGAAATCAGCAGCGGTTAAAGTCAATTCAAATTCATCTGTTCTACAGCCATTTGAATTGTCATCCAGCACTGCTTCCATATCATAACCCAGTTGGATGACATTGAATCCTTGTCCACAATCTCCACCTCCGTTGAAACTTCCTCCATTGTTTTCGTCCTCTGTCAATGATCCATTAAAGGTATTATTGGTATTCGTCTCCATGTAGATTTTGTAATTGTAATTAGCAAAACCATTGGTCTTAGAACTCATTTTGAAATAATACTTGCCCGCTCCATTGCCACTAGCACCACCAAGTGGAAGCACGCATCTGTAACGGTCAGAGGGGAATGGACTTTTGCCAGCACTGTAATGCGTCATGATATAATCTCGCACAGCTGGGTTGTCTTCTGGCTGTCCTCCATCTCGGTGATTATATACCACATCTGCAACGGCTTGAATACCATTAGAATTCAAACTACTAATTACCGCATCTACATCTGCTCTGGTTCCAAAACCAGTGGCACCTTGACCATATTCTCCTAAGTCATATAAATCTTTTGGATCGTAGCCATTGCTGCAACTTCCAAAGCTTGCTCGAGACATTGGAGGCAACCAAACGTAGGTAAAACCAGCACCGCCTAATTCTGCAGCTTTTGAACTGAGGTTGTTGGCCCAGTTGCTACCATTGCAGGTCTTAGGATAATCCCAATACCAACCCTGCATCATAAAATCCTGAGCATTAATAAGATAATTTAGGGAAAGAAACAGAAATAAAAGTAAGCCTTTAAGTTTCATATAGTTGATGTGTTTATTTTTTAAAATGATGCATTAAGTTACTCTTTTTTACGGAAAAAAAGGACGCTCATAGGGAAATTGGTTTGAATAAGTTAAGAAGAATTTTCCTTCGAATCCAATCATCTTTAAGGTAAATTCCATTTGAAATGAATGAAGAAGCGAGGCCTAGCCAAAGAAGAGTAGGCAATGTTATTCGGACTGTTTTTGTTATTTCGAATTTCTTAATTGCAATATTAGTATTTCAAAAACTTCGGTTTTTCCAGCAATAATTACATAAAAAAATACATTGTTAATAAAATTAAAAGCTTTCCATGGAGTTGAGATTTAAGGAGCTCAAATCCAATTAAAATTCGAATATTTTTTCCTCTTTTACTTTACATGTACTCGTAAATAACGTATATTTATAATCCCTTCCTATTCCTGCATTTACAAAAAACAAAAGAACAAATAACTATGACTTGCTCCAAACCAGCAATAGCATTTCTGCTATGCGTATTTATCTCATTTAGTGCATATTCTAAGGCGATTGAAGCCAATGCTTACATTGTATTTAACGATGACAGTAAGGTAGAAGGTAAAATTATTGTCGGTTCAAAAACCGATAATGAAGTAAAATTTAAATTTTTAGATGGTAAAAAGAAAGTAACTTATACACCTGAAAAAGTGAAGGCTTATGGTTACGAAGCCATTATTGAAGACAGTGATGGAAGGAGTACTAAAAAATGGATTCATTATGAAAGAATGGAAATGGAGGAAGCACCCAAGATTTTCTCAGACAATATCGTTTTTGTGGAAAGAGAAGTGTTGGGAGAATGTTCATTATTTAGTTATTACGTTGAACAAAGAAGTAATTATGATGTACCAGTAGCGCAGCATTATTATTTGAGAACTGCTGAAGGGGAATTGATTAAATTAGACGAGAATAATTATACGAGAATGCTTAAAGATTTCTTTGCAGGTTATACTGCAATGGCAGAGCAAATCGGAAAAAAGCAGTTTAAATACACGAATATTTTACGAATGGTTAGAGATTATAACTATTGGGCTCAAAATAAACATGAAGCGACTACTTATAAAGTGTCTCCTGAAAACTTTGATGGGCATGTGAATAACTAAAAGTTATAAAGAAACTACAAAATTGATTTATCAATTCTTTAAATCTCCGTTAAAGTGTTTAACTTTAGCGGAGATTTTTCGTTTATGAACACACATACTATCAACCAACTTAAGAAGCTTAATACTGATCTCAATGATCTACTGGATCAATTGAAGAAGTATCCAGAAGAGCGACTCAACAGACCTCCTCGCGAAAATGCCTGGTCTGCCTTACAAACCATGCACCATCTCATTCTTGCAGAAAAATACTCGGTCCAATACGTGCGCAAGAAAATGAGTTTTGAGACTAAATTCAAAAAAGTCAATGCGATTTCAAATTTGCGTGCATTCGGAATGAATACTTATTTAGGCTCCCCTTTTAAATTTGCAGCACCAGAAGCGATCAGCGGAGAAAACTTACCGGATAAATCCTCGTTTTGGGAAACCGCAAAAAATTGGAAAGAACAAAGACAGGAATTGGAAAAGTTTTTAGAAGATTTGCCAACAGAGATGTGGGACAAAGAAATTTATAAGCATCCAGCAGTAGGTAGGTTATCCTTCAATGGAATGCTTTCTTTTTTTCATGCGCATTTTAAGCGACATCGCAAACAGATTATGAAGGCGGTGGAGTATTAGGGGGGCGGTATTCGGTAGTTCGTGTTTGTGTTTCGGTTTTCGAATACCGTGTTTGTTTCGGTTTTCGGTAGTTTGTGATTCTTTTGGTTTTCGAATACCGTTATTTTTACGGTTGTTAATATTTTATTTAAAACCTCACAATTCAATCCTTTTTAATCCCTTAATCCGTGGTCAACCTTTCTTCAAGTTACCACGGTTTTTATTCACCATAAGGAGTAAAACAAATCTAGTCATAAGCCACATAAGCCACTCTCGTAAACCGCTGTCCATCCATTTCAATCACAAAATAATAAGCCCCAGAGTTCAAATCATTCAAATCAAATTCAACCGTATTGGTTCCTTTTTGCAAAGAATGTGTTTTTACAAAAATGAGTTTTCCTGTCAAATCGTAAAG
>CALIAG010000456.1 GCA_938041325.1 uncultured Saprospiraceae bacterium | reverse complement strand
GCAACGAAGATAGCTCCTTTGGTCATTTCCACAATTTTCTTGGCGACCTCATAAAATTTAGGGGAATCAATGACCATTTCATTGGTAATCCCAGTAATTTCTGTAATATTTCGAGGAATCCCTCGTTCAGGATTGATGAGGGTTTCGTATTCTTCTATGACTTTTTCACCATCATGAAGCGCTATGGCGACTTCGGTAATTTTATCCCGATTGGCTTTTCCACCAGTCGTTTCGATATCGATGATCGCGTAGATTTTCTTTTTCATGTGCAAAGACTTATGGTAGAATAGACTTGTTCCTAAATAAGGAATAGATATATGAAAGTTAGATTTTTTCTTTAGACGAGACTCCTTTTTCGTTGCGTACCCGTAGGTACGGAACTAAAAAAAGACGAAGTATAAAGGAAAAAGATTTTTTCATATACTATTATGTTATTTAGAAACAAGTCTAAAAGGAAACAGAATGCTCTGTTTCCCATCCACGTGTTCCTCTGCTGTTTTTAGATTGCTCAGGAAATGTTATTTTTAGCAATTAATTATCAATCACTACCTAAGCTAGGGCAATTTACAATTATGCTTTCAAATCTAAAAATTCTTTTCTTTATTCTTTTAAGCTCAAGTGGAATTCAGCAAGGCTGTCAACAATCTGAAACGGAGAAAACGCCAGTTGTCACTGAACCTGAAAAGCCAGTTCAAACGCCACCTATAGAATTAGGAGCTTCGCGCTTTGAGGAATACGTTCCAATGCTCAAAGGCAAAAAGACGGCTTTCTTAGTGAACCAAACCTCTACTATTGGAGATCGCCATTTGGTAGATATTATGCTGGAGAAGGGAGTAACGATCTCAAAGATATTTGCACCGGAGCATGGTTTTAGAGGGGAAGCCGACGCGGGTGAGAAAGTGGAAGATGGCAAAGATGGTAAAACGGGGATTCCTTTGGTTTCTTTATATGGTAAAAATAGAAAGCCAACAAAGGAGTACCTAGCTGGTTTGGATTACGTCGTTTTTGATATTCAAGATGTTGGGGCAAGATTCTACACCTACATTTCCAGTATGAGTTATGTGATGGAAGCTTGCGCTGAAAATGGAATTAAGTTTTTGGTTTTGGATCGTCCGAATCCCAACGGGAATTATGTGGATGGGCCAATGATGGATCCAGAGTTCAGTTCCTTTATAGGTTTGCATAAAGTTCCGGTGGTACATGGAATGACGGTAGGGGAGTATGCTCAGATGGTCAACGGAGAAGGCTGGTTGAAAGATGGGATAAAAGTTGACCTGACAGTTGTTTCTTGTAAGTACTATAACCACAGCGTTCCTTATACACTTCCGATAAAACCTTCGCCGAATTTGCCGAATAACCGAGCGATTCATTTGTATCCATCTCTTTGTTTTTTCGAAGGGACAACATTCTCAGCAGGACGAGGAACAGATTTGCAATTCCAGGTTTACGGTCATCCAGATTACGATGCAGGCAATTATGAATTTACCCCGGTTTCAAAATCCGGTGCTAAATATCCAAAGCATGAAAACAAACTTTGCAAAGGAGAAAATTTTACCAATAAGGATCAGCAATTCTATTATAGCAATCCTGGTTTGGACTTGAAACCAATTCTTTCGGCCTACCAAAATTTTAAAAACAAAGAGGACTTCTTTTTGAAAAATAATTTCTTTGAAAAGTTAGCAGGGAACAAAGACCTTCGTGCACAGATCATCGCTGGAATGTCGGAAGAGGAGATTAAGAAGACTTGGGCAAATGATTTGGAAGCGTATAAGGATATGAGGAGAAGGTATTTGTTGTATCCGGATTTTGAGTGATATTTTGCCACTGATCTTATCGAACTAACGTGGTTTTGTTTACCACGAATTCACGAATTTCAGGACGAACTAATGTAAATATTTTAGCGCGTTCGTTCGATTTTTAATTCGTGAATTCGTGGTCATTTCTTTTCACAGATCGTTCGATCTTTAATCGGTGAATTCGTGGTGATTTTTTTCACGGATCAAAAAAAAAACGCCGACTCAAAATCAATTGAATCGGCGCTTAAATAAACTTAATTATTTCTTACATCATTCCTGGCATTCCGCCACCCATGCCCGGAGGCATACCAGCAGGACCCGCTTCTTCTTTCTTGTCGTTTACGACACACTCAGTCATCAAGACCATACCCGCAATAGAAGCCGCATTTTCCAATGCAATTCTAGTTACTTTAGTAGGATCAATAACACCTGCAGCTTTCAAATCTTCGTAAACTTCAGTTCTTGCATTAAATCCATGAGAACCTTTTCCAGCTTTCACATTCATCAATACAACTGAACCTTCAACACCAGCGTTTTCAGCAATAATTCTTAAAGGAGCTTCCAAAGCTTTTCTAACGATGTTTACACCGATAGTCTGATCTTCGTTTTCACCTTCCATATTTTCAAGAGAATCCAAAGCTCTAACCAATGCAACTCCACCACCTACTACGATTCCTTCTTCAACAGCAGCACGGGTAGCATGCAAAGCATCATCAACTCTGTCTTTCTTTTCTTTCATTTCAACCTCAGTTGCAGCACCTACATACAAAACAGCAACACCTCCAGCTAACTTAGCCAAACGCTCTTGCAATTTCTCTCTGTCATAGTCAGAAGTAGTTGATTCAATTTGAGATTTGATCTGATTGATTCTTCCGTCGATAGTTTCTTTAATACCTGCACCGTTTACGATAGTGGTATTGTCTTTATCAACAGAGATTTTTTCAGCAGAACCTAAGTGGTCCAATTCTGTATTCTCCAATTTGTATCCTTTCTCTTCAGAGATAACTGTCGCACCTGTAAGAACAGCGATGTCTTCCAACATAGCTTTTCTACGGTCACCAAAGCCTGGAGCTTTTACAGCAACAACTTTCAATTGAGCTCTCAATCTGTTTACCACTAAAACACCTAAAGCTTGGCTTTCGATATCTTCAGCGATAATTAAAAGAGGACGTCCTGATCCAACTGCTTTTTCCAAGATTGGAACAATATCCTGCATGTTTGAGATCTTCTTATCGTGGATAAGAATGTAAGGATTCTCATATTCAGAAGTCATGTTCTCCGTGTTGGTCACAAAGTAAGGAGAAAGGTATCCGCGATCGAATTGCATTCCCAATACTTCATCAACGTAAGTATCTGTACCTTTTGCTTCTTCAACAGTGATCACACCATCTTTAGAAACACGCTTCATTGCATCAGCGATTAAAGTACCGATTTCCATATCATTGTTAGCAGAAATAGATCCTACTTGTTTGATTTTTTCAAAATCATTTCCAATAACCTCAGTTTGAGATTTAAGATTGGCAATAACTTCTTTTACAGCTTTGTCGATTCCTCTTTTAAGGTCCATTGGGTTTGCACCCGCAGTTACGTTTTTCATTCCTGCAGAGATCATTGCTTGAGCAAGGACAGTAGCAGTAGTTGTTCCATCTCCAGCAATATCTGCTGTTTTAGAAGCGACTTCTTTTACCATCTGAGCACCCATGTTTTGAACAGGATCTTCCAATTCGATTTCTTTAGCAACTGATACACCATCTTTAGTGATTGCAGGAGCTCCAAAACTTTTTTGGATAACGACATTTCTTCCTTTAGGTCCAAGCGTTACTTTTACAGCATTTGCAAGGGCATCGATACCAGCTTTTAGTTTTTCTCTGGCATCTGAATTAAAGCTAATTTCTTTAGCCATATTTAGCGATTTTTTTAAGTAGATTAATTAAGAAATAAAGAGATTACATGATGACAAGAATGTCATCTTCTCGCATGATTAGATAATCATTGCCTTCATAGTGTAATTCTTGTCCAGCGTACTTTCCGTAGAGAACAATATCACCCTTTGCGACAGTCATTGCAACGCCATCCTTTCCAGGACCAACAGCAATGATTTCACCTCTTTGTGGTTTTTCTTTGGCGGTGTCAGGAATGATTATTCCACCTTTTGTTTTCTCTTCAGCCGGAGCAGGCTTTACGACAACTCGATCGTTTATCGGCTTCATAATTTTAGTAATGTTTTATATGTTAGACAAATTAAAATTTAGTACAGTATTGAACCATCATTCTTTATGCCAACAGGGAATATATGCCAAAATTGCAGGAGAGGTGTAGTTGAGTTCTCACAATATGTCATAAATCCAGGCGGCAATTAGAGCGCCGTGTCAAAATGGCAAGCGAAATTAGTTCTTTTTATGCAGAAAAAGCATTTTTAAACCGCTTATTCAAAATGAATTGACAGAGGGTTAAATATATCGGAATCGGAGTTGAAGAATGGATGAAAAGGGAGCGTTTAAACCGAGAGTAAGGTAGATGAATAAAAAAAGACCTAATTGCTATTGCAATCAGGTCTTTTCGGTAAGGGATTAAAATTTGATATGTATTAGTAAGTCTAAAATTATTGTTGCCATGGAATAGCGTCAGTGCCTTCAGCAACTCCGCCTCCTGCGTATATTGATGCAATGATACACAATGCAAACAAAGCAATTGCTAAGTACCATGTTAATTTTTCTATAAAGTCTGTTGATTTAGCGGCTCCGAACATTTGGTTCGATGCATTTCCACCAAAAGTAGCGTCAACTCCTCCTCCTTTAGGATTCTGGATCAAAACAGTAGCCATCAAAAGGATGGAAACACACGCTATTAATATTGTAATGATGATCATATTAATCTATTTTTTTAATCAATTTCTGAATTTGCTTTGCAAAGAAACTACTTTTTGATGGAAAAATCAACTGTAATTTGCGATACATTCTAATGGATTTGGCATAAGCCCCCTGATTAGCAAGGAGTTCGGCAAGAGTTTCAGATGCAATTTCTTCATCATCTTTAATGCTTTGGTTTGCCAAATCAAAGATTTTGTTCTTTTTCTTCTTAGCAGAGCCTTTTTTTGACTTCTTTTTTTTGTGAGAATTCTCTAAAGATTCGATAGTCGGGCTTGTGCGCTTTTTATTTTTCTTTTTTGAACTGTTTTTCTTCTTTTTGCTCTTTGCTTTTTGAGTTGTTTTCTTTTCCTGCTCTTCTTCACTCATTTCTGAGGTCTGAAAATGTTTTACCCAACTGGAAAAAGCACTTTTAGGAGCTGGGCTAATGGGGGCTCGCTTTCGTGTATGAATGCTTTGTTTTTTGGATTCAGGAGCCAATACAATTCTAGGGGTAGATTCCACTACATCAGGCTCTGAAAGCACAGTGTCAATTTTCAATTCTTCTTCCGCAATCAAATCTTCTTCGGGGCTAAGGTTTGGAGTAATTTCTATCAGTTCTTCCAAAACTATTTCTGAGTTATCCTCGAAAGTTTCCTCAACTAAATGATCAACATCTGATTTTTCTAACGGATTTGACTTCTCCAAATCAACTTCAGGGGTAAATTCATCGTTTTTTTGAACAACTTCTTCGTTTTCTATCTCAAATTTGATTTTTTCAGGTTCCTTGTAAAATTCCGGATCAGCTATAGGTACATCAGGATCAACACTAATGTCCAAGCCTTCTTTGGGATCCATTCTTTTTTGATTGAAAGACAACACCTCATCAAATTCATGCGTAATGTCTTCTTCTATATTGATGGCATTATCAGTAATGACTTTTTTACTTTCTTCTAAGTTCAAATCTTCCAAATTGTCCAAGTGACTCCCTTTTTCAAGCGTGATTTCTTTTTTGTAGATGACTTGATCAATAAAATTCTCTGTAGAAAGGGTGTTTTCTTCTCCAATTTCTGAGTCGATATCAGATTTGGCGTTTAATTTCTCTGTAAAAGCCTTGTCAATTGAAGACATGGATTTTTCTTCAACATCCTTTTCAATCAGATCTTCCAAAAAGAGAATGTTTTCATTCTTGGCAGGCAAGCTGAATTCAGAAGATTGCTCCTCAGCATTTTCTTCAGGATCTAAATCGTCTTCAAGATTAAATTCTAACATTACATCAGTTTCTGCTTCTTGTTCTAGAACCAAATGTGAACTACTAATATAGTTCTTTATATTTGGCTCATTAGGGTTGGATGTACTAGATGGTGGAATTTTTGTTTCACCCGAAGGATTACTCCAAGTATCAATATCTGAACGATCATTTGCGGGTTCCTGTTTCGAAATATCCGAAATAGGCTTCATTTTTAACCCATCATCCGTAATTGTATAACTATTTGATTGTCCCGAAATCCTATTCGATAGTTGGATTTGTTTATAAAAATAACTTCTATCTCGGCTATAAGCGGCTGCAAGGTGTAGATTTTTTTGATAGTCTTTATGCCCATCTTGAAGGGATTTCTTGTATAAAAGCCACCTCAAGTTTTGACAATAAGGATATTCTGCAACCAGACCCTCGAGTTCCTGATAGTCTGCCTTAGAGAGCATATCATTGTGCTTGAGGTAATATGTAAACTGTTCTGCTTTCATCCTGATATCCTGGTGTTCTTACCGAAAATCGAAATTACAACAAAAACAGTTGATTCCATAACGGAATGCACAGCCAAGTTAATCGGCTTAGTACTTATTAAATCTTACCAGTTGGTAAAGGCCGCCTGAAAAATCTTTTCAATGAGTCTTTCGTTGATGTCCGCAATCAATTCGTCTTGGATATTTAAGATATTTTGTCCACTGTCGTAGTCTATATAATCATTGAAATTTTTCTTCCAATCGGATTTTCCGCTTTTGTCTTTATTGCTAATGTATTCCACCGAAATCCTTATTTCCAAACGATTAAAAGCAGTAGTCACACCTTCCTGTGGCGCAGCAGAACTAACATCATACCTGGTAATAACACCGTTAAACTCTATATCAGGATCTGTTTCGGTCCATTTTAGACTGGATTCATTTCTAACCTTATCAATTAATTCTTGACTAAAATCCTGTGCTAAGGTCGGTACGACATTGGAAGCTCTGTTGTCAAAGCGCTCTACATAAAAGGTTTTGACTTCCGGTGGGATATTGATTCCACGAAAGCTGTACTTACAACTACTCATGCAAGCAATGATGCAAAATAAAAAGAGATGCCTTAAACGCATATATAACTTATGATTTAGTCGTATAAATTAAACGGAGAATTGCATTGATTAGTGCAATTGATAATGGTGTTAATACTTTTTTGTTATAAATCGTAGTATTTAATTTTCCGGTAGAGTGTTCTTTCTGAAATTCCCAATTCAACCGCAGCATCTTTTCTTCTATTTTTATGCTTTTTTAAAGCTTTTCCGATCAAGCCTTTTTCATTGTCTTCCAGAGAAAGGTTCTCTTCAATCACTTCACTTTTATTGAAAATATTGTCCGGTTGATTTTTATCAATAATAATGGGTTGGTAAGGTTTATTTTCTTCAACATTGAAATCTTCTTTGTCATCAGAAAGATAAGCTTTGCCTTCTTGGAAGAAATTTTCAGTTTCGGAAATGGCATGAGAGTTTCCCATTTCTAAACGTCGGAGACCTTGCACGTCAGGAACACTTAAATCATTGTTCCTGATCATTTCAAAAACCAAAGTTTTGAGATCATTCAAATCGCTTTTCATCTCAAAAAGTAATTTGTACAAAATTTCTCGTTCCTGAAAGTCTTCCTTTCCGTTGGCTTTCTTGATTGCAGGAAGATTCCTATTGGTGAGGTTGGGCATGAAGTCCAGTAAAGTCCTTGCATCAAGGATTCTTTCTTCGGATAAAACCGAGATATTTTCAACTACATTTTTCAATTCTCGAATATTCCCAGGCCAGCTATAATTCTCAAGTAGAAGCTGGGCATCTTCTGCCAATTGAATAGTTGGAGTTCTATATTTTTCCGCAAAATCAGAAGCGAATTTCCTGAAAAGGGTATAAATATCTTCCCGTCTTTCCCGCAAAGCAGGAACTTTAATAGGCACAGTACTTAATCTGTAGTAGAGGTCTTCTCTGAATTTTCCATTGCTAACCAGTTTCTTTAAATCCACATTCGTAGCAGCTACAACCCGCACATCCGTCTTTTGTAATTTTGAAGATCCTACTCGGATAAATTCACCAGATTCCAATACTCTCAATAGAAAAGCCTGTGTATCTAAGGGCATTTCACCGATTTCATCCAGAAAAATGGTTCCTTCATTCACCGTTTCAAAATATCCCTTTCGTTCTGTAGCAGCTCCTGTAAAAGCTCCTTTCTCGTGACCAAATAATTCAGAATTAATGGTTCCCTCAGGAATTGCTCCGCAGTTTATCGCTATAAAATTGTTGTGTTTTCGTGCACTTAATCCATGAATGATTTTGGAAAATACTTCTTTACCAACGCCACTTTCTCCATTAATCAAAACGGTAAGGTCTGTATTGGCAACACGAATAGCAGTAGACAATGCATTGTCCAATACATTCGAACGCCCAATGATTCCAAACCTTTGTTTTATTGATTGTATGTTAGCACTCATGTGTTTTCTCTTTGAATTGTAACGGTATAAATAGGAGTGAGGTTTAGTCTTTAATTGTACCAATTAAAGTCGCACTTGTAACCTCATGTATATGAACCGTTACGTAATCTCCTTTTTTATAATTTTCCTTTTTTGGAAAAATAACCATTTTGTTTTGAGAATTTCTTCCCTTAAAATCTTTATCAGATCTCTTGGAATCTCCTTCGATTAAAACTTCAAAGGACTTATCGAGATCTCTTTGGTTGCTTTCCAATGAAGCTTTACTTTGAACTTCAATTATTTCTGCTAGTCGACGCTTTTTCGTTGCATGTGGAATATCATCTGGATATTTTTTTGCTGCAACAGTTCCTGGCCGCTCAGAATAAGTAAACATATAAGACATGGAATACTTTGCAAACTCTATCATCGAAAGTGTGTCTTGGTGTTCCTCCTCCGTTTCAGTACAAAATCCAGCAATAATATCTGAGGAAATAGCACATTCCGGGATGATTCTATAAATCGCTTCGACTCTTTCTTTATACCATTCTCGGGTATAAGTTCGATTCATCAATTCCAATACTCTTGAGTTTCCGGATTGGACTGGAAGATGAATGTAGTCGCAAATGTTTTTGTATTTTTTTATCGTGTAAAGAACTTCATCCGTAATATCTTTTGGGTGAGAAGTTGAAAAACGAACCCTCAATTCAGGGCTAACCGTGGCAACCATTTCTAACAAATTAGCAAAGTTGACCGTCTCTTTCGTTTCTGGGTTTTCCCATTTATAGGAATCCACATTTTGACCTAACAAGGTTACTTCTTTAAACCCTTTTGATAAAAGATCGGTGGCTTCGGCGATTACGCTGAATGCATCACGGCTTCTTTCTCGACCTCTGGTAAAAGGAACTACGCAAAAGGAACACATGTTGTCGCAGCCTCTCATTATTGAAATGAAAGCACTTACTCCGTTGCTTCCCAAACGCAATGGACTGATTTCCGCATAAGTTTCTTCTCGAGATAAGAAAACATTGACCCCTTTGTTTCCATCACTTGCACGGCTGATTAGATTTGGCAAATCACGATAAGCATCAGGTCCAACGACCATATCAACCAATTTCTCTTCTTCCAAAAATTTCTTTTTCAATCGCTCCGCCATACAGCCCAAAACACCGACTAGCATCCCTGGTCTTTTGACTTTGATCTTGTCAAAAACCCTTAGTCTTTGCCGGACATTGTCTTCCGCTTTTTCTCTGATTGAACAAGTGTTGATTAAAATCAAATCGGATTCTTCAATATTCCGAGTAGGGGAATAGCCCGTTTTTGAAAGGATAGATGCTACAATCTCACTATCGCTAAAATTCATCTGGCAACCGTAGCTTTCTATATAGAATTTTCTACCGTCGTCATTAGAATGCTCCTTGAAGAATACTTCTCCTTGTTTCGTTTCGTCAACCTTTTTCTCAAGACCTTTAATGGTCGGATTGTCATTATACATCTGTGCTCAAAAATTAATAATAAAGTAATTAGAGTGGACCTTTTTAAACAGAACCAGCTCAGAAAAGTCATGCAAATTGCGCACAACATTATCTTTCTTGCTCTTTAGCCAACAATTCAGCTAATTTGCGAGTGCAAATATAAGCTTTTTATGAGAAAGAAGTGACAGAATGGCAGATGTCCTTTACGATTTAACGGTCTTGCTAAAACTTCGCATCTAGTCTTACAGAAAAATTTCTTGGAGACTCCATTTGAGCAGGCCGCAATGTGTAAGCTTCGTTTGTGAGATTTTTGCCTACAACAGAGACTTTTAAATTTTTATGAAATTGATAAGCGGCCCTTAAATCTAAGGTGGTAAATCCATCATTGTCTATTTCTCGATAAGCTCTTACTCCAGGTATGAAGAAATTAAAAACTTGATCGATGTTTTCCATGTGACTATTGGATAATGCTGCAACTCCAAAGGAGATTTTCTCCAGTTTGAATTCAACATCAAATTTGAAAGTATGTTTTACTCGGTATTTTAGAATTCCTGTATTAACCGTTGAGCTACGCCCATTAGATTGAGCGATATTCGGATCGAGGCAGTTATTCGGGCAAATGGTATCAAAATCAAGGAATATTGGATCGATGTAAGTGTATCCGGCTAATATGTTGACATCTACAGGTCCTATTTCTCCTTTTCCAACCAAACTGATATCCAATCCCGATATCCGAGTGTCTCCAACGTTTCGCGACTGAAAACCAATGAAAGAAGGATCAAAAGTGAATTCCATCATGTCTTGGTATTGAGACCAGAAAAAAGCAACATCAAAAAAGCCCATCCATTCTGAAATCTGAAATCCTTGTTTCAAACCAATTTCAGCAGACCAACCAGTTTCACTAATGAGATTTGGGTTTGGTCTAATGCGCAAAGCGCCAGCATTGGTTTCAATAAATTTTTCGGCTATGGTAGGGTAGCGATAACCTTGTCCCCAACTCGTTCTCAAATAAGTTGCTTCGCCCAATTGATAGTTCAAGCCTAAACGAAAGACAGGTTTGGATTCAATGACTTTTCCACCATTCGGAATGGTATCGCCCGCAACAATTGGAGGACTTGTTAATGCATTTCGCTCGTAACGTATACCAGAAGAAATATTTAACTTTCCAATTTTTTTATCTACTTGTAAGTAAGCAGCAGCATTGGAACTAGAATAAATCGTATCTCCATAGAGCTCTGCTTCTACACGTGAAGTGGTGCCGACAATCCCTGCAGTGGTAACAAGGTCTATTTTCTCAAATTTCTTTTGAAACTGATACTCTCCATAATAAAGTTTAGAGCTGTTGGATTGATTACTCAATAAAGCTCTATTATCAATACTGTTCAATCGACTAAGGATCTTATGCTGGTTGCCCTTTTTATCAAAATAAGTTAAAAAGGGATCTATCGTATACCTCCACCGTTCGACATGGCTTAAGCTAGTAGTATCTCCTCGTAATGCACCATCTGCACCATCTTGCCAGTAAAAAGCACGTTTGGCTTCACCGGTGTTGAAGTTACTATTGAAGCCAACGGACAGCCTATCTGTCAAGCGATATCGAATACCGACATTGCCTCTCCCATAGCGATCAAATTCGCTTTCACGGAAGTTGTTCCTATAAATAGCATAAGCTCCTAAAACAAGATCTAGTTTCCCAAATTTTTGACGATGAGCAAAACTTCCGCCAAAACTGAGTGGCTGTTCCGTCCACCATTTTCGGTTTGGGTCAGAAGGGCTGTCTACAAAATTATAGAAAATAGAAGCTTTTGTAACGGGGGTTGATTTGGCGTAAGCCGTTCGTATATTTATGATCCCATTCAAAGCAGAAGAACCGTAAAGAGCTGAAGCTGCGCCTTTTACCACTTCCAGTTGTGCCATATTTTCCATTGGTAAATCATCCCAATTAGGAATCCCAGCATCAGCTTGTAAAGCTGGGATATCATCTTGCAAAAGCAAGACTCGAGAACCAGCTCCATAGGACCATCCCGAACCTCCGCGTATATCTGCTTGTCCGTCGTTCAAGTTTAAGCCTGGGATTTTAGATAATATTTCATCAACAGAAGTTGAATTATTGGATTCCAGTAACTCAGGTTGAAGTACCTCAAGCGATACTGTAACCTCTCCTAAGGGCTTTTCGAACTTCCCTGAAGTGACAGTTGCTGTTTGCAAAAGTTGAGCAGTTACTTTCAGCTTTATGTCAAGGTTAATATTTTCATTTCCTGTAGCATCAACGTCTATTGTTTGGCTTTCATATCCAATATAACTGAAAATGACTTGTTTAATCCCTTCGGGTAATTGGAGGGTAAATTGACCATTAAAATCTGAGGTAGTTCCGGTTTCTCCTGCTTTAATCGTAGCACCGATCAAGGTTTCTTCATCGTCTTCAGAATATATTGTGCCTGATATTGTAGGAGCTTGGGCCATTGCGAATAAACTGGCCAATAGGAAAATTGAAATTAGGTATACTTTATCCATAAGGGTTTTCATCCTTTTAAAGTTATTATAGAATACTAATTCCGGTTAGCGTAAAAACAAAGGTGTGGGAAGAATTTGATTTTCTTTGAATCCTGTATGATATGCGTGTACAAATCTAAATCATTAATCCCTAAAAATAAATTTCAAACGGAATTAAATCAAGAGAAGTATCTTAAAAAGGATTAAATATTCAAATAAAATGTAATAAAAACAGAATAAATGCGATTATTAGGAATGTAACTTTACTTCAGATAATGGGCCTTACCGGATTAAAATTTAAGACCTTAACAAAACTATAATACATTCAATAGTGAAAATTGTCGGATGATAGCTAATTTCGCGTCATCTTTGTTGGTTTTAAATATAGTTTCTAATAAATAATAAATATTTTTAATCAATAAACTAATGTTCTATTTTTTGAACTAAACCATTCGTATGAAAAACTTTTTACTATTACCTCTATTGTTGATGATTTTTTCAGGACCCGCATTCTCTCAATTGTGTATGCCTGATTCTATGTTCAGAGATTCTGCAGTTGGAGTTTATCCACCACCTCTTAATGATTTGAACCCAAATGGAGGGATCACTGAAAGTGCGTGCATAGGTTCTCAATATGCTTACACCATGACAATAAAAGTACCTACTTCATTAATGTTTAACAGCATACCTTTGTTGATAGATTCGATTGTTGCACATCCAGATGATGCAATCACAGGACTTCCTGTTGGGATGCATTATACTTGTAATCCTCCTAGCTGTGTATTCGATCCATCTGTTGATTCATTAGGATGTTTGTTATTGCGGGGAAATGCTTCTGACGTTAATACGCCTGGAGACTATCCACTTGTTTTATCCGTTCAGATTTTCAATAATTCAGTATTTAATCCATTGCCTTTAACCTTCCCAAATGAAGTTATAATGGGAGCAGATGGAACCTATACTTTAGTATTGGAACCAGCAGGAAGTACAAATTGCTTGGTCGGTATAAATGAAATCTTTCAAGAAAATTTCTCAATCTCTCAATCCCCAAATCCTTTTAGTTATTTCACTACTTTGACAGTTGATTCTGAATTAGATGAGCAATTAGATTTTATCGTTTATGATATGCTTGGTAAGTCAGTTCATTCAGAAACGGTAAGGATCTATGAGGGAAGGAATTCAGTAGAGTTTGATGGATCCGATTTGGCAGAAGGCGTTTACATTTATACTTTTGGAAATAAAGAAGGTATTGCGTCTGGTAAAATGACAATCAATCGATAAAAAATATTTGTAAATCAAAATAACGGTTCTTTGATTTAAAAAATTGAATGGACGTTATTTTGGTTTACCCTTTTACACTATAAGCTTCACCCGCTTTTACTCTTTTTAACAAGAATACCAGATTAGGCTTCAACACTTTTGTTGAGGGGAATTTTCTTTAGTTAAAAACCGATCATGAAGCAGATTTTACTCTTTACACTATCTTTGTTTTTTATTCTAAATTTCGCATCCGCTCAAACGGGCTGTCCGGGATGTGTAATCAATTTACCCACCTTACCAGAGGATACCTTATTTCTTAGTCAAGTGGCATCTGGAGTCGCCGGACAGCCTTACGAAAGCAATGTAAGTTTTAGATTACCCAAAACGACAACGCCCGTTTATGCCTTGGATTCTATGACCACTCCAGGACTTGATATTGACCAACTTGTAATACAGTCAATAGAGAATTTGCCTCCAGGTTTGGGATGGGAAGCCAATCAAAACATTTATACACCAGCAACAATTACCGATGGTTGTATAAAATTCTGTGGGACACCAACACAGTTTGGAATCTACGAAGTATTGGTCACCGTAGATGCTTCGATTTCTATTGTTACCCAAACGGCTTCTTTCCCGATTAGCATTGAAATTGTTGCTCCTTCCAATGCCAATGAAGGTTTCTCCATGATCAACACGCTTGGCTGCGGAGAATCGGAAGTTTCCTTTTTTAATAATACTCCATCAAATGGAATTCAAGGGTATTCGTACACTTGGGATTTTGGAAATGGCAGTACTTCTTTTGACGAAAATCCAGCTTCATTGATTTACAACGAACCCGGAATTTATTATGTTGATTATACTGCAACAGTCGATACCACAGGATTTATTCTGACCAATGCAAGTGTCAACAGTGTATCCTGCACCGATTTGTTTGGAACACCGGATATGTTTATTCGATTGTTCGATCCAAACGGAGTCCAAATCTATGAATCAGAAGTTATTGAAAATACGAATGCACCGGTAAGTTTTCCGCTGGACCTATTGGTTGGAGAGGGGAATTATGAGATCCAGGTATGGGATTTAGACGATGGAATATTTGGTGGAGAAGATGATTTGTGTGGAAGTATTTCTTTTAATCAACTTTCGAATGGACCGATTTCTAGTGGTGATTTTAGTGTAAACTTTAGTATAATTCATCCTGTTTCAACTATTGAAGAAAGAGATTCCGTAATCATTTTTGCATTGCCTGAAATGCCGGCAATTGGACCGAACTCATTGAATACAGCTTGTGAAGGAGATGCGATTGTTTTGTATTCTAGCTATTCAATTAGAAACCAGTGGTTTCGGGACGGAGAATTAATGCCAGGTGAGAATGCAGATTCATTGCTGGTCGATGAGGCAGGAAGTTATCAGGTTCAATATAGTACGCTAGAAGGCTGTACGGCAATGTCTGAAGAAGTACAAACGGATTTTATAGGATTGCCTATTGCTCCCTTTTTTAATAATGACAATAATTTTCTGTTCTTAATAGACAGCGATTTTTTACCTATGGATTATGTCTTGCAATGGTATTTGAATGGGGAAGCCATTGATGGAGAAACTGGTTTTGAATTGTGTGCAATTGAGTCTGGAGAATATGCATTGGTCGTAACGGATTTAGAAACCAATTGCCAAAAGGATTATACTCAAGATGTGAGCATCAATGGGGACTTTGATTGTACGGTGCCAGTATATGAGGTAGAAAAAGGGTTGGATATAAATGTCTATCCTAATCCTACTTTTGGTCCGATTGCCATTGAATTTAGTGAAAAGGTCGAATGGAAAAGCCCATTGAGAATAATGAATTCTACAGGTTCTATTATTAAAGAAATAGACTTAGAGAATAGCAATGGGAAATTGCAGTTGGATATGAGTGAAGAAGCTAGAGGAATTTACTTTTTGTATTTTGAAATAGAAGGAAACGTTTTTGCCAGACGCATCATTTTAAACTAAAAACCAAATAAGCCAAACTTATCCTAAGATTAAGTTTGGCTTATTTTTCTATTTAGTCACAACCCAAATCATTGCTACTTAATGGATCATTAACGGGAATACAATTTCCAGAAAGAACTGTTGAGGGTTCATATCTTGAAAGGTTTGGATCGTGTAAAGATCTTTCTAAAAAGGCAGTAATCTGCTTGATTTCATCTACTGACAATCCCAAAGGTGTAAATTCTGAAGACAGTTGTTCTTCAGGAACTCTTGGGTTTTCAGCGAGTGCATTATTTTTATATTTTACAACATCGTAAATACTATTCATGCTGCTGCCATGTCCATAGAACTTTGAATCTGCTAGATTGTAAAGCTGTGGAACTTTGAATTTATAATTGTCTTCTGAATTGCCAGTAAATCCTCCTCTTCCTTTATTTTCTCCTTTGTCAATTCCGGATTGAAAAACCTCTTCTCGATGCTCAAATAAATCCTTCATTCCAATGGCATGAAAATCCATTTGATTCAGTGCAGGACCAGTGTGGCAGTTATTGCATTTTGCTTTTCCAAAGAATAAAATAGCACCTTGTTTCTCTTCATTACTCATTGCAGAAGAACTGCCCTTTAACCATTTTTGAAAAGGGGCTTCATTTGCGAGAACGGTACGTTCATATGCTGCAATAGCTAAGCCTGCGTTTATCGTAGAATATCTTTCAGAAACAGCAACATCTGCATAGACTTCATCAAAATAAGTTCGGTAGCCAAGACCATCTAATATAGAATCGTTTAAGGCCATTCTATGTACGGTTAATCCAGCAATAGCTTGAATTTCCAATCCTTCAAAACCAAGGTTGTTTTTTTCTTTAGGCGTACCTGCAGTCCATTGAGATTCTGTTCCTTCATTTAAACCTGTACCTCCAAATTGGCCATTCCAAAGTTGATTTTTTTGCCAAGCCCCATTCATTGCTGAAGGAGTTCTGATAGGTTGTACATCAATGGAGTCTCTTGGGTATAAACTTCCTCTTACACGTCCTTCTCCATTATCACCGAAGCCAATACCTCCTTCTCCAATTCCTTGAAACCTTCCTGCTTGAAAACCTGCCGATGCAAAGTGACAAGAAGCACAAGAATAAGTTCCACTTCCAATATCTTGCTTTGGTGCGATTGCTAAAGCTGTTTCATGGAATAAAAGCTTCCCTAATTTTACTTTCTCCGCAGTCAAAGGATTATTTGGATCTTGTGGAATAGAAGAGAAATCATCAGAATCAGGCAACTCGAAGTATTGTTTTCCATTACCTAATGAGGCTTCATCTAATGTTGCTTCCAAATCAATGTCAATATCTAGATCTGGATTGGTATCTTCTTTTTTACACCCAAATGCGAAAAGAAGGAGAAGAGCAAATACAGCACTTTTATATGGACTCATAGTATGATTATTTAATCAAAGTCTAGTTAATCGATGGGGGCCATCAAGTCCATAATCCAAAATTCATACCTAATGAATTTTGATATAATAATGTTTGTTAATGTGAAAGGTAGCGAAGGGGAAACTGGGAAATAAAAGACAGGAATAATTAGCTCTATTCGTCGGATACGAATAGAGAATCAAGAATAAAAAATCAAAATGAATTTATTTTCTAAGAATGGTAGCTTCTAATTAGACCGTTTTGATCCAAATATTCTTTGAAATGAGCGCGCAGGCTTTTTTGGAATATAGAAATGACTTGACCTTCTTTCTTTTGGAATTTTCCATCGCTTGCTGCGATAGTTTCAAGTACTTCTACTAGGTATTTGTAATCTGGATGAGGGCCGTTTTCTTTCAACGTAAAGAGTGCTTTTTCGTAAGTATCCTTCAAGTCTGCTTTTTTCTTCATTTCATATTGGAAAGACCATTGAACAGCTTTGCCCCATTCGTGATCTTCCAGCACCTCTTTCATTGAATCCAATTCTTCAGGTTGAACCAACCCATCAGCTATAGCAACACAGTAGAGAAGTTCGCCAAAGGCGTCATACAACTTAGTATCATTCTTCATCCTTTTTCAATTGGTTTTGACTCGTGATCCTTCTTAATAGTTTGACCTAAATAAAATTCCTTAGGGTTTTAAAATTTCGAACTTTTTGGTTGCTATTGTTTTCCCTTTTTTATCTTTTAGATATAGAATATAGGTTCCTTGAGAGAAACCTTCTAAATCTATCTTCTTCAATAAAGCACTATTTTTTGGCAAATCAAAATCTTTGATCCTTTTACCGGATAAAGAATAGATTTCAGCTGTCATTTGTATGGAGTTATCCAAATCTGCGCTTAAAAATAGCTCATTCATAGCAGGATTTGGGTAAACTTTTAGGTCTATTTGATCATCAATTTCATAGTTTGACACAGGCAAAGCCCCATTTGCAAATGCATATTGTCCGGGAACTAACCTAGTGATTCGAATGAATCCATTTCCATCTGAAGGTGAAATTATGTTTTTGCTATAATCTGGAAACTCGCCCCATGCTTGTCCGGGGTCAGCTCTATAAACAAGAATAAGACTGTCTTCAGTAAAATTGGTCAAATCAGCATCAAGCCCAAACTGGCCTGATCTACGATATTCAACAAGGCCAGTTGCTATAAAAACATCAGGGTCGAAATCACCATCTACTTGCCAGTAGTGAGTTGAAGAAAATCTGATTCCGGAATTGTCATCATCGGGTGCATCAGGCCCTCCATAAAGATGTTGAATCCAAATCCTTTCCGGGTCTCCATTGTTTTCAACTAAGCTTACCGAAAAATTCGTATTTGCAAAACCATAAACATTTGGTTCATCCAA